>NZ_CP039712.1:841250-1184375 GCF_005145005.1 Vagococcus zengguangii
TACCTTTACTGCTGAAGAAGAAGCGATTATGAGTGCCATGGGAAATTGGTTATCTAAGAACGGTGAAGCGGTATATGGCACACGTATTGTTGAAGGTATTCCAGAACTAAATGGCTGGCGTATGACTCAAAATGAAGAAGCATACTATTTAATTCCATTAAGCTTAAAACAAGTCATGCCAGAACGTATCACTATACCTAAAGAACTACTGACTAAACCATTAGCCCTTGAAGGTGAAGTATTAACTGGGGAACAAATGATTGAGGTGATGGAAGAGACAGAATACTATCAAGTGATGTTAGCTAGTAAAAAACATGACACCATGGAAAATTTTGTGATCAAATTAAAGAAAAAATAATTGTTGGGGAAAAGTTGAGTAAGTGAAGCATCATCATTAAGTTAAGGATGGGGATTAGAATGAAAAAGAAGCAACTAATATTAATGTTTTCAAGTATCATTTTAGGCACACTCGTTTTATCTGGATGTGGAAAATCATCTAACAATAAAGAAAAGAGCAAAGAAACACTAGAAGTTACTTCTAAAGGATTTCCGATTGTTAAAGAAGAGACAACGTTTTCAATGATGGGACCGAATGTTGGAGTTGCTGAATGGAAAGATATGCCATTTTTCCAAGACTATGCAGAAAAAACTGGTATTAATTGGACATTCACAACACCTCCTAATGCCGATTTTTCTACTAAATTGAATTTAGCGTTAGCTAGCGGGGATTTACCAGATGTAATTTTTGCGGCAAGTTCCAATAATTTAACGGCTTCAATGGAAATGGAGTACGGAGGTCAAGGTACCTTGATTCCTCTAGAAAGCTTAATTGACGAATATATGCCTAACTTATCTAAGTTAATGGATGAGAATGAGAATATTCGCAAATCTTTAACAACGCCTGACGGACATATTTATTCGTTACCAGCGATTCAAACGCGTTCGACTTCTATTTGGCCAAGATGGCCGATGTGGTACAACGGTGAGTGGCTAGAAGCATTGAATGTCAAAGAACGACCAAAGACAACTGATGAATTTTATGATTTATTAGTTCGCATGCGAGATGAGGACCCAAATGGAAATGGAAAGAAAGATGAGATTCCGTTAGTCGATGTCCAGCTTGATAATTCACGTCCATGGTTAATGGCGGCCTTTGGTTTGACAGAATTAGGTATTGAAAATATGGATGGGAAAGCCGTTTATACACCAATTACCGAAAATTATAAAGCTTTTTTAGAATATATGCATAAGCTTTATACAGAAGGATTGTTAGACCCAGAAACTTATAGTCAGGCTCAAGAGCAAGTCAAAGCTAAAGGTCAAAATGATCGTTTAGGTGTTTTCCAAGACTATTATTCATATTTTACGGTTGGAACTAGCGAAGCTGATGGATTAAAACATCCAATGTTTGCGCCACTTACTTCGGACTATTCGGAAGAACCTGTCGTGCCTATAGCTTCAGGAATGCAGCGTTCAACCTTGTCGATTACTAGTAAAGCTGAAAGTCCCGAAGCAATCGCACGATGGGCAGATTACTTCTATAGTGAAGAAGGTGCTTTTTATATGAATTTTGGTCCAGAAAATAGTTTTTGGAAATTTGAGACCAATGACGAAGGCAAGCAAGTTAGAGTGTATACCGATGAAGTTAATTTAGAAAATACAGAAGACACACGCGGTACTATTACACCAGCTTATGGTATTGCCGTACCAACCATTGATACTGACTGGCCAGAAGATTATCAAATTAGAACAGATAAAAATCAGGAAATTGATACGACCTTTAATGATTTTATGACTTCTGAAACAGAAACAAAAATTGCGCCTTATGGAAAAATTCCTTTCCCATTAGTCTATATGACTGATGAGGAGAATGAAGTGATTAAAGAGGTTAAAACTGATTTATCAACGTACCTTGAACAAATGGAAGCTAAATTTATCACTGGAGTTAAACCATTATCAGAATGGTATGAGTATGTTGAAACAACAAAATCAATGGGCTTAGATAAATATGTCGAAGTTTATCAAAGTGCATTGGATTGTTACAACAATTCATAAGAAGTAAATATTAATCTAGAGGATAACACCTCTAGATTTTTTGATAGGAGGATTTTCAGTATGAAACTAGTCTTAATAGACATCGGTGGCACATCGGTCAAAACAACAATGGCCAATGAATTAGGAAACTTAGGTGAGGTAACAAGTTTTTTAACACCTCGAGCAGACTATAGACAAATGTTCAGCTTGCTTACAGAGCATCTTGAACAACATTATGCGATGGATGAGATAGAAGGCATTGCGATTTCTTCGATGGGAATCGCTCGTGGAGATGATACGATTGGTTGGCGTAGTCCCATTTATGAGGCGTTTGGCACGACGTTAGTGCCCGAACTGACTAATTATTATCAAGTGCCGGTCACTATCGAAAATGATGGCAATTGTGCGGCACTTTGTGAGTATTGGTTAGGCAACGCTCAAAACTGTTCTTCTTTTGCGACAATTGTCTTTGGGACGTCAATCGGTGGTGCGATTATTATGGATGGCAAAGTGATTCGAGGGGCTAATCGTTTAGCAGGTGAATTTGGTTATTTCATTGAAAAAGATCCGGAGAAGCAATATGAAATATGGAGTATTAGTGGTTCAACGGTCGCTTTAGTTAACAAAGTCAAGCAAGCGAATCCTCAGCTAGAAATGGCAGAATTAGATGGAAAAGTAATCATGGAATTAGTGAGCCAACAATCACCACTAGTTATGCCACATTATGAAGTGTTTATTGAACAATTAGCCATGAACATTTATAATTTACAATATATTTTAGACCCAGAAAAAATATTAATTGGCGGTGGCATTAGTGCAAGCCAGCAATTTATTGATGACACGAATCAAAAGTTACAAGAATTAACTGCTGCGATTCCTTCAAATGTCATTGAATTAGCGATTGAGCCATGTCAGTTTGGTAATGATGCGAACTTGTTAGGAGCGCTATATTGTTGGCTTGAAAAGTATGGAAATTAGGTAGCGTTCATCATTCATAATAATTATAGAAATAATAAAGCCTTGATAAAGTCGTAAGACTCAATCAAGGCTCTTTGTTTATAGCAAGGTAAAGTTTATTATGCTGATTTTAGGGGGCAGCTCTTTACCATTAAGCTTTTAAGAAAATTTCGATCACAGGTACATCAAAGGTAGTTGGTTTAACCGTTGGTAGTAACAAGACGATATCATCAGGTGAGATTTTTGTTTCAGTGCTTGTGATAACTTCTTCAGGATCAAATGTTCTAAACTTGATTTCAGAGGCATCATGCAGGAATTGAACGTAGTCTACTTTACCGGCTAAACCTTTCAAATGAATGTGTGTATATGGCCATGAATAGACGTGTAAGTATAAACGATTACCATTTTGAGTATAACGACAATCAATTGGATCAACAAAATAAGATGCGCCACAGCCAATAATCGAACGACTATGATAGGTCATCCACTCTTTGAAGTAATGTAGGACTTCTTTCGTTTCATTTGTAATAATGCCACGTGCGGTCGGTCCAATATTCATCAAGTAGTTGCCGTTTTTTGAGACAGTGTCAATCATCATTTTTAATAATAATTCTTTTGATTTCCATTCATAATTATCACGGTCATAACCCCAAGTACCATACATGGTTTGACACGCTTCCCATAAGACTGGCATGCCATCTTGAGTGAGAGGCTCCTGTGGTTGGTACTGTTCAGGCGTAATAACCCCACGATCTAAATTTAAACGATCATTAATGATTAAGTGTGGCTGTAAGTCAAAGCATAATTGTTCTAGTTTCTCGCTGTCCCAATCGTTTTTACCTTTACCTTTTGACCAACCCCAGTCACGATGAGGATAGGAGAAGTCAAACCACATATAATCAATTTTGCCGTAATTACTTAATAACTCTGTTACTTGATTGCGTAAATATTGTTGATAATTGGCCATTTTGCGTTCACTATTTTTTTCACGTTCCACTAAGTTGTCGCGTGCAGGGTGTAGACCGTCGACAATGAAGTCGGGATGATGCCAGTCAATGACTGAATGATACAAGCCAATTTTTAAACCGTATTTCCTTAAAGCTGGTAATAATTCAGCTAATAAATCACGTTTAAACTCCGTGTTGGTAATTTTGTAATCCGTATACTGAGAATCCCATAATGCAAAGCCTTCGTGATGTTTAGTGGTGAACACAACATATTTCACACCTGTTTCATAAGCTTGTTTGGCCCACTCATCGGCATCAAATAAGTCAGGATTAAAGTAATCAAAGTATTTTTTATAGTCATCTTTTTCAATTTGTTCAGTTGTCATGTACCATTCGTGGCGAGCTCCAACTGAGAATAGACCAAAATGGATGAATAAACCAAAACGATCATGTTCAAACCATTCGGTGCTTGGAAAGTTATCGGGCCAATTATAGTAAGTTGTCATTTTTATCACTCCGTTATAAATTCTGAATTTGTCATATTTGATTGTTTAATTTTCCACTCGCCATCTTCTTTCGTTAGGGTATGTAAGACTGTAGCGATGTGATTACGATATTTCTTCTTACCTTTATTAATCGTACGTTGTTGTGTTTCAATGGTCATTTCTGTATCGCTAGCTTTTTTGACTTCAAAACTTATTAAAGTATTTTCGACATCATATTCGTCAAAAAAGGGTTGTAGTTCTTTCGTGGTATCTTTTGCCGCACTACTCACAACCGTTTCTAAATAAGTGTTCATGTCTTCATTGTTGGCAGCTTCTAAGTTTTTTTCGATTAAAGTTAAAGCTTTCTTAGCTTCGTCAGTTTTAGCTTTTTTACCACGTATCGTTACTTCGTTAATAGGTTCATTGTTAGAACCAACAACTTGATTAGCTTTATTAATGTTTTGAATCAATAAGATGGCTAGTCCTATAATTGCTAAGCCGTATAATAGTTTTTTGTTCATATTTTCCTCCTATACGTCGGATAATTTACCAGGGCTTACGATAAATTGATAAAGATTTCGTCCAATAATAGCTCCTTTCTTCATTGGATAAGGGCCATCAAATGGCAATAAATCAATTTCCAATTCATCGATTGGATGACTTGTATCGTTTAGCCATAATGATAACTGGTTTTTATTCGTCGTTAATCGTTGTAATAAACCGCCATAACGGATATCTAAGACTTCCCAACCAAAGAATTTGTTTTGTGAATACCAAATGTCCTGATGGGTGGTTGCTAATTGACTGATTAGTTGATGAAGTTCCTCGATAGTGTGGACAGCTTCTGTCATTAATGAATGATCTTTTGTTTGATAGGCTGTTCTAATTTTGATACCTAGGTCAACTTTTTGATAGCAAATGTTAGCTAGGATTTTATAGAATTCAAAAATACTTGCTTGACTGGTGACGTTATCAAATGTTTTGACTAATTGTTCATAATGCGCTTTTAACGGCCATTCGTTTAAGTTCAAATCGTACATACCGCTGAATAGATCTTGGTACAAAATTAATTTACTTGCAGCAGAGGCTTCCGCGTTGTATTCCGCAACACCCGGTGTATTATCGAATAAATCAAGTAGTAAAAAGTCCTCACTGTTTTGGTTTTGCATTAGGGAAAATTGCTCGGCTAAAGCATTTTGACTAACAGTTTGATTGAATTGATGTTCTGCAAACAATTGCAGTCCTAATAAAATTGTATCAATCGGCGTTTCGGCCCCATCATCTTGCCACAGCGTCGCGTAAACAGTTTTAATGCCTTGTTCCTTACACACTGCTAGACCTTTATTGGTTGTATCAATAGACTTACTATAATTTGGTGCAATCCCATTCCAAGTCCAAATGCCACCTGCAAAAATAATGGGTTTCTGTAACGTTCGATGGGTTTTAATTAATTGTTGATAATCTTCGGTTTTATGGTTGTAGTAGTCCCAATAAACGAGAGAGACATCTGGAATATTTGCAATGATTTCTTCAGGAATGACCGCTTCTTTATCATAATAGTCGCCGGTTTTAGAACCAATTCTAAAGAACATATCACTCCACATTTGAAGATCTAGTCCTAACTCATCGGTAATTGCTTTCACTCTTGTTAGATGTTCGTTCATAATTTCAAATCGATTTTGGAAGCCGTTCTTTTTCAAATAATTGCCTAAACCTAGTGTGTGGGCTTCATCCATCCCAATATGCAATTTTTTTGTGGTAAAGCAGGACATGACAGATTTAATCGCGGATTCAAGAAATTCATACGTTTTGTCTGCCCCTACAAGTAGGATGTCTTCCGTATCCTTCATGCCATTTGCAAAATTCCATTTTAACGGATTTCGCAAATGACCTAGTACTTGGATAGAAGGGATCAATTCCACACCTAACACATTGGCGAAAGCGTCTAAATCTTTTAATTCTGCTTGGGTGTATTGACCTCGCAAATAACCGAAATAAGGGTAGTCAGGAATTGTATAGGTATCTTCCATGTAAAGCATACAATTATCAAGACCGATAAACGCACTTGTTGTCATTAATTCTTTTACTTTAGCTGGTTTTAAAACTGCATTTCTTGAGACATCAAACATTGGTCCAATCGAATCAAAAAATATATCTTCTTTAATAGACAATGATTCGTTATTACTTTTTGCTAAGTAAGTTAAACCTCTAAGAAGATGAGGGATTTTTTCAAAGCAAATCATAGTTTCTTCTTGAGTTTGAGTTACCAATAGTTTACCGCTTGTTTGTTTTAAGATAAGCTGACATCCATCTGAGTTAAATGTGATGCCTAAATAATTGGTAATCACTTGCTGTAATTCATTTGATAAATGGTAGTCACCACTTAGTTGATAGTTCTTCACAACGCCACCTCGTTTTTCTTTTTCTTCTATTGTAAAATAAGCGGGTGGTTTTGCAAGCGTTTTCCTAATTAGACATAGTCTATGATGAAATTACATATCAAAAGCATGAAAGATAACAATATAATTTGACTTGTTTACTTAGAATGTTTTGTTCATTTATCTGTTATTTATTATTTATTATTTATTATGTGCGTTTGAACGTTGTTAGAATGGCTTATTGTACAATATTTTTAGATATGGTTAAAAAACCACACATTGAATACCATTGTGATTAATCTTATGATGAAAGTGCTTACAAAAAACAAAAAGGAGTGAGGATATGGAACAAGTAGCTGTGACTGAAAAAGAAAAATCAGTCAGTAAGTTAGGGGAAAAATGGAAGTTAATAAAAAAGAATAGACAACTATATTGGTTTATACTTCCAGCCTTCTTAGTTATTTTAATTTTTTCATATATTCCAATGTACGGTATTATTATCGCCTTTAAAGACTATGTGCCTGCTTTAGGAATATGGGGAAGTCCTTGGGTAGGTTTCAAACATTTTCAACGATTCTTTGATTCCTATTATTTTTGGGATTTGCTGAAAAACACTCTCGGAATTAGTCTTTATTCTTTAATAGTAGGTTTTCCGCTACCGATCATTTTAGCCTTAGCTTTAAATGAATTAAAAGATGGAAAGTTCAAAAAAATCACACAAACCGTGACGTACGCACCAAACTTTATTTCAGTCGTAGTTATGGTTGGGATGATCGTGGCATTTTTAAACCCATCAACTGGTTTAATTAACCACGTGTTAGATTTTTTAGGTTTTGAAAGAATGGACTTTATGAGTGATCCGAAATGGTTTAAAACCGTCTATGTACTATCAGGTGTTTGGCAGTCAACCGGCTGGAGTTCAGTTATTTACTTAGCGGCACTTTCAGGTGTTGACCCAGAATTACATGAAGCAGCGGTAGTAGATGGAGCTTCACGTTTACGTCGTATTTGGCACATTAACTTACCAACGATTCGCCCAACAATGGTTATCTTGTTAATCATGAGTGTGGGTTCGATTATGTCACTTGGACATGAAAAAATCTTATTAATGCAAAATCCATTAAACTTAGAGAGTTCGAATGTTATCTCAACATTTGTGTATCAGCAAGGTTTATTAGATGCACAGTATAGTTATGCCACAGCAGTTGGTTTATTCAATTCAGTTATTAATGCCATTTTATTAATCAGTGTTAATAAAGTAGCCGATAAGTTAAATGAAACATCACTATTTTAAGAAAGGAGCAAGGAATGAATAATCGATTAGTAAAAGATACCGTAGCAGACAAAATATTTTTAAAATTTAACTTAGTCTTTTTGATTTTAGCGTTATTGATTGTGTTATATCCATTAGTTTATATCATTAGTGCATCAATCAGTGATCCTAGTACAGTTAATTCAGGTGAGATGTGGCTGCTTCCAAAAGGGATTACTATGGAAGGATATAAAACGATTTTAAATAATGACAGTATCTGGCGAGGTTATGGTAATACTATCTATTATACGGTACTGGGGACGTTAATTAATTTAGCCGTTACGTTACCGTGTGCCTATGCCTTATCCAGAAAAGATTTATATGGTAGAAACTTTTTCATGACATTTTTATTAGTCACGATGTTTATTGGTGGTGGTTTAATTCCAAGTTACTTATTAATTAAGAACTTAGGGATGTTAAATACGGTTTGGGCGATTGTCGTTCCCGGAGCGGTTTCAGTTTATAATTTAATTGTTACTAGAACGTTCTTTGAAACGACAATTCCACGAGAAATGGAAGAAGCAGCAATCATCGATGGCTGTAGTGATTTCAAAATGTTTACTAAAATTATTTTACCATTATCGATGCCAATTATCGCAGTTATGGCGTTGTTCTACGGGGTGGGTCATTGGAATAGCTACTTTAGTGCCTTGATCTATTTCTCTGATAAAGCCAAATATCCATTACAAATGGTCTTGCGTGAAATCTTAGTGTTACAAGATATGTCGTCAAACTCAATTAATGGCAATATGTCATCGGATATGGCGGAAATGATGTATAGTAAGCAACAATTAGTTCAAGTTATTAAGTATGGTATTATGATTGTGTCAACTTTACCTGTAATCGTTATCTATCCATTTTTACAAAAGTATTTCGTAAAAGGCATGATGATTGGTTCAGTGAAAGGATAAATATTAATTTATTAAGGGGGATTATATAATGAAAGTGAAAAAAATGACAAAAGTTTTATCGGGTTTATTTATTTGTTCAATGGTATTAACAGCTTGTGGCGGATCGAATGATAGTTCGTCATCGGATAAAAAAGAAAGCTCAGTTAAATTAACGACTGAAGGTTTTCCAATTGTTGAAGAAGAAACAACGTTTACTATGATGGCACCGAACGTTGGGATGGCTGAATGGAAAGACATGCCATTATTCCAAGATTATGCTGAAAAAACGGGTATTAATTTTGATTTCGTTACACCTCCATCTTCTGACTTCTCAACTAAATTAAACTTAGCATTAGCAAGTGGAGATTTACCAGATGTCATTTATGGTGCAGGTTCAGGTAGTTTAACGGATTCAATGGTCATTGAATACGGTGAACAGGGAACATTTGTTGCACTTGAAGATTTAATTGCAGATAACATGCCTAACTTTAATAAATTATTAGAAGAAAATCCTGAAATTAGAAAGTCAATTACGACACCAGATGGACATATTTATACGTTGCCGACTGTTTCAATGAATGAACCGTCAGCAATCTGGCCTCGTGGTCCAATGTGGTACCGTGGTGAATGGTTAGAAGCGTTAGATGTTAAAGAATTACCAAAAACAACTGATGAATTTTATGATTTATTAGTTAGAATGCGTGATGAAGATCCAAATGGTAATGGTAAAAAAGATGAAATTCCTTTAACTGACGTGAAAATGGAAAGCACTCGTCCATGGTTAATGGCAGCCTTTGGTTTAAAAGCATTTGGTGTTCAAGAAGATGATGGAAAAGTTACGTATGCACCAATGACAGAAAACTATAAAGGTTATTTAGAGTTTATGAATAAGTTGTACTCTGAAAAACTATTAGATCAAGAAGTGTTTAGTCAAGCAGACGAACAAAAGAAATCTAAAGGACAAAAAAATCAATTAGGTTTATTCCCAGACTGGTTCTCTTACTTTACAACTGGTAAAGATGAAAAAGGTGCACTAGAAGACCCAATGTTCCAACCATTAACCTCTGAATACTCAGAAGAAGCAGTTGTACCTAAGAGCCCAGGTATTTCACGAGGAACGTTTGCTATTACAAAAGAAGCTGAATCACCAGAAGCATTGTTAAGATGGGTAGACTACTTCTATGGACCTGAAGGAGCTTACTATATTAATAAAGGACCTGAAGGCGTATTATGGGAGTGGGCAGAAAACTCTAAAGGTGAAAAAGTTCGTGTGTATACAGATATTGTTGATACAACAAACGTTGAAGAAACTCGTGGTAAATTAACACCAGCTTATGGTTTAACTATTCCAAATATTGACTTCAAGAATACAGATGACTTAATGATTCGTAACGAAGCCGACGATGAGTTAGATACATCATTTGCTGACTTTATTGCTACAGAAACAGAATCTAAGTTAGCGCCAGCTGGTGAAGTACCAATGCCATTAATTTATCTATCTAAAGATGAAATTGATCAAATTAAAGATACACAAACTGATTTACAAACATATATT
Organism: Vagococcus zengguangii; assembly: GCF_005145005.1. Taxonomy (NCBI): domain Bacteria; kingdom Bacillati; phylum Bacillota; class Bacilli; order Lactobacillales; family Enterococcaceae; genus Vagococcus; species Vagococcus zengguangii. The sequence goes on from NZ_CP039712.1 coordinate 851,809, forward strand.
GAGCAGATGGAAGCGAAATTTATCACAGGGGTTGAACCATTATCTAACTGGGATAAATATGTGAAAACAATCGAATCAATGGGTGTTGACAAATATGTTGAAGTTTACCAACAAGCAGTTGATCGCTATAACCAAAATTAATATGTCATTTTAGGATGAAGAAAAACAAGCAGACTAGACTGCTTGTTTTTTTTTATGATTCAAACAATTAATAGCAGTTCCTGTTGTTTTTTTTGTTTATAAAACCTATAGTTATCAAGGGTTTGATTGAGGGGAAGAATGACACATTGAATACCATCATTATTTGAACTAATCTGAAAGTGCTTACAAAACAGATTAGGAGTGATGAAATGGAACAACTAGCCGTTCAAGAAAAAAATCAGAATGTTAGTCGTATGAGTGAAACGTGGAAAAAAATAAAAAAGAATAGACAATTATATTTATTTATCTTACCTGCGTTTTTAGTCATTTTAATTTTTTCTTATATTCCAATGTACGGAATTATTATTGCCTTTAAAGATTATGTGCCTGCTTTAGGAATTTGGGGTAGCCCATGGGTTGGCTTTAAACATTTTCAACGATTCTTTGATTCCTATTATTTCTGGGATTTATTAAAAAATACATTAGGTATCAGTATTTATTCATTAATTGTTGGCTTTCCATTACCGATTATTTTAGCGTTAGCTTTAAATGAATTAAAAGATGGAAAGTTCAAAAAAATCACACAAACCGTGACATACGCACCAAATTTTATTTCAGTCGTAGTTATGGTTGGGATGATCGTGGCATTTTTAAACCCATCAACTGGTTTAATTAACCACGTGTTAGATTTTTTAGGTTTTGAAAGAATGGACTTTATGAGTGATCCGAAATGGTTTAAAACCGTCTATGTACTATCAGGTGTTTGGCAGTCAACCGGATGGAGTTCAGTTATTTACTTAGCGGCACTTTCAGGTGTTGACCCAGAATTACACGAAGCAGCGGTAGTAGATGGTGCGTCACGTTTACGTCGTATTTGGCACATTAACTTGCCAACGATTCGCCCAACAATGGTTATCTTATTAATCATGAGTGTGGGTTCGATTATGTCACTTGGACATGAAAAAATCTTATTGATGCAAAATCCATTAAACTTAGAGAGTTCGAATGTTATCTCAACGTTTGTGTATCAGCAAGGTTTATTAGATGCACAGTATAGTTACGCCACAGCAGTTGGTTTATTCAACTCAGTTATTAATGCCATTTTATTAATCAGTGTTAATAAAGTAGCCGATAAGTTAAATGAAACATCTCTATTCTAAGGGGGAGAAAGAATGAATAATCGTTTAGTTAAAGACACACTAGCAGATAAAATCTTTTTAAAGTTCAACTTTGTTTTCTTACTATTAGCTTTATTAATTGTCTTATATCCGTTAGTTTATATTGTCAGCGCTTCAATTAGTGATCCAAGTTTAGTTAACTCTGGTGAAATGTGGCTATTACCTAAAGGAATTACTTGGGAAGGTTATACGACTATCTTGAACAATGATAGTATTTGGCGAGGATATGCCAATACGATTTATTATACGGTATTAGGAACAAGTATCAATTTATTGGTTACCTTACCATGTGCTTATGCTTTATCAAGAAAAGATTTATATGGACGCAGCGCTTTTATGAGCTTCTTATTAGTGACGATGTTTATTGGTGGGGGCTTAATTCCAAGTTACTTATTAATTAAGAACTTAGGAATGTTAAACACAGTTTGGGCGTTAGTTATTCCTGGAGCGGTTTCAGTTTATAACTTAATCGTTACAAGAACGTTCTTTGAAACGACGATTCCACGAGAAATGGAAGAAGCAGCAATCATTGATGGCTGTAGTGATTTCAAAATGTTCACAAGCATTATCTTACCATTATCAATGCCTATTATTGCGGTTATGGCATTATTCTATGGGGTAGGTCATTGGAATAGCTACTTTAGTGCCTTGATTTATTTATCAGATAAAGCTAAATATCCATTACAAATGGTCTTGCGTGAAATCTTAGTGTTACAAGATATGTCATCTAACTCAATCAACGGTAACATGTCATCAGACATGGCAGCGATGATGTATAGTAAACAGCAGTTAGTTCAAGTTATTAAGTACGGTATTATGATTGTTTCAACCTTACCTGTAATCGTTGTCTACCCATTCTTACAAAAGTATTTTGTAAAAGGGATGATGATTGGTTCAGTTAAAGGATAAATAAAAAAATAGGGGGAACGTTATGAAAGTCACAAAATTTGCAAAAGTCTTATCAGGTGTCATGATTAGTACGATGGTTTTAGCAGGATGTGGAGGATCAGGAGATAAAGCATCAGACAAGAAAGATGATGTGAAATTAACAGAATCAGGATTTCCAATCGTTGAAGAAGAAGTATCCTTTAAAATGATGGGACCTAATGTTGGATTGGCAGAATGGAAAGATATGCCAGTATTCCAAGAGTATGCAAAGAAAACAGGTATTAACTTTGAATTTACAACACCACCAGTAGCCGATTTTTCAACAAAATTAAATCTAGCACTTGCTAGTGGTGATTTGCCAGATGTTATTTATGCAGCTGGAAATTCTAATTTAACAGATACAATGGTTATCGAATACGGTGAACAAGGCACATTTGTTGCGCTTGAAGATTTAATTGATGAAAATATGCCGAATTTTAGTAAGATTTTAAAAGAAAATGACACAATTAGAAGATCAATTACAACACCAGACGGACATATTTATACGTTACCTTCTTTAGCAATGAATGAACCAACAGCTGTATGGCCAAGAGGACCAATGTGGTATCGTGGTGATTGGTTAGAAGCCCTAAATGTAACTGAATTACCAAAGACAACGGATGAATTTTATGATTTATTAGTTCGTATGCGTGATGAAGATCCAAACGGAAACGGACAAAAAGATGAGATTCCATTAACTGACGTAAAAATGGAAAGTACTCGCCCATGGTTAATGGCTGCCTTTGGTCTAACGAATTTTGGTGTCCAAGAACAGGATGGAAAAGTAATTTACGCACCAACTACTGAAAATTATAAAGGTTACTTAGAATTTATGAACAAACTTTATTCAGAAAAATTATTAGACCAAGAAGTCTTTAGTCAAGCTGACGAACAAAAGAAAGCTAAAGGTCAAAAAAATCAAATTGGTTTATTCCCAGATTGGTTCTCATACTTTACTACTGGTAAAGAAGAAAAAGATGCATTAAACGATCCAATGTTCCAACCGCTTACTTCTGAATATTCAAAAGAAACAGTTGTACCAATTAGTGCAGGTATTTCAAGAGGAACATTTGCCATTACTAAAGAAGCTGCATCGCCTGAAGCGTTATTAAGATGGATAGATTATTTCTATGGTGATGAGGGTGCATTCTATATTAATAAAGGACCAGAAGGCGCTTTATGGGAATGGGCAGAAAACTCTGAAGGTGAAAAGGTAAGAGTTTACACTGAGAATGTTGATTTAGCAAATGTAGAAGATACACGTGGTACAATAACACCAGCATATGGCTTAACTGTGCCAAATATTGATTACAAAAACACTGAAGATTTATATATCAGAGGTAATGCTGATGATGAGATGGATACAACCTTTACTGATTTTATTAATAGTGAAACAGAAGAAAAAATCACAGCTAATGGTCAATTGCCAATGCCATTACTTTACCTTTCAAAAGATGAAATTGATCAAATTAAAGACACACAAACTGATTTATCAACTTATATCGAACAAATGGAAGCGAAATTTATCACAGGTGTTGAACCTTTATCTAACTGGGATAAATATGTAGACACAGTAAATTCTATGGGATTAGAAAAATACTTAGAAATTTACCAAAAAGCATTAGATAACTACAACAAACAATAATTGTAAAAAGATGCGATATTTTGTCGCATCTTTTTTTTGTATTACTTATGGGTAATAAACATCCTTTTTTTAGTTTGCGTATTGTGTTATAATATAATGTGAATGTAAGCGCATTAAATATGAACGAGGTGATACAAGAATGAAAGGAATTATCGGTTTAAGTTATAATTTGGGGTTGCTTTTATGTAGAGCGGTCTATTTACAAGTATTATTTGTTATTTACTGTTTACGTGGCGGAGTTGTATTAGGTTTATTTCCTAGCTTGTATGGCATGTTCAAAGTAATTAACCAATTAATAAATGGAGATATTTCAACTTATCAGGATATGAAAGTTGCTTATAAAGAGGCTTATCGTGAGGAATTTAAAGCAAGCAATAGTGTGGGATATATTTTACTAGGGCTAGTAGCATTTTTAAGTTTTGATTTAGCTATCTCTAAACGATTTATTCAACAACCAATCATTCATGGGGCCTTATTATTATTGATGATCATGACTATTGGAACTATTTTATATTCATTCCCCGTCTTAATTAGATACAATTTAACGATTAAACAAGTGATCACACAATCTTTCTTAATGTTTATTTCTAATATTGTAGAGGCAGTGGCCATTGTTATTAGTTTTTTATTAATGCCAATTATTTTTGCTTTCTCACCGATATTAATTATTTTAGTAGGGCTGCCAGCCTTAGTGTTTATCGTTCTGTTCTTTTCAAAACAAGGAATAATAAAAACGGAAGCTAGGTTTGATAATTATGAAAATGGTTAACAAGATGAAGAGCGTTCTTAACAACAGAAAATCAATTTATCAGTATGTTGTTATTTATATTCTAATTTTTGCTATTCCTTTTCTTATTTTATCGATTATTTGGTACAACACCTCAAGGAAAAATATTCAAAATCAAATTGAAAATGGGATTGATAATTCGATGTTTCAGCTGAAAGAATATGTATCGGAAAAATTTGATGATATCGCGAATATTTCTGAAAAAATATCTGATGATGCCCGAATAACTCCATACATGATGAATCATCCGTATTATTCAAAAGAGGGGATTGCTGAAATTAATCGTTATAAAAACAGCACGCTGGTTGAAGATTTATTTATCCAATATGATGAATATCCAGATACCTTATATACCTCGACTGGGAAAATGGCGTTCAGTACCTTTATCGAAAGACGCTATGCTCACTATCAATTAGAAAAAGAAACGATTCAGCAATTATTTAATGCGAAAGTACCTGAGTTTAGTATAATCACAACGAGAAATTCGGAAGAAAGTAATGATTTGATTTGCTATACGATGCCGATTATGGATGTAAACGGTTCTAAATATGGTACTGTTTCCTATTTAATTAAGAAAAATAATTTGTTGAAAGATACTGAAAAATTAATGTTAAAGCAAAATGGTAATGTATTGATTTTTGATCAGAAGGGCCAATTGATTTTATCGTCGAATGATAGCTATTTAGAGGATCGGACGTCATTGAAAGAGCTAGCCCTTGATGAGTCAAAACAAAAAATTAAACTTGACGATAATAAATTACAAATTAATCGCCAAGTAGATAGTAAACAAAATTTGATTTTTATTGCACTGACAAATCCCCGTGAATCATTTGATGAAATCGCTCAAATTCATTACCGAACAGTCGGGGCAGTACTCCTTCTTTTTGTAGGGAGCGTCGCTTTAATTTATACGACGAGTAAGAAGCAGTACCAACCCATTAAGAAAATCGAGAAAATATTGGCAAGTAAGTTGGATATTGCTAATAATGATAATCGCCAAGTCCCACTAGATCAATTGCAACAAAGTTTAGTTGAATATTTTGAAACTAACGAAACATTGATTGAAGAAATAAAATCGCAAACCCCTTATGCACGCGATAAGATTGTTGGTAAATTACTTCAAGGTGATTTTGAAAGTGTTGAAGAAATTGAAATGCTACTGCGCGCTGTTACAATCGAATTATATGATAAAAACTACTTTGTAATGATTCTGAGTACTGAGTTTGCTTATGAGGAAATTACCGATACGGTTGAAACTTATATCATGAACAAGGTTGATGTTTTTTATAACAAAGATTATCAAATTTTTGGTACTAAGCTTGTATCAGCTAAAGCTATTGCGTTGATTTGTAGTACGGCAAATGAAATCGATAATTGGTCGACTAATTTAATCGTCGATGAAATTTATCAGTCATTACTAAATGACTTACAAATCGCAATGAATATTGGTATCGGAACAGTGGTTGCTAATTTAAACGACATTAATAAGTCATACATCGAAGCGATGGCGGTTATCGATTATCAAAAGCACTTTGATCTAGAAAATACGATTATCCATTTTAGCGATATTAAAGAAAATGAAAAAAGTTCTAAGCCATTTCAACCTGAGGAACAATTAAAATTAATGCAAAGTTTGAATGAAGGTAATTTTGTAGTCGCACAAGAAGTAATCAATACACTCATCAATGATTTTGCAAGTAAGCAATCATCTGTAAATAGCATGAAACTATTCGGTTACAACTTACTTAATACGATTATTAAGTCAGGTGTGGAGTTATGTGATGATAGTTTTTATCAACTAGGTGAACAATTATCAGGCTTTGATTCATTAGTAGAATTACGTGTCAATAGCTTATCCTTGGCTGAAAAAATTTGCATCCAGATTGCAAACAAACCAAAAAATAATATTTTAAAACAAGAGATTTTTGATTATATCAACGAGCACTATTCGTCTCCAGATTTATCATTAGAAAGTGTCGCAGAAGAATTTGATTTATCGGTTTCATATATTAGTCGCTTTATTAAGAAAGAAAGTGACCGTACGTTCTCTAAATATATTCAAGATTTACGATTAGAAAAGATTAAACAACAACTGGTTGAAACTGATAAACCAATTAAAGAAATTGTTCAGGAAAATGGCTATTACGATGTCTCTAATTATACGCGGAAATTTAAAAATATTATGGGTGTAACACCAGGGCAATATCGTAAGATTCAAAGACATGAATATGAATAGGATGAGTATTAAGGAAAGTAAGTGATGCCACTTACTTTCCTTTTTATATTTGAATAAGCACTTCGCGTTATCAGAAACTATGTAATCATTTCATGATATGTATATTATGGATTAGCGGGAAACCTATTGACTATTACCTATTAAATTACATAAAATCAAACTAAAGAAAGCGCTTATATTGCGTTAATGGAGGGAATTTATGTTTGATTTAGAAAATTCACAAAAACAATTTTATCAATTAAATCGTTTGGCAGTTAAGGATAGATTAGTCTTGAAAAAGGCTACAATAACTGAAGAAAATGTCCAACAAGATTATCAGTTCGGCACATTTTTTGGTAAAAAAAATCATTACTACACGATTGAAACATGTTTTACGATTCCAAAGGATTGGTCGTATGATCGTTGTGAATTATTTATTTATTCTGATTTGTCAGAGTCAGATAATAGTACGAACCCACAAATTAAAGTGTATCTAAATGACCATTTTGTTCAAGCAGTAGATACTAATCATCACGAACTATTGTTGGATGATGCCTATATTGGAGTGGAAACTTCCTTACGATTAGAAATTTTTAGTGGACGTGAAGAAAAACAATTTCCAATCCATGTGGAATGTCGTCGGATTGATCAAGCCATTCGTGATTTATTTTATGATGTCCAAGTTGCTTGGTCATCTTGGAAACTTGTTCAGGCTGATCCAGAGCTAAACTTAATCTACAAAAAAGCCATCAAATCCGCTTTAAAACAAGTGCCGTTGTTTGATGCTTATAGCGAAGAGTTTTATCTAGGCATCAAAGCCGCTAAAGAAATTTTACGCCAAGAGTTATACGAAAGTGAACAATTAAAACACTTAGGAACGGTTGTCGGTGTCGGTCATACGCATATTGATTTAGCCTGGTTATGGACGGTTCAGCAGGCAATTGAAAAAGGTGAGCGTAGTTATACAACCGTGATGAAATTGATGGATGAATACCCAGATTATACATTCTTCCAAAGTCAGCCTCAAATGTATCAATTTATCAAAAATAATTACCCTGAGCTTTATGAGCTGATTAAAGAAAAAATCGCAGAAGGACGTTGGGAAATCGACGGTGGTATGTGGGTTGAGGCTGATTGTAATATGACTTCAGGTGAATCTTTAGTTCGTCAAATTTTACATGGAAAAAAATTTATCAAAGATGAATTTAATAAAGACAGTAAAATTTTATGGTTACCTGATGTCTTTGGCTATACAGCTGCTTTACCTCAATTATTAAAGAAATCGGGTATTGATTACTTTATGACGACTAAATTATCATGGAATCAATCCAATAAAATTCCTTATGATTCATTTTATTGGAAAGGGATTGATGGTAGTGAAGTCTTAACGCATTTTATTACCACAGTGAGTGAAGGTTACCAGCCACGACCATACTATACAACTTATAACGGCATGTTGGATCCTTATACTGTCAAAGGCAGTTGGGAAAGATACCAACAGAAAGATTTAAATGATGAAGTATTAATTGCTTACGGATATGGTGATGGGGGCGGTGGACCAACAAGAGACATGTTGGAGACGGCTAAACGTTTAGAAAATGGTTTGCCAGGTATTCCGAAAGTTAAAATGGGTCATGCGTTATCATATTTTGATTCACTAAAACAAGCCATGGATCAAGCAGAGGTCGTTCCAAAATGGATGGGTGAATTATACTTTGAATATCACCGTGGAACGTATACGTCTATTGGTAAAAATAAGAAGGCTAATCGTCAATTAGAGACGTTGTTGCAATCTGTCGAGAAATATTATGCCCATTTAGGTGAAGCGCTTCCTAAAGAGACTATGACAGAACTTTGGCAATTATTATTATTGAATCAGTTTCATGATATTTTACCAGGTAGTTCGATTAAAGAAGTCTATGATCAAACGGATTTAGATTATGAGATGATTCAAAACCAAGCAGAAAGTTTATTATCACAAACCATAACAACTAAGGGTTCTGACTATTTCGTGTTTAATCCACTAGCTAAAAAACGTGATCTTAAAGTAAAATTGCCACTGCCACTAGGTCAACGTCCCGTTAGCGAAACGCATCAATTGAAATGGCAACGAATAGATGAAAATCAGGTATTGGTAGAAATTAAAGAGGTTGCTAGTTTGGCCGCAGTTAAAATGGCTGTCGCACCGTTTGAAGAGGAGCAACTTGCTTCAACGTCTGAGTTTGTCACTAAGCAATTGGAAACACCGTATTACACAGTGACGTTTGATGAACAGTATCAAATTATTTCATTAATTGATAAACAACAGCGACGAGAAATTTTGCCAGCTGGAAAAGTGTTAAATGAGCTGATTGCTTATGAGGATATTCCCATGGATTATGATGCCTGGGATATTGATCCTTACTATAAGGAAAAAGCTTGGTCAGTAGCGAATGTTTCAAATGTTGAATTAATTGAAAAAGGTGACGTTAGACAAACGTTAGTTATCACGCGTCAATTTAAACAATCGACTATTACGCAAGCTATTCATTTTTATCATGATTCAGCACGGATTGATTTTGAAACGGATTTAGACTGGCATCAAAAACAAATGTTATTGAAAGCGCAGTTTCCGGTTGAGGTTAACTCGCTTAAAGCAACTTTTGATATTCAATTTGGTAATGTCGAGCGTGATATTCATGAGAACACTTCATGGGATAAAGCCCGTTTTGAAGTTTACGGTCAAAAATGGGTCGACATTTCAGAAGGTGATTATGGTGTAGCCGTGTTATCAAATGCGAAATATGGCTTTAACGTAGACTATCAAAACATTGGGATTACGTTAGTTAAATCAGCAATCGATCCATATGATGGCGCGGATCAAGGACATCAACATTTTATTTATTCATTGATGCCACATACAGGCGATTGGAAACAAGCCCCTGTTATGGAAGAAGCTTTAGATTTAAATACACCAGCTCTTGTGTTAAATCAAGTGGTTGTTGATGGGACGCATTTTGCTAGTATGGAAGCATCGTTTGTGACGTGCGAATTAGATAATGTACTGATTGATACCATTAAGCCAGCCGAAGATGGTAAAGGGTATATTATCCGTCTGTATGAATTTAAAAACAAACGTACTGAGGCAGCGTTAACGTTTGCTCGTGAATTGAAAACTGTACAATTATGTGATCTATTAGAGAATCCAATAGAAGACTTAGTACATACTGAACATTCAGTTACCGTACCACTGAAGCCTTATGAAGTTCAAACGTTAAAAATATTTTTTTAGAAAAGGAACGTAACCATGATTGATGAACTTATTAAAAAAATGACGTTGAAAGAAAAAATTGGTCAATTAAATCAGCGTTTATACGGTTGGCAAGCGTATGAGAAAGTTGATGGAGAAATTCACCTGACTGATTTATTCAAAGAAGAAGTCAAAAAATATGATGGGATGGGCTGTTTATATGGTGTTTTTAGATCGGATCCATGGTCGGGGAAAAACACTGAAACAGGGCTAACAAAACAAGAAGCATTCCAAGTAGCGCAATTAATTCAGACTTATATTAAAGAAAATACTCGCTTAGGGATTCCAGTTTTATTATCAGAGGAGGCGCCTCATGGCCATCAAGCATTAGATTCTTTAACGACACCCGTTAATTACACAGTAGGAAATAGTTTTAATCCTGAACTTTATCAGCAAATGCAAACGCACGTCGCACGTGAATTACGTGAAAAAGGGGCACATCTAGCGTTGGTTTCAACGTTAGACGTTGCTCGTGATCCGCGTTGGGGCAGAACGGAAGAAAGTTTTAGTGAAGACCCCTATTTAACGGGAGAATTCACAAAAGCAGCTGTCAAAGGGTTACAAGGTGATCACCCTAAACAAGTTGGTGAAGAACAAGTCGTGGCCGTTTTAAAACATTTTGCCGGACAAGGGTCGTCAATTGGTGGGCATAATGCTGCGCCAATCGAAATTGGTGAACGCGAGTTAAAAGAAATCCACTTACAACCTATGAGAGCAGGTATTTCAGTAGGGGCTCAAATGTGTATGGCGGCTTATAACGATTACAACGGTATTCCTTGTCATGCGAATAGCTATTTGTTAAATGAGTTATTGCGTCAGGAATTAGGTTTTGAAGGGGCGGTCATGTCTGATGGCTGTGCTTTAGACCATTTGGAAACAATTACTGGTTCAAAAGCTGAAGGGGCGGCTTGGGCATTAGCTAGTGGCATTGATATCGGCTTATGGGATGATATGTATGGACATTTGGAAGAAGCGGTTGAACAAGGATTATTAAGTGAAAGTGTCATTGATCAAGCTGTTCGCCGTGTTTTATCAGTTAAGGACTCTTTAGGTTTATTTACTAATCCTACGCCTAAAGTTGAGGTTAAAGATGAAGAAAGTAAACAAGCGTTAGCTATTCGTTTAGCTGAAGAATCGGTGGTGCTTCTTAAAAATGAACAAGCCACTTTACCGCTTAATAAAAATATTAAACACATCGCTGTTATCGGTCCAAACGCAGATGCTTTATATAATCAATTAGGTGACTATACGCCATTCAAACGGTCACAAGCGGGTGTTACAATTAGGCAAGGCATTGAAACCATAGCGCAAGAAAGTGGCATGACAGTTACCTATTTCCCAGGCAGTTTGATTGAGTCACCGCTTGCAGAAAATTTTGGTTTTTCATTAACCGACTTAGCTGAAGTCGAGCATATTGTCATGGTGATTGGTGGTTCTAGTGCGCGTGATTTCGACACCCAATTTGATGCAAATGGTGCGGCACTTAATGGCTCAAAGGAAATGAACAGTGGTGAAAATATTGATTTAGCTTCACTTGAATTACCATTGATTCAAAAGCAATTAATCGCCTATGTTGCTAAACTCGGCAAACCAATGACAGCTGTATTAGTGCAAGGACGACCACATAGCATTAGCGACGTATTGCCGTATTTTGACAGTATTGTGTTGGCTGGTTACCCAGGGGAGTACGGTGGTACAGCAGTTGCTAATGTATTATTTGGCAAAATAACTCCTTCTGGAAAATTAGCGATGCCTATTCCTAAAAGTTCAGAGCAATTACCTGTTAACTACAATTATCGTGATTTACCTTTTAAGAAAGATTATTTTAATGATTCCGGGTTACCAGCGTTTCCTTTTGGCTTTGGTTTATCATACAGCGATTTCAGGTTAAGTAATCTCTCGGTTAATTGCGAAGGAAGTGTTGATTATCCGCTAATTATTCGCGGTGATATTGAAAATGTTGGTCAATACCGAGCAGCCGAAGTGATTCAAGTGTATCTTAAAAGTTTAAATAAACGAGTAGTCACTAGAGTGAAAGAATTACGTGGCTTTAAAAAAATCTGGTTAGAGCCTGGGGAAAAACAAGCCTTTGAAATAAAGTTAAGTCAACAACAATTAGCTGAATATGATGCTCAAATGCATTATGTCCCAATGAAAGAAGCTAATATTATTATTGAAACAACAAGCGATACACATCAAGAATTAATAAAACTAACTGAAGAGGTGTAATTAATTATGGAAAAACAATTTCCAAAAGGATTTTTATGGGGAGCAGCTGCATCAGCGCCACAAACAGAAGGAGCAGCTTTAATTGACGGTAAGAGTCCCTCTACTTGGGATAAATGGTTTGAATTAGAACCAGAATTATTTTATAACGGGGTTGGACCGGAACATACGTCTAATACCTACCATATGTACAAAGAAGATGTTCATTTGATGAAAGAGATGTCTTTAAATTCTTATCGTACCTCGATTGCGTGGACAAGATTGTTGCCAGATGGTGAAACAGTCAACCCTAAAGCAGTTGAATTTTATCGTAATTATTTCAATGAAATGGTTGCTAATGGGGTTGAGCCGATTATTAATTTATTCCATTTTGATATGCCATGGTGGTTAATGGAAAAAGGTGGTTGGGAAGCGCGTGAATCGGTTGATAAATTTGCCTACTATGCAAAAGTCGCTTTTGAACAATTTGGCGACATCGTGAAGAAATGGGCAACGTTTAATGAACCATTAGTTCATATTGAGTGTGGTTATATGGGAGATGCGCACTATCCTAAAGTTCACGATTTCAAACGAGCGATTCAAGTCGCTTATCACACGTTATTAGCTCATGCTAAAGCGGTTGAAGCCTTTAAAGAAGTTGGAATTGAAGACGGTGAAATCGGGATTATTTTAAATCTGTCACCTGCTTATGCTAAAAGTGAGGAAGAAGCTGATCAAGCTGCCGCTTTTCATGCCGATTTATTCTATATTAGAAGCTTCTTAGATACTGTTGTCAAAGGTTATTTCCCAGAAGAGTTGATTGCAATATTAAAAGAACATCAATTAACACCAGTTGTTGAAGAAGGGGACCGTCAAATTTTTGAAGATAATACGGTTGATTTCTTAGGGGTTAACTATTACCAACCATTACGCGTGCAAGCGCCGCTGCCACAAGAATTTCCAGCAAAAGGCGTGGGCTATTTCTCAAGATACTATGACTGGCCGGATAAAGTCATCAATCCTCATCGCGGTTGGGAAATTTATGAACAAGGGATTTATGACATTGCGATGCGTGTTAAGGAAGATTACCATAATATTAAATGGTTTATTTCTGAAAACGGGATGGGTGTTTCGGAAGAAGAACGTTTCTTTGATGAAAATGGGCAAGTGCAAGATGACTATCGAATTGAATTTGTGACGAATCACTTAACCAAATTACATCAAGCTATTGAAGATGGTTCTAATTGTTTCGGTTATCATATGTGGACGTTTTTAGACTGTTGGTCATGGTTAAATGCTTATAAAAATCGTTATGGCTATTACCGTGTCGATTTAGATGATGCGTTTAAACGTACGGCTAAGAAAAGTAGCCATTGGATGAAAGAATTAAGTGAAACTAATCGTTTAGTCATTCCAGACTAGAAGGGAGAAGTTTTGAAAAAAATTGACATTAAATCCATCATCGATCAAACGTTTGAGACGTTTTTAAATGATTTAGAAAAATTATTAGTCATCCCTAGTGTAAGAGGGGATGCTAAACCTGAGGCTCCTTTTGGTCAAGCGCCAAAAGAAGCCTTGCTAAAGGTGAATGAGATTGCTGAATCTTATGGTTTTACAACGCAATTAATCGGGAATTGTGTCACGATGATTGCAATGGATGACACACCAATTGAGGAGTCATTTGGAATTGTTGGGCATTTAGATGTTGTTGCAGCAGGTGAAGGTTGGGATTATCCAGCCTATGGGTTAACAATCGATAACGGTCGCCTATTTGGTCGTGGCGTTTTGGATAATAAAGGCCCAGCATTTGCTTGTCTATTTGCTATGAAACTCGTAAACAATTTAGGTTTACCGCTTAAACATTCGGTTAAAATCTTATTCGGGTCTGATGAAGAGTCTGGTTCAAGTGACATTGCGTTGTTTTTAAAAGAGTCAAAAGCTCCAAAGTTTTCATTTACTCCAGATTGTAAATATCCAGCAGTTTATGCTGAAAGAGGCATGCTTCGTCTGGCGTTGAAGACGTCTTTTGAGCCTGGTCAGTTAGCAGAACTTTCAGAGATTCGTGGTGAGCAACATCCGTCTTTTATTCCGTCTAATTTATCAGCCACCATCAATCAGGTGGAGGTGAAGGGAAATGGCAAAAAAGCTCCTTCAAATGCCCCAGAAGTAGGGAATAATGCAATTTTTAGATTGATGGAAGCAATCAAGCAACAGGTACATGAACCTAGATTACTAGCGTATTTAGATTGGGCGATTTCATCGATGGCGCATCAACATCAAGGGGAAGGCTTAGGAATTGCTTTTTCAGACGAAGAAAGTGGTACCTTACAATTAAGTCCATTTGAGTTTCAAAAGCAAGACAATCAGTTGTTGTTGAAATTATCCATCCGTTATCCGGTAACAGTTACTAAACATCAAATTCTTGAAAAATTACAAGAACAGTTATTTGAAGGAACTGAATTAGTCGTTGAGCGTGTATTAGACAGTCATTATATAGACCCCACCAATGAATATGTTATCGCCCTTAATGATGTATACAACACAGTGATGAATGATAATGTAAGCCCTGTCACCACTACAGGTGCAACATACGCTCGTTTTATACCGAATACAATTGCGTTTGGTCCGTCGTTCCCTGGACAAAAAGGCATTGCCCATAACGCGAATGAATATATGGACATTAAAGACATGAAGAAAAACATTGAAATTTATTTTTACAGTATATTAGCCTTAGCTGGCGTAGGAGGAAAGATGTAATGAAACCATGGGGAGCAATCGCTACATGGCGCATGGCACATGATGGCGTGTTAGCAGCCAAAGAATTGATACATCAACAAGCAAGTGCGGAACTAGCTTGTGAAACTTTAATTAAAAAAGTTGAGGATTATCCTTTTTATAAATCAGTGGGCTATGGTGGTTTGCCGAATGAACTAGGGGTGCTTGAGATGGATGCAGCCTTTATGAATGGAGACACGATGGCTTTTGGTGGTGTCGCATCAATTCAAGATATTAAAAATCCGATTAGTGTGGCTCGTTTATTAAGTAAGGAAAAATTCAATTCTTTTAGAGTCGGTGAAGGGGCGCGTGAATTTGCTTTATCACAAGGATTAGAAGAAAAAACAATGTTAACCAATCGTGCAAAACGTATTTGGGAAAAGCGTGTCGAAGAAATAGAAGAGCATCAGCTAGATCCTTATGATGGGCACGATACGGTCGGAGCAGTAACCCTAGATTTAAATGGCTCAATGGTTGCTGGTACGTCAAGTTCTGGTTTATTTATGAAGAAAAAAGGACGCGTTGGTGACTCACCGTTTTCTGGTTCGGGCTTATATGTCGATAGTGAAATTGGTGGTGCCAGTGCCACTGGCTTAGGTGAGGACTTAATGAAAGGTTGTTTATCTTATGAAATAGTCCGTCTAATGGGAGAAGGGTTATCACCACAAGATGCGTGTGATAAAGCTGTCTATGCGTTTGACCAAAAATTAAAAGAACGATACGGCAAAGCTGGGGCAATGTCATTGGTTGCTTTGAATAATCAAGGGGAGTGGGGCGTCGCAACGAATGTTGAATTTACTTTTAGTGTTGCAACTTCGACAACTGAACCAACGATTTATATCGCTTATCCAGGGCCTAATCAAACAACTGACATTAGTGAAGTCACACCCGAATGGCTAGAAGCTTATCAGAATAGAATAACAGCACCTATTGATTAATAGGTGCTGTTCATAGTTTCAGTTAAAAAAGTTCTTAATTATTTACCAATCAAAAGGAGTTGAACCATTTGTTAACTTATCATCAAAATATGTCTATTCAAAGTCAAAATGCAATGCCTAATCGCAATTACTATGTACCTTATGCGTCACTAGAGCAAGCTAAAACGAGTACCCATAAATTTGATTCGAGTCGGGTAATGTCACTCGATGGAACATGGGATTTTACATATTTTGAGAATGAAAGACAGCTACCCGCTAACTTTTTCAGTCAAGTCTCATCAGATTTTAGCGGTTCAATTGAAGTTCCAAGTGTCTGGCAAAATGCCGGCTTTGATCATCATCAATATGTTAATGTCACGTTTCCAATTCCGTATGATCCGCCGTTTGTTCCGACAGATAATCCATGTGGTTTATATCACCGCACATTTGAATTAAATTGCGATGATAGCAACCGCTACTATTTGAATTTTGAAGGGGTCGATAGCTGTCACTATGTGTGGGTCAATGGCCAATGGGTGGGCTACAATCAAATTAGTCATAGTCAAAGTGAGTTTGATATTACAGATTATTGCCAATCAGGTACCAATCACTTAACGGTTTTAGTTTTTAAATGGTCGGATGGGACGTACTTTGAAGACCAAGATAAGTTTCGTTCGTCAGGTATTTTTAGATCGGTCTATTTAGTTGAAAGGCCCCAAGCGCACTTACAACAATTTCGGGTGAACACAACCATTGATCTTGAAAAAGTAAGAGGAGACTTAATCGTAACATTTGATGATGTAGCAAATACTTTGTCAAAAAAATATTGGTTGTACGATACAAGTGGTGAACTCGTTGCACATGAGGAAGATTTCGGTGGACAGTTGGCTGTGACCATTGAAAATTGTCAGTATTGGACAGCTGAAACGCCTAATTTGTATACCTTAATTATGGAAGTCAATGGTGAGTTCTTTAAGCAAAAAATTGGTTTTAGAGAACTGGCATGGCACGATCGTCAAGTGTATTTAAATGGCCAGTCAATCAAGTTGTTAGGGGTTAATTATCATGACAACGACCCTATAACAACCCGAGTGATGACGCCTGAATCATTAAAAAAAGATATGTTGATGATGAAAGCCATCAACATGAACACGATTCGAACTGCGCATTATCCAAAAATGCCTGAATTTTATGAATTAGCAGATGAACTAGGTTTTTATGTCGTCTCTGAAGCCGATTTAGAGTGTCATGGCATTGTTAATTTATATGGTAATAAAGCTAATTATAATTTAGTCGGTTCAGACGAAAGCTTCTTACCGGGCGTGTTAGAACGTATCGAACGTTCGGTAGTTAATAATATTAATTTCCCGTCCATTATTATGTGGTCAATGGAGAATGAATCCGGTTACGGCTTGAACTTCGAAATTGGTCAAGCACGTACGCGTGAACTTGATCCTACTCGTTTAATTCATAATGAACGAGCGATTGAACCGGATTCAACGCGTGACAATGATATGTCTAATCTAGATGTGATTAGTATGATGTATCCAGATTTACGTAATATTGAAAAAATGTGTCAAGATGAGTCATTGACGAAACCACTCTTTATGTGTGAATATGCACACGCCATGGGAAATGGTCCAGGTGAATTAAAAGACTACTTTGACTTAATTATGAAATATGATGGCTACCTAGGAGGTTGTGTTTGGGAGTGGGCAGATCATGCTGTGTCACAAACGCAAGCAGATGGTAGTGTTAAATACTTATATGGTGGCGATTTTAATGAAGAAGTGCACGATAATAATTTTTGTGTCGATGGTATGACGACTCCTGACCGTAAAATGACGGCTAAGTTAATCGCCTACCGTAATATTCATGCGCCATTACAATTAGTTTCGATTGATTTAGAAGCACAACAAGTTATTTTGAAAAATATTAATCGTTTTAAATCAGCCGATGCTTATCAAGCAAGCTTACGTCTGAAAGTCGATGGTGTCATAGTTAAAGAACAATCACTTGAACTTAGCGATTTTCCTGCTCATTCAGAAAAAACATTTTCTATAATGTCACTTGATTATGCATCAAGTCAGTTAGTGACCGTTGAGTTGGTTATTACCTATTTAGAGGAAAGACCAATTGAGGAACATAATGTTGTTGGTATTCAAGAGTTAATTATTCATGAACCAGAACGTGTCATTGAAGTTGAAAATAAAGATGAGGCAATAGAGGGATCATCTCTTAAAGTTAGTACAAGTGAGAATCAAGATACGTTAGTTATTTCAGGTGATGATTTTAGCTATACGTGGCAACATTCACGTGCAGGATTTAAGCAGTTAACGGTAGCTGGTCAAGACCGTTTAGTTTCAACGAGTCATTTTACCATTTGGCGAGCTCCAACAGATAACGACATGTACATTAAGCAACAGTGGCTAGGAGCGGGTTATGACCGAGCAACCTTAGCTTTACGACAGTCTCACGTGGAACAAACCGATGAAAGTGTGACCATTCAGAATCGATATGCCCTTGTGGTAGTAGGTAAACAGCCCGTTGCACAAATTGAATTGAACGTTACCATTCAATCAACAGGGGAAATTTTAATGGATGTTACTTTTGATAAAGATCCTGAATTTCCTGATTTACCAAAATTCGGTTTAAATTTACCATTAACGAAAGAGTTAGCTGATTTTGAGTACTTAGGTTACGGACCATACGATAATTATCGTGATAAAAAAGAAGCTTGTCAAATTGGCGTTTATCAGTCGACCCCGATGGAAGAATGGCATCATGAATATATTAAACCGCAAGAGTATGGCAACCATGGACATTGTGAGTGGCTACGAATTGGTCAGGATCATGGTTTCGAAATTAAGGGTGTCCCAAACTTCTCTTACTTAGTTCATAGCACGGAACAATTAACCCGTTGTGCCAATGACGCTGACTTAGTAGCAGAAGATGCGTATTATTTATCATTAGATTATCAACAAAACGGGATTGGGACCAATAGCTGTGGTCCGTACGTTCAAGAAAAAAATCGTTTTTCAGAAAACCATTTTAACTGGCAATTCAGTATTACCCCAATTATTTAATCGTTATGAGCGAGAAAAGGAGTTAATATGAAAACTATTTCTAAGAATTATGAAGAATACTACGCAACAGGGAAACAATATTTTTATCCCAGATCCCAATTAAAAGTGAATTTTAGAGGTCACTTTTTCCGTTTTGAACAACTGACGGACGCGATAAAGGAAGTACCAACTGTTATTGATGTGGTGGCAGAAGGTGAATTTGATTTGAAATTGCACCATCATTATAACCACGAGATTAAACATGATGGGTACAAATTAAAGGTCCTATCTAAAGATGAGGTAGTGATTGAAACAGGTAATATGCGTGGTTTCCAGTACGGCTTTGAAAGCTTTATGTCGTTATTAAAGGTAACTAAGCTCGGAATTTATTTGACGAAAGCTGAGATTAATCATACCCCTTCTTTTGAGATGCGAGGCATTATTGAAGGCTTCTATGGTATTCCGTGGACAAGTGACGACCGTTTAGATTTAATTGACTTTTTAGCGGCTAATAACATGAATACGTATATGTATGCACCAAAAGATGATGAATTACAACGTAAACGTTGGCGTGAGTTTTATCCAAATGAGAAATTAGCGGAATTTGAGACGTTGTTGACAAAAGCCAATGACAATCAAATCGATTTTTACTATATGATTAGCCCTGGCAATGATATTAACTATTTGGAAGAGTCAGAAGTAAAGGTTTTAACAGACAAATTACAACAGATGATTGATTTAGGAGTGAATCATTTTGGCTTATTACTTGATGATATTGACTATATATTAAAAGGTGATATTAAGAATCGTTTCCATTCAACGGCTCATGCGCATGCTTATTTAATTAATCAAGTCAACGATTACTTAGCTAGCAAGTTAGCAGCTTATGAATTGGTGATTTGTCCAACTGAATATGACAACCGTTTTGGTTCCCATTATTTAGAAGTTCTATCACAAGAAGTAGCGCCAACTATTCCATTTTTCTGGACAGGTCCAGATACATTAGCGGGTGCGATTACAACCGAAGAAATTGCTAGAATGGCGAAAGTTTATAACCGTCAAATGGTTATTTGGGATAATGTTCCAGTGAATGATTACCAAAATGATCATGAATTATTATTCTTGACGCCTTATGAAAATCGTTCGAAATTTTTAGCAAATGAGGAATTCCAAGTGCTAGGTATTGTTTCGAATCCGATGTGTCAGTGGCAAATGTCAAAAGTGATGGTAGGCACCATGGCGGAATTTTTATGGAACGCAGCCGGTTATGAACCAGCGCGCGCCGTAACGAATACTTTAACCGAGTTGTATGACGAAAGGGTACTGTCAGAAATGTTGACACTAGCGACTTACTTCCCAAATCGTTACATGCGTGGTTTTTACTCACAAGAACTTCTTGACGCGATTGTGGCTCAGGAATTTGAAACACTTGATCCGCAAGTGAGTGAATTAGCCGAAGTTTGCCAATCGTTAAAAGTTAAACTTGTAGATCATAAGAGTTATTCAGAATTAGCTCCTTGGTTAGACCGTGGAATTGAGGATGCATTAGTTTGGGAAAAAATTAAACATCATCCTGAAACGTTGGATGTTGAGAGCTACTTGAAGGAGACGAAATATCGCATTGGACAAGATATTCCACGTCAGTTTGTGAGATTGCACTTAAACAAATAAACTAGAAAAACAGTGCCTGATAGAGGTCTTGGCGTCAGTCAGGGCCTCTGTTTTTGGATAAAGTGATGGCATTATTAGAGGAATGGAGACAAAAGATGGAAAGAATAACACAGATTAAGCCAAGTAGTCGTCAATTGGGATGGCAAGTCATGGGGTTTTACGGCTTTATCCATTTTGGTTTGAATACATACACTAATCAAGAATGGGGAGATGGGACTGCATCACCAAGTTTATTTTTACCGGAGCAATTAGATTGTGTCGCTTGGGTGCAAACGATGAAAGCCGCTGGTATGAAAGGTGCTATCTTAACGTGTAAACATCATGATGGTTTTTGTTTATGGCCTAGTAAATTTACGGATTATTCAGTCGCAAGTTCCCCTTGGAAAAATGGTCAAGGAGATGTTGTTAGAAAATTTGCAGAAGCTTGTCATCAAGAAAATTTTAAGTTTGGCATTTATTTATCGCCGTGGGACCGAGCTGAGGCTAGTTATGGGACAGGTGAGGCTTACAATGATTATTTTGCCAACCAATTAACGGAATTATTAACGAATTATGGAGACGTTTTTGAAGTCTGGTTTGACGGTGCCAATGGGGAGTCAGAAGGTAAAGTGCAGCCCTATGACTGGGAAAGATATTACCAAATTATTAGAAAGCTTCAACCAGAAGCAGTCATTGCAGTGTGTGGACCAGATGTAAGATGGGTGGGGAATGAAGCGGGAACGGCTCGTGAAAACGAATGGAGCGTTGTCCCAATTGAACTGCGTGATGCTGAAAAAATTGCTGAACGCTCTCAAAAAGTTGACGATGGAAAGTTTGCAAAACAGATTGCTTCTACAGATGAAGATTTAGGTAGTCGCAAGGTATTAGCTAACTACCATGGTGAGCTAATTTGGTATCCAGCAGAGGTCAATACCTCGATTCGACCTGGTTGGTTTTACCACGAAGCAGAAGATGAATTAGTCAAGCCGGCCACGACATTATTTGAGATTTACCGTAAATCAGTAGGTGGGAATTGTACGTTTTTACTTAATATTCCGCCAAATCCATCCGGTCAAATAGCCACACGTGACGTTGAAACGTTAAAGGAGCTCGGACAATTGATTGAGCAATTCGATAAACCGTTGCCTGCTAATATTGAAAAGCAAGTCGTTTCTACCACCAATCATGAGTTATATAAAATTTCTTGTCCAACACCTCAGCGTCTCAATATGATTCTATTAGGAGAAGATATTAGTCGTAGTCAATTAGTTGAAGCGTTTGAAATAAGAGCAACTATCAACGGCCAACTTGTGTCAATTTATCAGGGAGAATCAATCGGTTACAAACGGATGGTTGAAATCGAACTGATAACAACCGATTACCTTGAAATTGAAGTGTTAGCAAGTCGAGCTCAACCAAAGATTGATAAAATTGCGCTGTATCTAATTGAAAAATAATTGATTAAAAAGGTAGGTGCATCTAATGATATACCAATTATTTTTAGCTATTTTTCAATTGTTGTAGATTGTTAGAGAGAATAGTTTTATACTATAAGTGATAAATGATATATCAAACGTTAAAGTAGTAGCTAGTCAGAGGTTTTGTAAAACGCAAAAATGAAAAGGTTTACAGTGTTTTTTAATTATTAACATGGGTTAATGGTTTAAAATAAATAATTTGAATTTAAAGGAGCAAAACAACATGGTAACAAGATATATTAGTGCGAATGCAAGTGAAATTAACAAAATGACCGCGGATGAGTTGCGAGAATCAATTAAAGCGTCAGCAGGACGTGTCATTTGTTCAGAAATTATTGGTGGTATGTCACCGATTATTGGGGATATTACGAATGCGGAAGTAGCGACGGCTTATGGAGCGGATTTGATTTTATTAAACGGGTTCGATTGTTTTGAACCATTTATGTTTGGGATGCCTAAAGGAACCGAACCTAAAGATCTTATTCGTAGACTACGTGAGTTAACCGGACGTTCTGTCGGGGTCAACTTGGAGCCAATTCCAGAAGGTGTCGCTATTATGGGTGAGAAGGTTGAAATCTCAAATGGGCGTCAATGTAATCCAGCCAGTTTACAGGCCGCGAGTGAACTAGGCTTTGATTTTATTTGCTTAACAGGTAATCCAGGAACGGGTGTAACCAACGAAGCGATTTTGAATGGTATCATCGAAGCTAAAAAACATTTTACTGGTTTAGTTATTGCTGGGAAAATGCATAATGCGGGTGTCGATGAACCAGTTGTTTCAATGGAAACAACTAAAGCCTTTGTTGAAGCTGGTGCGGATATTATTTTAATGCCAGCTGTCGGCACGATTCCAGGATTTTCAGAAGCTGAATTAGCTGAAGCAGTTAAATATGCACATGAGAATGATGCGTTAGTCATGTCAGCGATTGGTACGAGTCAAGAAAGTGCTGATTTAGAAACGATTCGCCGTATTGCATTAATGAATAAAATCGCAGGAGTTGATATTCAGCATATTGGGGATGGCGGTTATGTTGCGGGTGTGGCAACATTAGAAAATATATATGCAACATCTGTGGTCATTCGAGGTTTAAGACATACAATGAGTCGTATCTCACGTTCAGCACGTCGTTAATCTCATAAAGGAGTAAACATAATGGAAAGACCAAATATTTTATTTATTTTAACTGACCAACAACGCAAAGATACTTTGTCGGTTTATGGCGATTTACAATGTGAAACGCCTAATTTAGATCAATTAAGTCAAGAAGGGCATGTTTTTGAAAATGCTTATGCCACCTGTCCAATTTGTACGCCAGCTCGTGCGTCTTTACAAACGGGACTTTATCCAATGCATCACGGGATGATCACCAATTCGTATAATTATGGCAATATGATCCAAGAATTAGTCGATACACCGGAATTATTAAGTCGACAATTAGAAAAAGCCGGCTATCAAATTGGCTACACAGGCAAGTGGCATTTAGGTACAGGTGTTGAAAACGTAAAAAATGATGATTATATTCAATATTACATGAAAGATATCCATTTTGCTGAGCTAACACTAGGAAACGATTCTGTGCCGACGACTGTTGGTTATACAGGCGATGATTTCCCAGGTCATGGTTTTGGAGGACATCGCTACGAGCAGTTCCAACAGTATTTAAAAGAACGAGGATTAGAAAATAAAATAGAGCATATTCAAACCGGTTTTTACAACGGCCATCAAGCCGGTGTCGTGACTTCAGGTGTTGAAACAACGATTGAAAGCTTCTTAGTTGATCGTACTAAAACTATTTTGTCAGAATTCAAAGAACAAAACGAGCCTTGGTATTTCCAATTGAATTTTTGGGGTCCACACGAACCTTATTTTGTCCCTCAAGAATTTTTGGATAAATACGAAAATGTCTCACTAAAACCGTGGGAAAATTTAGTCGATGAGTCACCACTTAAACCACGGATTCATGACGTTAAACGTGGTAGTATGACCGAGTGGCAAGACTTGGAACCGATTGTGAAGCATTATTTTGCGGGTGTCAGTCATATTGACTATCAAATAGGACAATTAATTGCCTACTTAAAAGAACAGGATTTATATCACAACACCGTGATTATTTTTAGTTCTGACCACGGTGAGTCACTAGGAATCCATAACGGGCTATTTGATAAGGCGTTGTTTATGTATGAAGAGACCTGTAGCATTCCGTTGATCATTAAAGAGACCCAACCGCAACAATCAGGAATGATTAAAGAATTTGCGAACAGCTGTGATATTTATTCGACTATTTTAGACTATGCCGGCGTATCAAAAGAAAAGTATGAACGCGATGGTAAATCATTAAAAAGTTTAATCGATAAAACGGCGATTGATTGGCCAGATACGGTTGTGACCGAATGTTCAGGAGTCGGAAGTGTCTTATTTTCACAACGTATGATTCGTAAAGGACCGTGGAAATATGTCTTCAATTGTGGCGATACAGATGAATTGTATCATTTGGAGGATGATCCGTATGAACTAGAAAATTTAATTCAAACGGAAAGTTATCAAGAGCAAGTGAAACTTATGCGAGCAGAGCTTCATCATTGGATGAGCGAACATCGTGATAATTTAATTTTTGAATTCGAAAAATATTTATAAACAATTACGAGAAAGTGATAGTGAAAAAATCAACGGAGGTTAAGACAGAATGAAACAGATTGCAGTTCTAGTGAAGCCAGCATCAAGTTTATGCAATATCAAATGTAAATACTGTTTTTATGCTGATGTCAGTTCACATCGCGAAGTAAAATCTTACGACAACATGACGTCTTCAACCTCAGAAAAAATGATTGAAAATATCTTTGTTGATTTAGACGATGGCGATACATTGAATTTAGCCTTCCAAGGTGGAGAACCTACCTTGGCGGGGTTAAATTATTTTCGAGAAATTGTATCGCTTGTCCAGCAACAAACAAAAAAGGTGACCGTTAATTATTCCATTCAAACGAATGGGACGATTATTAATCGTAAATGGTGTGAATTTTTCAAAGAACATGATTTTTTAGTAGGATTATCGATTGATGGCCATCCTCTTTATCATGATTTGAATCGGGTTGATACGAAAGGACGCGGGACATTTCACAAAGTCATGCGAACAAAAAAGATGTTTGATGAGTATAAAATTCCTTATAATATCCTTTGTGTTTTGACGAACCCACTCGCTAAAGAAGCAAAAAAAGTGTATCAATTTTTGCAAAAACATCAAATTGAGTATGTTCAGTTTATTCCTTGCTTGGATGAGTTTGGAGCGGATAAACGAAGTAGCTATGCGTTAACTCCAGAACGTTACGCGCAGTTTTATCGTCAACTTTATACCATGTGGTTGACAGAATTAAAACAAGGAACGTACCGTAGTGTAAAACTTTTTGATGATTTGCTGAATTTATTAGTCGCAAAACGGGCAACCGCGTGTGGGATATTAGGTAAATGTCAAATTCAGTATGTGATTGAAGCGGATGGTAGTGTTTACCCGTGTGATTTTTATGTTCTAGATGAGTACCGCTTAGGCTATATTCAAGAACAAAGTTTGCGGGAATTGTTTGAACAACCTGTGGCTTATCAATTTGTTTGTGAGAAGCCAGAACTTACGCAGATGTGTCAAACATGCCCTTTTATCAACGTATGTCAAGGTGGCTGTAAACGCATGAAAGAAGCGATGTATGTGAATAAGAAAGGAGATTTTTGTGGCAATCAACAAGTGCTGAAGATGTTTCTTCCGAATATTGAAGAGATGGTGGATTTGGTTAATGCACACGTCACATTTTCTTAAAGGAGATTTTTATTAACTAAAAAAAGATAACCCTAAAGGAGGTGTGCCCCTGTGCTAGCAGCTTTTTACAATATTAACCGAAAAATTACACGTGACGAGTTAGAATCACAGTGTAAGCAAAACAAGCGCCAATTGCACCGTAGTATTTGGCAAAACGAATCGTTCACGTGCTACATGGTCCTGAGAAATGATCAATCAACTTCTATGATGATTAATTTAGCACCACAAGATACAGCAGGATTTAGCCTATCTTATTTAGTCGCTCAACCTAACTTAGCGGGCCTTGGTAGAGGGCAAACGGAAGGCGTTATTGATTCTAATATTCCTAAAGAAATCGTTTATGATTATTTGAAACCACAAACGAGCGTCATAATGGAAGTGGACGAGATTAAATTGATAGCCTGTCAAGTAACACACAAAAAAGCGGTGACGGAACAAGCGACCATTCCTTTAGTGGATGACTTGAAACTGCAAGTAACGGTTCAAAATAAGTCTATTAACGAATTGACTAACGATTTGTTTAGTTTAGAATTATGGCAGTATCCACATTCGGTCGCCCAATATTACGGTATCGAGCGAGCGGATTATTTCAAATATGAACACGAAATGTTAGTCAAACAAAGCTTAACTGCTTATCAGCAAGCCGCTGGTGACGTGATGATTGCAGGCATTGTTGAAGAACCATGGCATCATCAGACGTATGCAGATTATCCTAGTTTAGTGAAATGGTTCTGTCAAGATGATCAGTTTACGTTTGATTTTGCTGATTTTATGACCTATTTGAAATGGAATTTAGACATCGGAATCAAAGGCAAGATTAAAGTTTTTTCACCGTTGCCATGGAATAATCAAATTGCTTATTATAACGAAAAGCAAGAGCTTATCACCGAAATTTTAGAAGTTGGGAGTACGAGATGGTACCGGATTTGGGGGAGTTTTGTTGAGGCGTTAGTTGACTGTATACAACGACATGAGATTGAGCAAGAGGTGTATCTTGCTATCGACGAACGTGAACTAAAGGATGTCCTTCATGTCATTGCATTGCTAGAACCATTCCGACCGTTATTGAAATTATCTGCTGCGATTGATGTGAATATGGTTGGCGATGAACGTCTTGATCAAATCGATGATATTTCGATTTCTCAAAGTCATAGTACGAATCGTTCATTAGTAACAGCTTTTATTAAAGAACGTTCAGCTAAAGGATTAACGACTACTTTATACAATTGTACGGGGCATTTTCCAAGTCTTTTCTCACGTAGTTGGAATGCTGAAGGCCATTATATTTTATGGTATTTTTGCTCGCTGGGCGCGGATGGTTTCTTAAGATGGGCACTAGATGCATGGACCGAGCGACCATTAGTGGATAGTTCATATTGGTATTGGGAGTCAGGAGACTGTTTCCTTGTTTATCCACATGAAGGAAATCCATCAGCAAGCGCTTCGGTCTATCCAACATTTAGATGGCAAGTATTGAATGAGACGATTATAGCAATTAAAAAATATCGTTATTTGTTAAAAAATGATCCGAAAAAAGTCGAAGCTATCACGCAATTCATTAATCAATTGGAACTGCCGTTAGGACAACCTAATGAATACGGGGCGATGGAAGCAAGTGATGAAGCACAACTTGAAGAGCTTTTTGAGGTAACTAAACGAATTCATGAGGTCTGTAAGAGAGTATTAAATTAGTAAAATAATTTTAAGAAATAAAGTAAAAGATCTCGGTCTTTTACTTTATTTTTTTGTCTAAATAACCACTAACTATAATTTGTTCCTCTTTTTCTATAATTTGTTCCTATCAATCCTTTTATGAAAACGTTATTATGTTGTTGAAAGGAGTTAGTGATATGACGAAAGCTAATATAAATAAGAAAAAGAAAAAAGGGTTCCTATATAATATTAAGGAATACCGTGCATTAATTTTGATGGCGCTTCCGGGTGCAATTTGGTTTATATTCTTCTTTTATATTCCAGTATTTGCCAATGTGGTAGCCTTTAAAGACTTCCATATTTCGCCAGATGGTTTTATTCAAAGTTTAAAAGAAAGCGCTTGGGTTGGATTTGATAATTTCAAATTCTTGTTTGCCTCAAATGATGCTTGGTTAATCACAAGAAATACCTTAGCCTACAATATTGTGTTCTTAGCGATGAACTTATTGTTTGCGATTACATTTGCTATTATAATGAGTGAATTACGAAATAAAAAAGCGGTAAAAGTTTATCATACGATGTCTTTATTACCTTATTTCTTGTCATGGGTAGTTATTTCCTATTTTGTATACGCCTTCTTAAGTCCTGATAAAGGAATTTTAAACCAATGGATTACGGGTAATGGTGGGACGGCTATCAACTGGTATGCCGATCCAAAATGGTGGCCACTAATCTTTGTGGTTATGAATGTGTGGAAGAGTTTAGGTTATAACAGTATTATCTACTATGCTTCAGTCATGGGAATTGACCCAACTTACTATGAAGCAGCTATGGTCGATGGTGCAAACAAGTGGCAACAAATTAAAAACATTACGATTCCACAAATTTTACCAATGATGTCTGTCTTATTAATTTTAAATATCGGTGGGATTTTCAGAGCGGACTTTGGGATGTTCTATAATGTACCACGAAATTCAGGTGCTTTGTATGAAGTGACAGCGGTATTAGATACTTATATCTATAATGGTTTAACTGCCACATCAGATATCGGCATGACAGCAGCTGCAGGTCTTTATCAATCAGCAGTCGGAGCATGTTTATTATTACTAGCTAACTTAATTGTTAGAAAACTTGATCCAGATTCATCATTATTCTAAGGAGGGAACTTGATTGAAAAAAGAAAAAATAAGTAGCGTCAATGTTCGCTCGTTTAATACAACTGCTAATACGATTTTTAATATTGTGATTGCACTATTCGCTATTTCATGTGTGATTCCATTTATCTTTGTTATCATTATTTCTTTAACTTCGGAAAATTCTTTAGCTAGTAATGGTTATAGTTTCTTCCCTAAGGAAATCTCAACAAGTGCCTACACCTATTTATTCTCAGGGACTATGAGTACCAAAATTTTAAGAGCTTTAGGTGTTACAGTCTTTGTTACTGTTTTTGGTACGATTGTCAATGCCACGTTAACGTCTTTATATGCGTATGTTATTTCAAGATCCAACTTTCCGTACAAAAAATTCTTTACGGTTTTCGCATTAATTACGATGCTATTTACGCCAGGGATGGTTGCGAACTATTTAGTGATGACAAACTTATTACATTTAAAAGATACAATTTGGGCGCTGATTTTACCGTCAGCTTTAGGTCCATTTAACATCTTAGTAATGCGTACGTTCTTCATCAAAACAATTCCAGATAGTATTATTGAATCAGCCAAAATTGATGGAGCAACAGAGCTTAAAATTTTCAGAAGTATTGTCTTACCATTAGCGGTACCAGGGATTGCGACTATTAGTTTATTCGCAGCGTTAGGATATTGGAATGACTGGTTTAACGCGTTGCTGTATGTACAAAATGATAATTTAGTGCCATTACAATATCTATTAATTAAAATTCAAAATAACTTAGAATATTTATCATCTAACAGTGGCATGTCTGCTCAGTTAGAAGGAGGGTTAGCTGCTTTACCGAGTGAATCAGCTCGTATGGCGATTGTTGTGATTTCGACGTTACCAATTGTATTAACTTACCCATTCTTCCAAAAATATTTTGTGGGTGGTTTAACTATTGGTGGCGTAAAAGAATAGAAAAAATAATAGGGGGAACTTTTTATGAAAAAATGGAAAAAAGTCTTAGCCGCATCATCATTGGTCGCTCTTGGATTAGGGGCAACCGCCTGTGGTTCGGAAAAAGCAACCAGTAAAGAATCTGATTCAAGCACTACTTTATTGATGTATCAAGTAGGGGATAAACCAGATAATTATGATCAATTAATGGAAATTGCTAACAAACGCATTAAAGACAAGATCGGTGTAACGGTAGACTTACAATACATTGGTTGGGGCGACTGGGATAACAAGATGAGCACCATCATCGCTTCAGGTGAGAACTATGACTTAGGATTTGCTTCAAATTTTGTAGCGAACGCTCAAAAAGGGGCCTATGCTGACTTAACAGAATTAGCACCTAAATATGCAAAAGAAGTTTATGATTCATTAGACGAAGCATACATTAAAGGAAATACGATTGAGGGCAAATTATATGCTATTCCAGTTAATGCTAATATTTATTCTCAACAAATGTTAACATTCAACAAACAATATTTAGATAAATATGATATTAATATTGACGACATTAATTCTTACCAAGATGCTGAAGCAGCGTTGAAAAAATTTAAAGAAAATGAACCAAATGTTGTAGCGTTTGGTATCGGTCAAAGCTTTAATGCTTCAGCAAACTTTGATTACCCACTAGGTAAAGATTATCCATTTGCGATTAAATTAGATGGCAAATCGACACAAATTATTAACCAATATGAAGATAAAGACATGTTAGCGACTTTAAATACGATGCATGATTGGTACGAAAAAGGTTACATTCCAGCGGATGCTGCGACAAGTAACACAGCATATCCATTAGAAGGTAACACATGGTTCATGCGTGAAGAAACACAAGGGCCAATGGATTACGGTGATACTATTTTAACAAATGCAGCGGGTCAAGAATTAGTGTCTCGTGCGATTACTAAACCAGTTAAAACAACGCAACAAGCTCAAATGGCTAACTTTACAGTTGCCAATGTTTCTAAAAACAAAGAAAAAGCCGTTGAATTCTTAGGTTTATTAAATAGTGATCCTGAATTATTAAACGGTTTAGTATGGGGTGTTGAAGGCGAAGCTTGGGAAAAAGTTGGCGATAACAAAATTAAATTGTTAGATGGCTACCAACCTAACATGCACATGGCCGCTTGGAATACAGGTAACAACTTAATCTTATACACTCAAGATACGATTACTGACGAAATGATCAAAGAGCGAGATGAAAAAATTGCAAACGCTGAAAGCTCTCCAATCTTAGGATTTAACTTCAAAACAGATAACGTAAAAACAGAAGTGACTAATATCATTAATATTATGAACCGTTATAAAGCTAGTTTAAATACTGGTACGGTAGATCCTAACGAAACAATTCCTAAATTAGTCAATGAATTAGATAAAGCTGGTTGGGATAAAGTTAGAGATGAAATTCAATCACAATATGATGAGTTTTTAAAAGCAAACTAGCGAGTTAAGCAAAAGGCTGTGGCAAACTGTCACAGCCCTTTTGTTATATAACGATAATTTATTAATGAAACGTTTTTTATAATACTGAGATTTTATGTGTTATAATGAAGTGTTGAAATTTTTATAAGGAGTAGGAAATATGATAAGTAATGGGATTTATTTAGTGTTAAACGATGTCTGGGGGCTAGTGAAATTAAATTTTATGTTCTTAGCGTTTAGCTTGTTGGGTGGCGTTGTTTTAGGTGTTGGGCCAGCTATGTTAATGGTCAATGACTTGATTTTAGAATATCGCTTGCAGTCTCAACAAATTACTTGGCGTGAAGGATTCGAACGGTGGAAAGCAAACTTTATTAGAGGAAATCAAATATTTTATTTATACGTTTTAATTAGTGCAGTACTCATTTATAATTTGTACATTTGTGTTCAAATTAAAGGATTAGCTTGGTTGATTTTATCATTTCTTTTGTTATTTTTTACTTTTATGATTGGGATGGTTTTCTTATACATGATTAATATTAATAGTTCGTTTGAAATTAGTATAGTGAATCTTTTTAAACTTTCATTTGCAACGGTCTTTTTAAATTTAGGGACTTTCATAAAATTAATCACGATGATTGGATTAGTGCTTTTCTTAAGTTGGAAAATGAAAGGCCTATTATTGTTTATGACTTTTTCAGGCCTGCTTTTCTTGACGACATTAGTAATTAAAAAACAAGTAGCGCACGTTCGCCTACAATTAATTGGTCATGAATAAGTTGAAACGTTTAATAAAAAAAGATTTGCTGTTTACGCAATTGATGCAAATATACAGTTTAGTGATAGTGGGTGTCATCGTCTTGATATCCCTATCTTTTTCGCTGTTTATTGGTATTAGTTACTATCGTGATATAGAGAATCACGCGAATCAAAGTATTGATGTTTATAAAAATACTATCGCACAAAAGAAAGAAATCGTGAGTAATGTTTTGTATGAGTTAACCTCTAATCCAGATGAGTTCATCTCTCTAAGAAAATATTTAATAGAAGACCCCAGTGATTATTTTTATTTCACATGGGATTTTTACGAAGAGACAGGAAGAGACATCTATGTTCCAAACAAATTAACGACCATCATGAACAGTTATTTAGAAATTGAGTCATTAGATATTTATTTAGATGATTTAGACTATTTTTTACATGTGGATCGCAGCAATAAATTAGGGATTCGTCAAGCAACTGATTCATCAACTAATCAGCCGTTTAGTTTTGTTCGTGCTATCAATGAGCAGGGAACATCAAATACAATCGGGCTCGTGAACATCAGTTTTAGTAAGGATTTATTTGTTAAAGAAGGGTATCATCAGTTCCCAAAAAGCCAAGATAGTGTTGTAGTGACATCGACAGGAGAAGTTTTATTTTCGGAAGGTGACAATCTAAATAGGAAAGAAAAAAATAGAATCGCCCAAACAATGGGAGCTGGAAAGGAGATTCCTGCTGATATTCAACGTGATTATTTTATTTTTAAATCAGAAAAGTTTGAAGGCGATCAAATTATTATTTTAAGTCACAGGTGGCAATATATTACTTCAGTTACAAAGAAAGTGTTATTGATTATCGCATTTGCCAGCTTTGTGACGTTTGTGTTGCTTTATTTTTTAAGAAAAACGTTTAGTAATTATTCTAAGCAAGTGGCAAAAATTGTTGAAACAACGAAACAAATTAGCTTGGGTAATTTTGATTATGAAATTAATGAAGATGAAGTTCAACAAGAACTAAAGGATATCTCGACAGCGATGAATCAAATGATGGGTGATGTTAAAACCTATATACATGATTTATACGTACTTGAAATAAAACGAAAAGATGCTCATATGAATGCCTTACAAGCTCAAATTAATCCCCACTTCATGTCTAATACATTGGAATATATCCGTATGTATGCCTTAAGCCAAGGCCAAGTCGAACTTTCAGAAGTCGTATATGCTTTTTCAGCTTTATTAAGAAACAATGTCACGATTGAGAACACAACAACTCTTGAAAAAGAAATCGATTTTTGTGAGAAGTACGTGTATCTCTATCAGATGAGATTTCCAGATCAATTTGCTTATAAATTTGAGATAGAAGAGCAACTCAAGCAAGTAGAAATCCCGAAATTTATTATTCAACCGATTATTGAAAATTATTTTATTTATGGTATCGACTATGAAAGGGTTGAAAATGCTTTAAGTGTTAGAGCTTATACAAAAAAAAATAAGATTAAAATTGATATTAGGGACAATGGAAAAGGGGTTTGCCTACAAAAATTAGATCAATTACGTGAAAGTTTAAAGCAAACACAAACGAATGAAACAACGTCAATTGGCTTAGTGAATGTCAATGAACGCTTGTATCATTATTTTGGTGGCAAGTATGTTATGACGATAGACTCCAGAGAAAATGAATACTTTCATGTTACGATCATGATTGATAGGGAGGAGTAGGAACATGGATTTGTTTAAAGTAGTATTAGTTGATGATGAATATATGATACTTAAAGGTTTGGAGTATATTGTCGATTGGAAATCCCTTGGCTATGAAATTATTCATACAACCAAAAGTGCTAAAGATGCCATTCGTTTTTTTGGAGAACATGAGGTAGATTTGTTAATTAGTGATGTTACAATGCCTGAAATGAGTGGTTTAGAAATGATTGAGACCATAATCAACCAGAACACACACCAAAAGTTCAAAACTTTAATTCTTTCAGGATATAAAGAATTTGAATTTGTTAAAAAAAGTCTACATTTAGGAGTTAAAAATTATTTAGTCAAACCGATTGATAAAGCCGAACTGGAAAAAAATCTTTTAGAAATTCACGCGGAGTTGGAAGCAGCAAAAAATGAAGCCGCACAAGAGACGGTCATGAAAAATAATTTATTGCTTAACTGGCTCCATGATGAATTGAATGAAGATGAGTTTAATTCATTGTTTCGCTATTTTCCAAATAGTATAGAAGGTCCCTATACGCCGATTGAATTTTATGGTGAGACTGATTTTTTAATAGAATTAGTTACTTTTTTTAATGCTCAACCAGGTATGATGGTGATTGATAAATATGTGGCTACCAATAAATTAACAGTGATTATTTCGCAAGATACGCTGGGCTTAAAACATTTATTAAGTCAAATTGAAGCGATGTTAGAACATATGGACTATCATGTGATTGTAGGAGAAACTATTGACGATTGGGAATCGATGTATGTTAGTTATCAAAAAATCTTACAGTATCAAAAAATTGAAACCTTCTATCCCGAATTGAGTCTATCCCGACCATTAAAAATTGTTTCACAATTAGTTGAAGGAGAGACCATTAATTATGTCGGCTTTAATAAGGCATTGAATATAGGGAATACGACTAACCTATTAGCCGAACTAGACCATATATTTAAACAACTTGAGCAAAATCAAGTGAATCCAGAACAAGCTAAGTCAATCGCATTGCTATTGTATACTGATATTTATCGGGTCTATCCTAATATTAATCAGGAAGATTATCACGAACAAGTAGCGACCATTCGTAAAAGCCAAACGATTACCGAAATTCAACAAGTGCTCTCGCAAATTTTGATTAATAACGAATCCAAAGTCAAACAAAAAAATCGCTACTCTGACATTATTAATCAAGCTATTGACTATATTAATCAACACTATGCATCAGAATTAACACTTAAACTAGTATCCAATGAATTACACATTAACACGGTTTACTTTGGACAGCTATTCAAAAAAGAGACCGATATGAGTTTCAATCAGTTCTTAAACCGTATTCGCATAAAATTAGCCATGCAACAACTAAGTGAAACAAGTGCTACAATCAATGAAATCGCTGAACAAGTAGGTTATAATAATACCAATTACTTTTCAAAAATGTTCAAAAAATTAAATGGTTTATCACCCAAAGAGTATCGTGATTCTTTGGGATAGTTAGCCAATATCAAAAAAGATAGCCGGCATAGAATACTGTGTCGGCTATCTTTTTTATGTTAAGCATCTTTTGATAAGCTAAATGGTAATTCTGCTGGTGTATAGTTTTTGGCGTTTGGTACAATCCCAAGTTGGAAATTAATGGTCATACCTTCTAACACGTCTTCATGTTTTAAGAATGTGTTTGGATAAACTTCGCCATTAACTTTTGTTTCATGAATAAATTGTTGCTGCGGATAATTCGGAGAACTTTCAATTGTTAAGGTTTCACCGTTTGATAAGCTCACGGATACACGATCAAATAATGGCATGCCAATCACGTATTCTCCGCTACCAGGACAAACGGGATAGAAACCTAAACTGTTGAAAATATACCAGCCTGCCATACTACCATTATCCTCATCACCAGGGAAGCCAGTTGGTGATGCGTTGAAACATTCAGTTAACAAGTTTTTCAATAATGGTTGAGCCATTTCTGGTTTGCCTAAGTAACTAAATAAATAAGGTAAATGGAAACTTGGTTGATTTGAGATCGCGATTTGTCCGAACTCAATCGCTAACATTTCGCTCATCTCATGAATTTCAAAACCGTAACCTAACGGATTTGCGGTTGGCTTTTGATTACATAGCTCAATCAATTGTTGGGTAAAGGCTTCTTGACCACGTATGTTAATTAAGCCATCAAAATCATGGAAGACTGCAAAACTTGATTGCCATGCACTGCCTTCTGCATAATCACGTCCCCAAGCATTTTTATCAAAAGGTTTTCTGAACTGACCCTCAGTATTTTTAGAACGCATGAAACCTGTTTCTGAATCATAAATATTTTGATAATTTTTCGCTTGGTTAGCATAATAGCTCACATCGTCTGGTCGTCCTAAGCGTTCCGCGACTTTTGAAATACAAAAATCGCTGTAGCAATAATCGAGTGTATGATTGACGGATTCGTGATAGGTATTTGGAACATAACCGTATTTCAAATAATCATAAGTTCCAGAACGTCCGTAATTGGTGTTTTCACTTTGAATAGTCGCTGATTTTTTCATCGCTTCAAGCAATTCAGGCATTAAATCAGGACGGATGTTTTTAGTAGCAGCATCCGCAATTACTGCGTCGATTAATGTCCCAGGCATTAAGCCACGTTCATCTGGTGATAACCACTTTGGTAAAAAGCCGCTATTACGGTAGCTATTCAAGAAGCCCTCTAACATTTCTTCATATTTTTCAACTGCAATCAGTGAATAAAGTGGGTAGACTGTTTTGTAGGTGTCCCAAAAACCGTTATTTGTATAAAGTACACCTTTTTTGACTGTCTTAGATAACGTATCATAGTGTACTTTTTCACCTTCAGCATTGATTTCATAAAATGTTTGTGGGAATAAGAACGTACGATACAAGTTATGGTAGAACGTATTCACTTGGTCTTGATTGTGATGTTCAACGTTAATTTTATTTAAATAATGGTCCCATTCAGATTGAGCATTGTGAAGTCGCTCTTCAAACGTCAAGTTTTTTTCACGTTCGAAGTTCAAAATCGCTTGTTCAGTCGAGATGAAAGAAGTGCCTAAACGAACGGTTTGGGTTGGGGCTTCTTCAAAACGGATGATGACAAAGCCGTCTTTACCATCAAGCTCACCTTCGACTTTTCTGATAGGTGTTTCAAATTCCAAGATAAAATAGAACGTGAAATTTTCATCTTCACAGCCTGAGTAATTGATAATTTCTCCGACTACACTTAATTGGTCACGTTGTGTTAAGCGATAGTTACCTGGTAAGGATAAAGCTAAGCCTGCATTACCTGATAAATTGCTTAATTGAAGCATAGCGCCGTATAGACTAGGCACTAATTTTGAACGAATATGGTAACGAAGGCTAGTAATATCTAGTTGTGCCGGATTGAATAAGCTTTCGCTTGGTCGGTAAGAAGATTGTGCATGGAAAAGAGAATTTCCAGCTAATTCACCTTGAATCGGTAACATAGTGAAGTAGCTAAAATCACCCATCCAAGGACTAGGTTGATGTGTTAAACGGAAACCTTGAAATGTTCGATCATTAGGATTGAACCACCGGCTTCCTTTTTCACTTGTTGTTTGAGGGGCAAAAAAATTCAGGCCAAAGGGAACGCCTGTATAAGGTAAACAGTTACCATTAGAAAATGAATATTGATTATCAGTGCCGTGTCTTGTATCGATGGTGTTTATTCTCATGATATAACTCCTTTGTTAAAAATAGTTTAATTGATATATCAAATTTATTATATCATAACTTTCTTGTTTAGGAAGGCGTTTACAATAAAAAGTAAAAAAACCATCAAAAAAATTGATGGTCGTTTGTTAGTCAATTACAGTTTTTTGTCACGCTTGAACTTTCTCTTTCAATTAATTGCACGTCGACTAATTGATGCATATTTTCAATCGGTTCATCGGCAAGCAAGCGAATAATTTTTTTTCCAGCCAGTTCACCTATTTCTTTAAAGTTCTGAGCAACCGTTGTTAGTGTAGGTGAGAGTAGTGAGGCGGCTTGAATATTATCAAATCCGATAACCGCAACTTCTTCTGGAATCAGATAATTCGCGGCTTTTAATTGATTAATGAGTTTAATCGCCACTAAATCATTTTCACAAAGCACCGCTGTTAATTGATTTTTTTTAATATAATTTAAGGCATGGTTCAGATGGCTTTCCTCACTATTATAGGGGGTATGGTAGCCGATTTGATGCTCATTGATAGCATCAAGGTAACCTAGGTAACGTTCTTTTACTGTGTTTGGTGGTGTGTGTGACTCAATGATATAGCCAATCTTAGTATGGCCTTTTTCAATTAAGTAAGATGCGGATAAGTGCCCACCTTTAAAGTTATTAGATGAAACAGAAGGTAAGTTTAAATTGTAAATTGGCTGATCAAGTACAACTACAGGGAAATTGGCTTGTTGAAGCGAGTATAATAGTGATAAGTGACTATCATTTTTATCAGCATAATAAACTAATCCAATATAGTCATTCATGACTTCGGTCGCTGTTTTTTCGTCTAAAAACTCGGATGGAATCATTAATAATTCGTAGTCGCTTTCTTGAATAATCGGTGAAATACCTTCATAAAAATTTCCAACCGATAAATCATGGGCAAATGGGATAGCAAATAATATTTTGTTGCTTGGTGATAAGCGATTCGTAGTCGCTTGTTCAGCTACGAAACTACCGCGTCCTTGCTTACGATAAATTAATTGCTCGCTTTCAAGTTCAGTTAATGCACGCTTGGACGTGATGCGACTCACGCCATATATATCTGAAAGTTCGTATTCAGTTGGTAGTTGTTCATGCACCTTTAATTCACCAGCTAGAATCTTATTTTTTAACTCTTCATAAATAATTTGGTATAAAGGTTTCGTCATATTGTCCTCCTCTTAGTATATCAATTAAAGTGTAGCATAACTCAAAATAATTGCAAAGTTTCGAAATAATCATAGACATATATGTTATATCAAGTTATAATAAGTTTATAAAATGATATATCAAAGGAGCGAGATAAATGGTTTATAAAGAAATTCCTCAATCAGTACAAGCGTTTATGGATGAAATTACAGAAAAATGCGGCGTGGAGCATGCCGATTGGGCAACAAATTTTAATGCAGCATTCGCGAATACGTTATTAACTACCGTTAAACGTCATGAAGATGGGACGACTTATTTATTAACAGGCGATATTCCGGCAATGTGGTTAAGAGACTCAGTGGCTCAAGTTAGACCTTACTTAGTTATCGCTAAAGAAGATAAAGAATTAGCAGAAATGATCAGTGGTTTAGTTAAAAAACAATTTTTCTATATTAATATAGACCCTTATGCAAACGCATTCAACGAAGAGCCGAATGGTGCAGGTCACCAAGACGACCATACTGAAATGAATGACTGGATTTGGGAAAGAAAATATGAAATTGATTCATTATGTTATCCTGTTCAACTAGCTTACTTATTACATAAGAACACAGGTTTAACGGATCAATTCAATGAGGACTTTGTAGCAGGCGTGAAGAAGATTTTACACGTCTTTAAGGTGGAACAAGATCATAATCAATCACCGTATAATTTTGTACGTGATACTTGGAGAATTGAAGATACGTTAGTTAATGATGGTAGAGGATCAGAAGTTAAACCGACGGGTATGACTTGGTCAGGTTTCCGTCCAAGCGATGATCGTTGTATTTATGGTTATTTAGTACCTTCTAATATGTTTGCGGTAGTTGTTTTAGATTACATTCAAGAAATTTTCTCTTCTATATTAAATGACGCTTCAATTATTGAAGAAGCTCGTCAATTACGTGATGAAATTGAAGCAGGTATCCAAGCCTATGCTAAAACAACTAATGAAGCCGGAAAAGAAGTTTACGCTTACGAGGTAGATGGTTTAGGTAATGCCAGCATCATGGATGACAGTAATGTACCGAACTTAATTTCAGCTCCTTACTTAGGTTATATGTCTGAAACAGATGAAACATATTTAAACACGCGTGCAACTTTATTAAGTAAAGAAAACCCATTCTTCTATGAAGGCGAGTTTGCTAAAGGTATCGGTAGTTCGCATACACCTGAAAATTATGTGTGGCCAATCGCTTTAGCAATGGAAGGGATGA
The DNA here is from genome assembly GCF_005145005.1 of Vagococcus zengguangii. Classification (NCBI taxonomy): domain Bacteria; kingdom Bacillati; phylum Bacillota; class Bacilli; order Lactobacillales; family Enterococcaceae; genus Vagococcus; species Vagococcus zengguangii. The sequence goes on from NZ_CP039712.1 coordinate 891,678, forward strand.
CGACTTCTGATAAAGCTGAGAAAGAGCGTATCCTGAATTTATTAGTCGCTTGCGATGGTGGAACGAACTTAATGCATGAAGGTTTTGACGTTAATGATCCAAATCAATATACAAGAGAATGGTTCTCATGGGCCAATATGATGTTCTGTGAATTAGTGATGGACTATTTTGATATTCGAGTAGAAAAATAAAGCGAGGAATTAATTAATTATGAAAAAGAAAGTATATATTGTGTCACATAGTCACTGGGATCGTGAATGGTACATGCCTTATGAGCAACACCATATGCGCTTAGTGGAATTGATGGATGATTTACTAGAATTATTTGAAACAGACCCGGAATTCAATAGTTTCCATTTAGATGGTCAAACCATTATCTTAGATGATTATTTAGAAGTGCGTCCTGAAAAACGAGCAGCGGTGCAAAAAGCCATCGATGAAGGGAAACTTCAAATTGGGCCATTCTATATTTTACAAGATGATTTCTTAATTAGTTCGGAATCTAATACTCGTAATATGTTGATTGGCATGAAAGAAAGTAAAAAATGGGGCACACCGGTTGCATTAGGTTACTTCCCAGATACATTCGGTAATATGGGGCAAACACCACAGATGATGCTACAAGCTGGTTTAAAGAGTGCAGCCTTTGGACGTGGTGTAAAGCCAATCGGATTTGATAACGAAGTTTTAGCAGACGATAACTATACCTCTCAGTATTCTGAGATGTTCTGGGAAGGTCCAGACGGTAGTAAGATTTTTGGTTTATTATTTGCTAATTGGTACAGTAACGGGAACGAAATTCCAACAGAACGTGAAGCAGCAATTAAATTCTGGAATCAAAAATTACAAGATGTTGAGAAATATGGTGCCACAAATCATTACTTGATGATGAATGGAGTCGATCATCAACCTGTTCAAAAAGATGTGACACAAGCAATTCGTTTAGCCAATGAATTGTTCCCAGAGTACGAATTTGTTCATTCTAACTTTACTGATTATCTTGAGGCGGTTCAAAATGACTTGCCAGAAGATTTAGGAACAGTTAACGGGGAACTAACAAGTCAAGAAACAGACGGCTGGTATACACTAGCTAATACGTCATCAGCTCGTGTGTATTTAAAACAATGGAATACCAAAGTTTCTAGACAGTTAGAAAATATCGCCGAACCTTTAGCGACAATGGCTTACGACGTAACAGGTGAATATCCGCATGATGAACTTGATTTTGCATGGAAAACGTTGATGCAAAATCATCCCCATGATAGTATTTGTGGTTGTTCAGTCGATGAAGTCCATCGCGAGATGATGACACGTTTTGAAAAAGCTAATGAAGTCGGCAAATTTATTGCGGATAAGGCACTGGATCAACTGACGAGTCAAATTAAAACCGATGATTTCCAAGCTGAGAGTTATCCATTTGTGGTCTTTAATACAGCGGGTATTAATAAAACTGGCACAGTTGAGGTCGAGATTGAACTAAAACGTAAAACGTTCCATGAAGGCGTACCTGGCAAGTTATTTAAAGAGCTAGAAGAAGAAACAACACCAACTTTCCACGTTGTTAACGCTGAAGGCGAAGTAGTCAATGCTGTTGTTGGAGAACCAAACGTCCGTTTTAACTACGATCTACCTAAAGATGCTTTCCGTATTCCGTTTATGGCAAAATACGTAACGGTTACAATTGAAGTGGCTGATTTAGATGAGTTTTCATGGCAAAGTTATGCATTGGTCGAAGGTGAACCAGCAGTGATTAACTCAGAGTTAAATGCGACAAATGCAAGCTTAGAAAATGAATTTACAAAAATTGAGATTTTAGAAAATGGTAGTTTAAGCGTCTTGAATAAAGAAACAGGTAAGCAATTAGAGAATTTATTAGTTTTCGAAAATGTTGGAGATATTGCGAATGAATATATCTTTAAACAACCTAAAGGAGATGTTGCGTTACTTTCAACTGATTTCCCTTATGAAACAGCACTAATTGAAAATAATGGTTTATCAGCAACGATTCGTTTAACACATAAAATGGAAATCCCTGCTTCAGCGGATGAACTATTAAGCTATGAACAACAAGCAGTTATTGATTTCCGTAACCGTAATGCTAGTCGTTCAAATGTATTAGTACCATTTACGATTACAACAGATATTACATTAGAGCGTTTAGCAAAACACGTTGAATTTTCTACAAAAGTGAATAACAATGCGCAGGACCATCGTCTACGTGTCTTATTCCCAACGCAATTAAACGTTGAAACACATGAAGCTGATAGTATTTATGAAGTGGTAACGAGACCTAATAAGGTTTCTAAACATTGGGAAAATCCAACTAATCCACAACATCAACACGCATTCGTTAACTTACATGATGACAATTATAGTGTAACGGTTGGTAACTTTGGTTTAAATGAATATGAAATTGTCGACGATACTATTGCGGTGACGTTATTAAGAGCAGTAGGTGAACTAGGTGACTGGGGTTACTTCCCGACACCTGAAGCGCAATGTCAAGGTGACTTTGAATTTGAGTACAGTCTTGATTTGCATGCTCCGACTGAGCGTGTCCTATCATATAAAGCTGCTCAAGCGAGACAATATGCATTAATTGCGAAACAAACAAAAGTGGTAGCTGGAAGTTTACCAACTAACCATCAATATGTAGCGGTAACGGGTGATAATTTTGCGATAACGGCTTTAAAACGCCGTCAAGGTGACGATGCTTTAGTTCTAAGAGGTTATAATATGACCGAAGAAGCAACTGACTTAGCAATTGCTAAAGAAGGGATTTCTAAAACAGAGTTATTGAACCTGCTTGAAGAAGCGCAAGGCGAATGTCCGGATAAATTATCAGGACATGAAATTAGAACGATTGGTTTGATAAAATAATAAAGATTGTCATCATCAGGGAGCTAAGTTTGAAACTTGCTCCTTGATGTTTTTTTTAGAAAAACAAAAAAATATAGGTCAAAAGATCTAATTTAGTTTATAATAAATAAAAAGGCTTTCATTTTGAATTAAATGTCTAGCCATATAAAGGAGCTAATAACAATGTACGGAGCAATTGAGGCAGGAGGCACAAAATTTGTTTGTGCAGTGAGTAATGAAGCATTAGAAGTAGTAGCAAGAGTTAGTATTCCAACTGAAGCACCAGAGGTAACAATGCAAGCGGTTTACGAATTCTTTGATCAATATGAATTAACCAGTATGGGTGTTGGTTCATTCGGTCCGATTGATGTGAATGAAGCGTCACCTACTTATGGTTATATTACGTCTACGCCTAAATTAAAGTGGCAACATGTTAATTTATTAGGCATGCTAAAAGAACGTTACAATATTCCTATCGGATGGACGACAGATGTTAATGCGGCAGCTTATGGCGAATTAACGTTTGGAGCAGCTAAAAACAAGCAAAATTGTGTTTATTTAACAATTGGCACAGGTGTTGGTGGCGGAGGCGTTATTAACGGTCAATTATTACAAGGGTTCGGCCACCCTGAAATGGGGCATATTCATATTAAACGTCTTGAAGGTGATACGTTCGAAGGGGTTTGTCCATTCCATAAAGATTGTGTTGAAGGGCTAGTAGCTGGGCCAGCACTTGAAAAACGTACGGGTAAGAAAGGCGTTGAGGTGGCACCAGATGATGAGGTTTGGAAAATCCAAGCTCATTATATTGCGCAAGCTTTAATGACTTATACGTTAGTTTTATCACCAGAAACCATTATTCTAGGTGGTGGTGTTATGCATCAAGAACAACTTTTTCCACTAATTCGTGAAGCGTTTGCCGAATTAGTAGCGGGTTATGTAGCGTATCCAGATTTAGAAACGTACATTGTTCCAACTAAACTTGGTGATAATAGTGGGATTATGGGGTGCCTTCAATTAGCCAAAGAAGCTGCGCAATAAGCAATAAATAGTTGCAATAAATGACTTATTTGATGAGGAGAGTAAAATATGGCAATATTAGCATTTGATTGGGGCGGTACCAATGTTAAGTACGGTGTATGGCATGAGGAACAATTAATAGAGCAGGGGATTGATAAAACACCAAAGACGTTTGAAGAAATGAAGGTTTTATTACTGCATATTAAAACGACTTATGAAGATACATATGATTTTGAAGGTGTGGCAATCAGTGCGCCAGGTGCGGTAAATTATGAAACTGGCGTTATTGAAGGTTTAAGCGCCATTCCATATATTCACCATTTTGATATTAGACAGGAACTGACTGAGTTATTTGAGTTACCTGTTCGTTTTGAGAACGATGCGAATGCAGCAGGGATTGCGGAGACGTGGCAAGGAATAGCAAAAGGACTTGATAATGTTCTATTTGTTGTTTTAGGAACTGGAGTCGGTGGTGCGATTATTCAAAAAGGAAAATTAAATGTGGGAGCCCATCGTTATGGGGGCGAATTTGGTTTAATGTACTTGAATCATGAGAATACTTTTAGTGAACTAGGAACAGCCGTTAAAATGGCAGAACGGTATGCTCGTCGTAGTAATCAAAAAATTGACGAGGTAGATGCAAAAGAAGTTTTTGCTTTAGCTGAAGCAGGCGATGCTTTGGCCCAAGATGAGGTGAATAATTTCTATAATTACTTATCGCAAGGGTTATTTAGTTTGATGTTCTGTTTTGATCCAGATTGTATTGTTATTGGAGGTGGTGTATCAGCTAAAGAAGGTTTAGTTGATGAAGCAACACGTCGAGTTCAGCAAAAGATAGACGCTCTAGGTATTAAGAATTACCCCGCTGATATTCGTGCTTGCCAATTTGGTAATGATGCCAATCTTATTGGGGCAGTAGCTTCTTATTATCAACAACTGTAAAATCCAAGCGAGGATAAGTATTTTTACTTGTCATCGCTCTAGATTGTGGTATGTTTAATAAGTAAACATTTTGATTGAGGAGTTGCTAATGATGAAAAAAAATAAAGATATTGAAGTATTAATTGAAGAAACAACTAAAAATAAAAATGGCGAAACTGTGACAGTTTATGAAATGAAAATTGGTAAAAAAACCATTGGAACAGTTGAAGCTACAGCAAATAATAAGTTTGAAGTTTATTATGATCAAGAGTTAATTAGTACGGTTAAAAATTTAGATGAAGGTTTTGAAGAGATTATCCGTCAATGGAATTTATTCCAATAACAATAAATATCAAAAAAATAAAAAAATTTAAAAAAGTACTTGCATTAGTCAACTTTTTTATGTATGATATAAAAGTAGTCAGGTGAGCAACACCTGATAGCTGGAGGGGTAGCGAAGTGGCTAAACGCGGCGGACTGTAAATCCGCTCCTTCGGGTTCGGCAGTTCGAATCTGCCCCCCTCCATTATATTGGGCTATAGCCAAGCGGTAAGGCAACGGACTTTGACTCCGTCACTCGTTGGTTCGAATCCAGCTAGCCCAGTCTAAGCTACTTTCAAAAGAAAGTAGCTTTTTATTTTTATATCCATTTGAAAACGTATACAATTATTGGTATTGTGGTTTTTATCTAGTCAGTTACCCTGATTAATGATAGAATAATTTATAATGTAAGTAGTTTAAGGAGGCTATTATGACACAATTTGTTACAATTGAACAATTAGTCAATGAACTAGAGTTAGATGTCTATTCTGGTCATGAATTTTTAGATAGAAAAATTACAACTGCAGATATTTCTAGGCCGGGCTTAGAATTAACGGGTTATTTTAATTATTATCCATCTGAACGTATTCAATTATTTGGTAAGAAAGAAACAACTTTTTTAGATAGAATGTCTTCAGATGAAAAAAGAATTGTGATGAAGAAGCTATGTGCTGACGAAACTCCGGTTTTTGTTTATTCTAGAGGCTTAACGCCGACTGCTGAGTTAGTTGAAGCGGCCAATGAAAAAGGTGTACCAGTTTTAACCACAAGACGTTCGACGTCTCGTATTTCTGGAGTGATGTCTAATTTTATCGATTCTAAGTTAGCACCTAGAACATCGATTCATGGCGTACTAATGGAAATTTATGGTTTAGGTGTCTTAATTCAAGGGGACAGTGGAATCGGTAAAAGTGAAACGGGTTTAGAGTTAATTAAAAAAGGTCATCGTTTAGTAGCGGATGATCGCGTGGATGTTTATCAACAAGATGAACGTACAGTTATTGGTGAACCAGCACCTATCCTAGAACATTTAATGGAAATTCGTGGTATAGGGATTGTCGATATTATGAATTTGTTTGGGGCAAGTTCAGTTAGAAGAAGTGTGCCTGTTCAATTAGTTGTTAGGCTGGAACATTGGACGCCTGATAAACAATTTGACCGCTTAGGCGGTGCAGAACAAACCTTTAGAATTGCTGATGTCGATGTACCGATGATTTCTATTCCGGTCAAAACGGGACGAAACGTGGCTATTATTATTGAAGTGGCAGCGATGAACTTCCGTGCGAAGACAATGGGGTACAACGCAACCCAAAAATTTGAAGATAATTTATCAAAATTAATTGAAACCAATTCAGAACAATAGAAAGTAGGGAGAATCATGCTAGTTGCACAAATTAATCCTGTCGCTTTTAAGTTGTTCGGGTTAGAAATTCGTTGGTATGCGCTAATAATTGTTTTTGGTATTATTGTAGCAGGATGGTTAGCGACAAGAGAATCAAAAAAAATGGGTTATCAAGAAGATGATATTGTTGATTTTATGCTATGGGCATTACCTTTATCTATTTTAGGGGCAAGATTGTACTATGTCATTTTCGAGTGGTCGTATTATTCGCAGCATCCAACTGAAATTTTAAATATTAGAAACGGTGGTTTGGCTATTTATGGTGGTTTATTAACAGGCGCCCTGGTGACGTATTTCTTTACACGTAAACGTTACTACTCTATATGGAAATTTTTAGATGTTGCCACACCTGGAGTGATAATAGCACAAGCAATTGGACGTTGGGGTAATTTTGCTAATCATGAAGCTTATGGTGGCGAAACGACTCGTACATTTTTAGAAAAATTACGTTTACCGTCATTCATTATTGATAATATGAAAATTGATGGACTGTATCGTCAACCGACTTTCTTGTATGAAAGTAGTTGGAATGTGATTGGTTTTATCCTATTGCTTATTTTAAGACGTCAAAATTTTTTGAGACAGGGTGAAATCTTTTTAACCTATGTCATGTGGTATTCATTTGGACGATTTTTTGTAGAAGGTATGAGAACAGATAGTTTATACTTGTTTGGTAATATTCGCGTGTCACAAGCGTTATCAGCCGTATTATTCATTTTGGCTATTATCACTATGATTTATCGCCGAAAAGTCGTAAAACCACCACTATACAATATTAGAGGTGTAAGATAATTGGTAAAAATAGAAACAGTATTATTTGATTTCGATGGCACACTAGCTGACACGAATTCATTAATCGCACAATCGTATTTACATGTATTAGACAAATATTTTCCTGGAAAATTTCAAACCGAAGAATCTGTCCTAGCTTTTAACGGCCCGTCATTAGAAGAAGTTTTTTCATCTTTAGACAAAGCGAATGCTGAACAGATGATTAAGGAATACCGTGAATATAATCATGCTAGACATGACGAGTTTATTGAAGTTTTCCCAGATGTACCAGAAGTTTTGGCAAGCTTAAAAAAAGCTGGCGTTAAACTAGCTGTGGTATCTACTAAGAAAAAAGAATTGTTACAACATGGACTGGAATTTTTAAATATTCATGAGTATTTTGATGTTATTCTTGGTAGTGGTGATTTCACTAAAGTTAAACCAAATCCAGAATCATTGAATATCGCGATGGAGCGCTTAGAGGCGAATCGAGAATCGACCATGATGATTGGGGATAATCCGCAAGATATTGAAGCGGCTAATCGCGCAGGGGTTAAAGGGGTTTTTGTCGAATGGTCTTGTAAGTCACTAGCGGATGTTGCAAGTTATCAACCGTATAAAACGGTAAAAACGATGAGGGATTTAGAGCAATTAATCATTGCTGAAAATAATGGAGGAGACAAATGAAACAAAAAGTAGCGGTTTTAGGAACAGGTTCTTGGGGATTGGCGTTAGGTCAAACCTTAATTGAAAATGGTCATGATGTGGTAATGTGGGGACGTGATGAAGCACAAGTTGCGGAAATTCAAGAGCATCATACGAACAAAGCTTATTTGCCTAATATTGTTTTCCCAGAAAGATTAACGGCAACAACTAATATGGCAGATGCTGTTCAAGATGCTGATGCTATTTTGTTTGTTGTGCCGACAAAAGCAATTAGACAAGTTGCACGACAATTAGTCGACGTATTAACCACGGTACCTGTTATTATCCATGCGAGTAAAGGATTCGAACAAGAAACTCACTTTAGAATTTCTGAAATTTTAGCACAAGAAATTCCATCAAACAAAAGAAAAGATATCGTTGTTTTATCAGGGCCAAGTCATGCCGAAGAAGTAGCCGTTCATGATTTAACAACGATTACAGCAGCAAGTAAAAATGAAGCGTATGCTATTTACGTTCAAAAATTATTTAGTAACGGTTATTTCCGTGTCTACACGAATGATGATGTGATCGGTGTTGAAACTGGAGCAGCTCTAAAAAATATTATCGCTTTAGGAGCAGGTGCTATTCATGGGTTAGGTTTAGGTGATAATGCGAAGGCTGCTATTATGACGCGTGGATTAGCTGAAATTACTCGTTTAGGTGTTGCAATGGGAGCCGATCCGTTAACGTTCATCGGTTTAAGTGGTTTCGGTGACTTAATCGTTACATGTACGAGTATCCATTCTCGTAACTGGAGAACAGGTGACATGTTAGGGAAAGGTAAGAGTTTAGACGAGATTTTGTCTTCAATGGGGATGATTGTTGAAGGGGTATCAACGACTAAATCAGCTTATGAACTAGCGCAAGAGTTAGAAGTTGAAATGCCAATTACCGAGGCAATTTATCAAGTCCTATATGAAAACAAGGATGTTCATTACGTTATCGAGGAAATGATGAAACGTGATAATAAATCAGAAAAAGAATTTTAATAAAAACTAAGCAGTCTGAAAAGGGGAATGTGAAGATGACCGAATCAAAAGTGAGAAAAGCGATTATTCCAGCAGCAGGGTTAGGGACACGATTTTTACCTGCTACTAAAGCGATGGCTAAAGAAATGTTGCCAATTGTTGACAAACCAACGATTCAATTTATTGTTGAAGAAGCACTTGCATCAGGAATTGAAGATATTTTAATCGTGACAGGTAAAGCGAAGCGTCCGATTGAAGACCATTTTGATGCTAACTTAGAATTAGAAATGAACTTAAAAGAAAAAGGTAAATGGGAATTATTAGAAACAGTTGAAGCAACTACTGGTATTAATTTACATTTCATTCGTCAATCACGTGCATTAGGTTTAGGGCATGCTGTTTCATTAGGGAAAGCCTTTGTAGGGAACGAACCGTTTGTCGTGATGTTAGGTGATGACATTATGACGGATGAAATACCGTTAACTAAACAATTAATTGATAACTATAATGAAACAAAGGCTTCAACTATTGCGGTGATGGAAGTCCCACATGAAGATACATCAAAATATGGTATTATTGCACCAGAAGCTGAAGTGAAACCAGGTTTATTCAATGTTAGCCACTTTGTTGAAAAACCAAATCCAGATGAAGCACCAAGTGATTTAGCGATTATTGGTCGCTATTTATTCACACCAGAAATTTTTGATTTATTAGAAAAACAAGAACCTGGTGCAGGTGGAGAAATTCAATTAACAGACGCGATTGATGAGCTAAATAAAACACAACGCGTGTTTGGTCACAAGTTCAATGGCAAACGTTATGATGTGGGGGATAAATTCGGATTCTTAAAATCAAGTATCGAGTATGGTTTAGAGCATCCTGAAGTGAAAGGTCAATTACATGATTTTATTATTGAACTAGGTAAACAATTAGCAAAGGCTGATAAAAAAACTTCAACCAAAACTGAATCAAACGTTGAAGTGGAAGCAGAATAATAATAAAAAAGAACGAAGCTGTGGCTTCGTTCTTTTGCTATTTATTGATAATCTTCATAATAATGTTGCTGATAATAATTCATTTGTTCGTTCTTCAGTTCATACTTTTTTTCATCCCATAGTACGACTAGCGTGACAAATAGTGGGATTGAAATGATAAGAGCCAACTTTAATCCGAATGCGCCTAGAAAAATACCTGCTAATAAAGTGAAAAATATAAAAAATAGTCGTCTAATCCCTGTCATAAATAATTCCTCCTCGATACGAACGTTTGTTCTGTTTTTATTATACAAACATTTGTTCGTGTTGTAAAGAGTTTTTTAAAATGAGCGATAAAGTCCGACAACTTTTCCTAAGATTGTACAGGTATCTAGATAAATAGGGTCTAGTTCATCGTTTTCTGGTTGTAAACGAATACGGTTCTTTTCTTTATAGAAAGTTTTACACGTGGCTTCATCTTCAGCGGTCATGGCAATCACGATATCGCCGTTATTCGCTTGTTCTTGTTTACGAACAATGACGAAATCACCGTCAATGATGCCTTTGTTGATCATACTTGTTCCGCGAATCGTTAACATAAACAGGGGACGCGTTTCGTTTTTAAACTCAGGTGGTACAGGGAAAAAATCGGATGCATCTTCTACCGCTAAAATCGGTTCTCCGGCTGTGACGGTTCCTAGGACTGGAATAGTCTCAGGTTGAATCCCTAACAATTGCAGCCCCATTTTGGTTACTTCAATCGCACGAGGCTTAGATGGGTCGCGAAGTAATAAACCTTTTTGCTCCAAACGAGCTAGGTGCCCGTGAACAGTCGAAGTAGAAGAAAGATTGACTGCTTCGCAAATTTCTCGCACAGTTGGTGGATATCCGCGTTGTTCCCCCGTTTCATGTATATAATGTAAAATACTTAATTGACGATTTTCTTTTTTGTTCGTCATGGGAAATCCTCCTAGGATAGTTTTATTAATTAAATTTTAACATACTAGCGAGAAGTTATCAAACACATGTTCGTAGATTGCGAGTTTGTGTTTTATTTAAATATCGATTAAAATAAGTAATTGTATAGGAGGACTGATTATATGTTATCAAAAGACAAAATGGCGAGAATTAATGAATTAGCTCGCAAGAAAAAAGCAGAAGGTTTAACACAAGAAGAAATTTTAGAGCAACAAGCATTGAGAGAAGAGTACTTAACGGTATTTAGAGGCGGGATGCGTCATCATATCGAGGGTATGAAAGTCGTCGATCAAGAAGGAACAGATGTTACGCCTGATAAATTGAAACGTATTCAAAAAGACAAACAAATTCATGGTCGTCATTTAGAAGATTAGTGAAAAATTATACAAAAATGATTGCGTAAGCACCTACATATATAGTAGAATGTAATAAAGGTAAAAAAAACCTAAAAACATAGGAGATGATCATGTTGTTCGACAAAATTGATGAATTAGGCGTTAATACATTACGTACGTTAAGTATGGATATGATTCAAAAAGCAAATTCTGGACATCCAGGTTTACCAATGGGTGCAGCCCCAATGGCTTATGCATTGTGGACGAAACATTTAAAAGTAAACCCAAAAACTTCTAGAAACTGGATTGATCGTGACCGCTTTATCTTATCAGCTGGACACGGCTCAGCATTACAGTACAGCTTATTACACATGGCTGGCTACGATGTGACAATCGAAGATATCAAAAATTTCCGTCAATGGGATAGCCGTACACCTGGACATCCGGAAGTTCATCACACAGATGGTGTTGAAGCAACAACAGGACCATTAGGACAAGGAATTGCAATGAGTGTTGGTTTTGCAATGGCAGAGGCTCATTTAGCAGCAACTTATAACCGTCCAAACTTTAACGTAGTAGATCACTATACTTACGCAATTTGTGGTGATGGTGATTTAATGGAAGGGATCTCTCAAGAAGCTATCAGCTTAGCAGGGCATCTGAAATTAGACAAATTAATCGTGTTATACGATTCTAATGATATTTCATTAGATGGCGATTTAGATAAATCATTTAGTGAAGATGTGAAAGGTCGTTTTGAAGCAACAGGTTGGCAACATATTTTAGTGAAAGATGGCAATGATTTAGACGCTATTTCTAAAGCTATCGACGAAGCGAAAGCAGAAAACACTAAACCAACTATCATTGAAATTAAAACGGTTATCGGTTTTGGTGCACCAAATGCTGGAACCAATAAAGTTCACGGGGCACCCCTTGGAGCTGATGGTATCGCAACAGCTAAAGCTGCTTACGGTTGGGATTATGAAGCCTTTGAAGTACCAGCTGAAGCAAAAGCTCGTTTCGAAGAAACATTAAATGCTAATGGTGAAGCAGCTGAAGCAAAATGGAATGAATTATTTGCTGCTTATCAAACAGAATATCCTGAATTAGCGGCTCAATTATTAGCAGGTTTTGCTAATGAATTACCTGAAAATTGGGATGCAGAAATGCCAGTTTACCAAGAAGACGATGCAGCAAAAGCAAGTCGTGTCACTTCAAGTGAGATGATCCAAGCGTTAGCTAAAACTGTTCCAACATTATGGGGTGGTTCTGCTGATTTATCAGGTTCAAACAATACAATGATTGCCGGTGAAACGGACTTTGATGCTGATCATTACGAAGGACGCAACATCTGGTTTGGTGTGCGTGAATTCGCAATGGCAGCAGCGATGAACGGGATTGCTTTACACGGTGGGACAAAAGTATATGGCGGAACATTCTTTGTTTTCGTAGATTACCTACGTCCAGCTATTCGTTTAGCAGCTATTCAAAAAGCTCCAGTCACTTATGTATTAACACATGATTCAGTGGCTGTTGGTGAAGATGGTCCAACCCATGAACCAATCGAACAATTATCTGGCTTACGTGGCTTACCAAACTTAAACACAATTCGTCCAGCTGATGGCAACGAAACGCGTGCGGCTTGGAAAGTAGCAGTAAGTTCAACAGAACGTCCGACTGTCTTAGCATTAACTCGTCAAAACTTACCAGTTTTACCTAATACTGCGACAATGGCAGATGAAGGGGTAGCTAAAGGTGCGTACGTTATTTCACCCGCTAAAGGCGAAGCAACAGGTATCTTAATTGCAACAGGTTCTGAAGTGGCTTTAGCAATCGAAGCACAAAAAGTTTTAGCAGAACAAGGTGAAGATGTAGCGGTTGTTTCAATGCCAAGTATGAACTTATTTGAAGAACAAACAGCTGAATACAAAGAGTCTGTGTTACCACGTCACTTAACGAAACGTGTAGCAGTTGAAATGGGTGCTACATTTGGTTGGGAACGTTATGTAGGCTTCGACGGTGCGGTAATGGGTATCGATAAGTTCGGTGCTTCTGCTCCAGGTAACACAGTTATCGAAGAGTATGGTTTCACCGTTGAGAATGTTGTTAAAACATATCAAAGCTTATAAAATTTCATTAAGAGAGGAGACACATTAAGTTGTGTCTTCTTTTTTGTGTTAAACTTAGAAAACAATGGTGAGTGTTTTGATGTACGAGCTATTTGTGATATATTATGAGTAGTAAAAAGGAGGTTCACTATGAAAAAGAATGAACTACTAAGCAATATTATTTGGTTTGTAGGTATGCTGGCAGTTTTATTTGCAGTACGCCACTTTATTGTGTCACCTATTCAAGTATCCGGTGATTCAATGTTACCAACTTTAGAGAATAAAGAACGCATTATGCAATTAAAATTTGGCGAACCTGAACGTTTTGAAATTGTTACATTTCCTGCGCCAGATCAACCTGGCAAGAGCTATATTAAGCGGGTTATTGGTGTACCTGGTGATGAAATCAGTTTTAAAAATGATCAATTGTATGTGAATGGTGAGATGGTGGAAGAAAAATATCTATCAGAAGTTAAAAAAGATTATGATACGACGAATCCGTATACGTCATATAAGAAACCGATTGATGCGTCGACTTATGAATTGAAAACGGACTTTTCACTAAAAGATATCGAAGGAATTGATACAACGGTGGTACCTGAAGGGAAAGTGTTTGTTTTAGGTGATAATCGTCCGATTTCAAAAGATAGCCGTTATATTGGTCTTATTGATATCAAAGATATTTCAGGTCGTGTGAAATTTATCTTTTGGCCTTTAGATCGGTTTGGATTAATAGAAAACTAATAAACAACGTTAAACAGCTTTGACAATCTTGTGTCAGAGCTGTTTTTTTGTGCTAAACTTATAGATAATGAATAGATGAAGAAGGTGAGAAGATGTCAGTAAAGTTTTTTTATGGTACGGCGAGTGCGCACCACGATGAAGTCTTAATTGAAGAGGCAGGTAAATGGTTAGCAAGCGGCGTTCAACGACGTGTTTTTTATTTAGTTCCTAACCACGTTAAATTTGAGACTGAGGTAAATGTTTTGCACCAAATGTCTAAACAAAACCAAACGAAGGTGATGGGAACTTTATCACTTCAAGTATTTAGTTTCTCACGTTTGGCGTGGTATTTTTTGCAAAATACAGCCTATTATCAATCCAATAGTTTGAGTAAAACAGGCAAACATATGGTTATAAAAACCATTCTAGAAGAAGAAAAAGAATCGTTGACGGTTTATCAAGGTGAAGTCAATCAGACGGGTTTTGTTGAGCAAGTGGCATCGTTTATTGATGAGTTGCTTCAAGCCAATATCCAAGCAGCTGATTTAGCACAGATTCACCAACGCTTAACAGTGGACCAAAAAGACTTACAGTTGAAATTAACAGACATAGAACGTATTTATGGACGTTACCAAGCCTATTTACAAGAACATAAGATTGAAGAGGATCAATTATTAGTTAATTTATCGGAATATTTAGTGGCGGAAGATTTATCTGATACCTTATTTATTGTGACAGGATTTACACGTTTTACATCACAAGAGCAACAATTAATTCAATCGTTAATGAAACAAGCAGGTAACGTTTGGTTTGACTTAGTTCTTGATCAAGCGGCCGTTGATAAGATGCCAGCTGCTCATAATCTATTTTATGACAGCGGAAAATTGTATCATCAATTATATCATCTTGCTCGACAAGCAAACATTCCAGTTGAGTTCGACCAAAAAACCAACAATCAACGCAACCCAGACTTGTTAGCGTTGGATAATTATTGGGCAGAATCTCAACAACCTACTGGTAAAAAAATTGAGACAAAATTGCAAGATAATCAAACATTATCTATTTGGAAAGCTGAGAATCCACAAGCTGAGGTGGAACACGTTGGGCGTGAAATTCGACGATTAGTCGCTCAAGAAGGCTATCGTTACAAGGATATTGAAGTACTATATCGCGACGAAACTAATTATAGTCCACGTTTTGCTCCAGTGTTCAATGGCTTGCAAATTCCCTTTTATTTTGATGAAACTCAAACGATGAAGCATCATCCACTTGTTGAGTTTTTAGAAGCGTTATTTTCAATTGACGAGCGCTATTTTCGCTATCAAGACATTATGCGCTTCTTAAGAACTGAGTTGTTTTTGCCAAATGATGATGGAAACAGCACACAATCTGAGTGGCTAGCTAATCGGTTGGCTTATCGTGAAGCTGTTGACGTGACCGAGAACGTAATGTTGGCATATGGTTATGAAGGCGGTCATTGGACACGTGAGGAAGACTGGCATTATATTAATTACATCAGTGAAGAAGGTCAACCGGAAACCCGTGATCAACAAATCGAACGTCAATCTAACCAAGTACGTCGTGAATTACGTGATTGTCTAGTACCGTTCTTTGAGCAACTTAATCAAGCGAGTTTAGGTAAGGATGCTGCATTATGCTTGTATCAATTTTTGGTAGCAATTGGGGTTGAGCGTCAAATGATTGTTTGGCGTGATTACTACTTATCACAAGGGAAACTTGAAGAAGCTAAAATTCATGAACAAAGTTGGCAAGCGTTCATTCACTTATTAGACGAATATGTGGACATCTTAGGCGAGCGTCCGTTTGATAAAGCAGAGTTTGTTCGTTTATTAATGTTTGGCTTAGAAGATTTTGAATACGGTAAAGTCCCCACTACGCTAGATCAAGTCAAAATTTCAGTGCTTGATAAAGTTCACGCCAAGAAAAATAAAGTGACGTTTATTATTGGAGCAACTGATCAAGTCTTACCGGCTAAATTAGAAAACACCACCATTTTTTCTGATGATGAGCGTGTCTTAATTGACGAACAATTAAATGAGGAACAGTTCCTATTGCCAAGTAATAGTCAAAGTATCATGAAGGAGCCATTTGTCGCCTATCTAGCTTTCTTATCAACGGAAGAACGTTTGTATTTAACGTATCCATTAAGTGGGGAAAAAGGCACAGTCGGTAAAATATCGCCTTACGTGCTACGATTAGCCAAAGCGTTTGATCTTGAGATTCAGGAGAAACTATTGATGCCCGCTAGTGAATGCTTTGATTTATCGTTTGTTGGAACAGATGAATCATTTATTGAGATGTCAGTGCGTTTGCATCGTCAAGCGTTGGATTTCAAGAGTTCCCTAGCTTCCGGGTGGCAACAATTGCACGAACGCTTATTAAAAAACGGCGCTCCCATTCTAACCCAACGTTATCGTAATGTTATGAAAAGTTTGACGCATAAAAATATTCCCGAGACCTTACAGCCAGCAACTGTAGAAAAATTATATGGTGATACGTTGTACGGATCAGTTTCTCGAATCGAGAAGTTTTATCAGTGTGAGTATAAATATTTCATGACATATGGTTTACGTCTGAAAGAGCGTGAAGTCTTCGATTTAACGCCAGCCACAGCGGGTGAATTGTTTCATGAGGCACTTGATTTAATTTTCAAAGAACTCATCAATTCGCAAAAAACGTTGGCTGATTTGACAGAGGCTGAAATAATGTCGTTATCTGAAACTATTTTGCAACAGTTATTTGAAGAGCGTAAGTACATGATTTTATCGGCTTCAAGTCGTATGAATTATATTAAGTACCAATTAAGCCAGACTATTAAACGTGTCGCGTGGGCCTTGAAACGTCAAAGTGAACGTACGGGCATGAGTATTTTTAAAACGGAAGTGTTATTTGGTGAAATTGCGAAAGAAAAAGGTTACCAAAGTTTAACGGTTGCCTTGGATAATCAAAAACAAATGAAAATTAGTGGAAAAATTGACCGTTTGGATCGTTTTGTCGATACTAAGACCGGTCAGAACTATCTGAGTGTCGTTGACTACAAGTCGAGTGAACATCGTTTTAATTTTGAAGATGCGTATGAAGGGTTAGCCATGCAAATGATAACGTATTTAGATGTTGCCTTGCAAAATGCGGTGTCGCTAGTAGGTGAAGAAGCGGTGAAACCAGCTGGCGCTTTCTATCTTCATATCCAAAATCCGCGACTAAAAGCGCCGATTAAGCAGGATGTGCTAGATGAGAAATTATTGACGGAATTTAAGTATAAAGGCTTATTATTAGAAGATGAAGCCTTACTTGAAGGGTTAGATGTTAGCTTAGAACCGATGAAAGCTTCGGCCGTTTATGATCTTAAACAATTGAAAAGTGGTAAACTTTCTTCAGCACAAACGCTCGAGCAATCGGATTTTGATGCGTTGATTACTCATAATCGTCAATTGTTTAAAGAAGCCGGTGAAAAAATTTATGATGGTGAAGTGAATTTGAATCCCGCTTATCGTAAAAAAGTGCGTATTGCTTGTGGTCATTGTCCATTTAGAAGTGTTTGTCAATTTGACCCGATGTTGAAAGAAAATAATTATCATCGACTAGAAACTTTGAAAAAAGACGAAGTCATTGCACGTCTAAAAATTGATCAGAAGGAGGCAGAATAATGACCGATACACAATTACCAATTCGACCTAGCGATAGTCATTTTACAACGGGACAATGGCAAGCGATTTATGATAGTGGCAGCAATATCTTAGTGTCTGCCTCAGCTGGATCAGGGAAAACCACGGTTCTGGTACAACGCGTTATTGAAAAAATTAAATCAGGCTTAAATATCGATGAACTATTAATCGTGACCTATACTGAAGCCGCAGCTAAAGAGATGAAAGAACGTCTGGTTAGTGCTGTACAAAAAGCTATTCATGAAGAAAATCATGATGCATCGCAACAGCAACATTTAATTAACCAATTAAGCAAAATTCCAACAGCACCAGTTAGTACCCTGCATGCCTTTTGTTTGAAAGTTATTCGTAAATATTATTATTTATTAGAAATCGATCCCGTATTTAGATTGTTGACTGATGAAACAGAAGTCACCTTACTTAAGGAAGAAGTTTGGGAAGGATTACGAGAACAATTGTACAGTCAAGCACCTGAGTGGTTTTATCCCTTAACTGAAAATTTTTCAGGAGATCGAAATGACGATGGTTTAACGCGAATGGTTTTTTCATTATATGAGTTTTCAAGAGCGAATCCTAATCCTAATCAGTGGTTGGATGACTTGGAAAATTTATACGAAACAACGGATAATTTGGGGGATTTACCACTCTATCAAACGTATTTGAAAGCAAATTTGGTCAGTGAGTTTGTTGATGCGATTAATCGTGGTCGTGAAGCGATAACAAGTATTGAAGGAGAACCAGCGTTAGAGAAGCCTCTGACGCTCTTACGTGAAGAAAATGCTTGGCTGGAACAGCTTTATGAATTGTTGTTAGCGGATCAATTAGAAGACGTTTATCAGCTCTTACAAAGTATCAGCTACAAGACGTATAGTGGGCCACGAGGCAAAGACATTGATCCAGCAATTAAAGAAGCCTTCGAAGGAACGAAAGCTTATCGGAATCAAAACAAAGAATTAGTTGTTAATTTAACTAAAGGTTTATTTGCAACGGCACCGTCAGAACAACTTGAAATTTTAGCTAAATCAAAAGAATACGTGCATCATTTAGCAGTGATTACGAAACAGTTTGCGCAAAAATATTTGGAGCGTAAACAAGAAAAAAACAGTTTAGATTTCAATGATTTAGAACATTTGACGTTACAAATTTTAACAGAAAAGGATCCATCTGATGGCACGTATGGTCCTTCCGTTGCTAGTGACTACTACCGTGGCCAATTTAAGGAAGTGTTGGTCGATGAGTACCAAGATATTAATCAGTTACAAGAAACCATTTTATCTTGGTTACGTTCCGATAACGAGGCACAAGGTAACTTCTTTATGGTAGGCGATGTGAAACAGTCCATTTACTCTTTTCGACTGGCTGATCCAACATTATTCATCAAAAAATATAACGACTATGCAACCGAAAAAGGTGGCCGTCGGATTGTATTAGCGGAGAATTTTCGTTCGCGAGCTGAAGTTCTATCATTTACGAACTTCATTTTCCGCCAAGTGATGAATGAATCAGTTGGACAATTAGCCTATGATAACGAAGCGCGTCTGATTAATGGCTTTACAGGTTTTCCGTCATCACCAAATTACCAAACCGAGCTATTAATTTATGAAAATGGTGTCGCTAATGACGAAGACACTGTGATGAGCGAAAATGAGACAACAACTCAAGAGGATACGAGTATCGAATCCGACGATTTTACAATTGATGATAAAACGGAAGGCGAAGTGCGTCTGATTGTCAAGAAAATTAGAGAATTACAATCAAACGGTTTTCAAGTTTATGATAAAAAAGCGAAGCAACTTCGTGCGCTAGATTATCGAGATATTGTAATTTTAACGCCGACTAAGAAAAACAACTTAGTCTTACTTGATCTGTTTAAAGAGTTAGGTGTGCCCTTGCACGTTAACGACACGCAGAATTACTTCCAAGCAACGGAAGTCAAAATTATGTTAGCTGTACTAACGATTATTGATAATCCGCATCAGGATATTCCGTTAGTTTCAGTCTTACGTTCACCGATTGTGGGTCTAAAAGAAAATGATTTAGCAGTGATTCGTACAACGGTGCCAAATGGTAATTATTACCATGCGGTGCAAACGATTGTTAAAGAACAGGAGCTAGAAGTTGATCAAGGATTACGTGAAACATTGATCCGTTTTGAAGAGTCTCTAACCAAGTGGCGTGAAACGGCTAGACGTGTGAAATTAGTTGATTTAATTTGGATGGTATTTCAGGAAACAGGGCTACTAGATTATGTCGCTGGCTTACCAAGTGGCAAACAGCGACAAGCTAACTTACATGCGTTGTATGATCGTGCCATGAAATATGAAGAATCAAGCTTCAAAGGGTTATTTCAATTTGTGCGCTTTATCGAGAAAATGCAACAAAAAGATAAAGATTTAGCTGAACCTAATGCTGTAGGTGAGGAAGAAAATGCGGTAAGGGTAATGACTATTCATGCCTCAAAAGGTCTAGAATTTCCAGTCGTCTTTATTATGGACTTAAATCGTCAATTTAACATGATGGATTTACGTAATCGTTATGTGTTTGACGAAAAACTTGGGATTGGCGTGAAGTATTTAGATAGTTTGACTCGGTTAGAAAGTGTGACATTACCATATCACATTATTAGTCAGGAAAAACGTAAGAAATTATTAGCCGAAGAAATGCGTAAATTATATGTTGGTCTAACACGGGCAGAGGAAAAGCTATTTCTAGTGGGATCCTACGAATCACAGGAAAAAGCTTGGAAACGTTGGGTATTAGCGGCTGATAACACGCTTGAGACGATTAATGATAACTTGCGTTTACAGGCAAAATCGTTGTTTGATTGGATAGGGATGAGCTTGGTACGTCATGAAAGTCTAAAAGAACAGGTCTCAGAACAAACTGATGAAGTGACAACATTATTTAATGATGAAGATGCGCGCTTTTCCGTTTCATTTTATGATTTAAATACGCTTCAGTCTGAAGCTGCATCAAGTGAAGTTGTTACGGATGTTAACGATTTGCCACAAGTTGTAACTGAGCCTGAACTTATTGAAGCAGCCAAAGAACTACTCGATTATCGTTATCAACATCAGGCGGCTCTTAAAACGGCAAGTTATCAATCAGTTTCTGAAATTAAGCGTGTCTTTAGCGATCCGGATGATCGACAATTACTACCAATCGATTTTACAGCTAGTCAAAGAATGGGTGCTAATCGTTTTGTAGAAAGTGAATTCGTGAAACCTAAATTTGTACAAACAGTCAATCAGGTGAGTTATGCGGAAATTGGCACTGCAACCCATTTAGTATTACAATCCCTTGATTTAACTGGCACAATAACAGAAGAAAGTATCAATCAAGTGATTGATCAGCTAATAGTTAATAAAGCGCTTGAAGTAGAAGTTGCCAAACGAATTAATCGCGCGAATTTAGTTGCTTTTTTCCAAACGCCATTTGGAGAGTTTTTACATCAGCATGCGCAACAAACTTACCGGGAACAACCGTTTTCGATGTTATTACCAGCATCTGAAATATATCAAGAATTCCCTGAAAATCAAGATGATCATGTGCTTATTCATGGGATTATTGACGGGTATGTTGAAACCGATGATGAACTAATTTTGTTTGATTTCAAAACAGATTATATCGATGTTCATCAAAAGCAAGT
The DNA here is from genome assembly GCF_005145005.1 of Vagococcus zengguangii. Classification (NCBI taxonomy): domain Bacteria; kingdom Bacillati; phylum Bacillota; class Bacilli; order Lactobacillales; family Enterococcaceae; genus Vagococcus; species Vagococcus zengguangii. The sequence goes on from NZ_CP039712.1 coordinate 913,098, forward strand.
AGCAATTGAAAAACTTAAACAGAAATATCAAGGGCAGTTATACCTATATAAAAAAGCTTTAGAAGCTGAAAAAAAACGCCCAGTTACTTCAGTTAAGTTAGTTTTATTAGCAACACAGGATGTTGTAGATAGTTAGAAAAGTTTAATAATCAGGTTGTAAGGAATGTCGTATATTTAAGATATTCCTTACAATTTTTTCATTTTATTTATTATAGGGGGATTATTGTTGTGTTTAGACTTGAATCGTTCAATTAATGTGTTAAAATGAATGCTAATAAAAAAATAAGATGATTATTTGAAATTATTCAAATAAAGAATGAGAGGATCCGAAACGATGAAGAAAAATTTGAAGTACCTATTTCCAATTGCCATTTTTTTGTTTTCTATTTTTAAATTAAAGCAAGAACTGTCATTAATTGGCTTTAAGGATATTTATCGAACGATTCATGACAAATCATTTACTGAAATTAGTTTGTTAGTTATTTCAGGTTTAATAGGAGTGGCTATATTATGCCTATACGATGTTGTGTTAGTTCGATCATTAAAGATTAAACCTCCTCATTCTCAGATGCTAAAAATTAGCTGGATTAGTAATGCGCTAAATAATTTGATTGGCTTCGGTGGGATTGTTGGGGCGTCTATTCGCTATAATTATTTTAGTCAATTTACGAGTGAAGAAAATAAAAACACACTGAAGAAAAGCATTTCGCTATTATTACTATCCATGATTACGGGTGTAGGTGTCCTATCTTTGCTGATTATTTCTAAGGTATTTACACCAACAAATTTGCTAGATGATAAGCCTTTCATTAAAATTGCGTTAACCGTTCTCGCTATTCTATTGCCTATTTTTATCGTTGCAACGCATGTTAGACCACCCGTAGCTGAGGATCGCTGGTTGCCTGTAAAATATACAGTGGTTTCGGTGTTAGATTATGCCTATGTTGGTTTCATTATGTTCTTAGCGTTACGTTTTGTTGGCGTTGAGATTGACTTTTGGCATATGGAAAGCGTCTTTATTATTGCAACAATTGCTGGATTGATAAGTATGGTTCCGGGAGGATTGGGAAGTTTTGACGTCATTTTTTTATTGGGAATGACTAGAGATTTAGGTCGAGATGAAGCGTTAGTTGGACTAGCCTTAATTTTTTATCGTTTAGTTTATTACATTATTCCATTCTTACTGGGGTTGATTTTATCTTTGAGCACGTTTCAAGGTGTTTTCAAGGACAAAATTCAAGAACAGCCAGTTGTTATTTTTTCAAAAGAGTTCGGTGCGATTGTGTTTTCTTTAACGAAACAACGTTTGCAGTCAATTAGTCGTCTAGTACTTGTTTTCTTATTTTGCCTAATAAGCTTCTTTTATTTTCAAGACTCGAGCGTCTCGATATTATATAATAGAGGACCGCGTTTTGAATGGTTAACCATACTAGCTTCGACTGGTTACGTTGTGACGAGTCTAATGATCATTCCGAACTTGATAGGAATTTATCGTGGTTCAAAAGAAGCCTATCGTTTATTATGGATACAGCTGATAGTATTATTATTGTGCCAAATCAGTCTATATGTTTACGATCGTTATTATTTTGATATTTTCTTTACGTCATTATTGATTATAAGTTTGAGCTTTTTTAAACGGGTAATTGTATGTAACGTAGGGGTCAGATCAGTTATTGAAAAGGTGATATGGGTAGGAACGGCACTAGTTTATTTGATTCAGATTCTTTATGTTGTCTACCTGTGTGAGGAGTATATTCCTACCAAAATGGCTAAGATAATGTGGAGTATTTTCGCTATAACGTTACTTTATTTAATCGCTATGATTGCTTATCGTTACTATTTACGTCATAAATTATCAGTAAAAACTGAAATCAATACCTTTAAATTAAGCACAGATAAGTCCTCTTATCGACAAGTTTTAGCTGAATATTCAGGTACGAATTTGGCTCATTTAGGTCTGTTACCGGCTAACCAAACGTTAACAAGTGAGGACTTACAAATGAGTGCGATTTATCAAGAGAACAACCATTATATTATTATCTTAGGTGATCCCTTTGGTGATGAAGCACAAACATTCACGTTTATTCAACAGTTGGATCAGTTAGCCTTAAGCATTGGGAAACAATTGATTTTTTATCAAACAACGCCTGATAATATCAATATATATAATGAATTAAAATACAAGTTGTTTAACCTTGGAGAAGAGGGAGAGATTGATCTTGCCACTTTTAGTATTACGGGTAATAAGGGGAAAATTTTCCGTCAATTACTTAATAAGCAAGAGGCGCGTAATCTAACGTTTGGAATTGAGCCTGTTGATGATAATTTGCTTGATGAACTACGCGTTGTATCCGATGCATGGTTAGGTGATAAAAAAGAAATGTCCTTTTCAATTGGTAATTTTGATGAGGAATATATACGAGCCTCTGATTGTGCAGTGATTCGAGATGAAGATAAGCAAGTAATCGGTTTTGCTACATTAATGCCAACCTATAGTGAAGGGAAATTGTCAGTTGATTTAATTCGTTGGCAAGAGCAAGATAAGTTCTCGATGATGGATTTGTTATATCTTGATATCATGTTATGGGCACAGGAGCAGGGCTATCAAACATTTGTTATTGGGATGGCACCATTATCAAGTTCGTATGAAAATACGAATAGCTTCTTATATGCGATGACCAATAGTATTTATCAAAATTCATCGAACTTTTATTCATTTAAAGGTTTACGTCATGCAAAAAATAAGTTTAAACCTATTTGGTATCCGAAATATTTGGTTTATCCGCAAAAAATGTCATTGTTACAAGCAGTTTATCAAAGTTATCGTTTTATTCATCCGAATAAATAAGCGCAAGAAAATAAAGAGGCTGTGACAAAAGTTAGTGTTATTAGTCTAAAATAAAAAATCCGAAACGGACGAAAAGTGTTATTTTTCGTTTGTTTCGGATTTTTTCTATTTTCTATGTCTTTCTGCGTCTCCCAAGACGCTAATTTCATCATATTTAGCGCCAAGGAAACAATACCGGTTTCCTTGAGAACTTTTCCAAGTCCTCTCACAGAGAAACGAGTGAAGCCCAAAGAAGCCTTCATCCGTCCGAAAACTGGTTCCACATCAATCTTACGTTTAGCGTAAATTTTTCCAGTTTCTTTCGTTGAAAGAAAATCTCGTTGCTTCGCTTTATAATATTCCCATGAAGGATTAATCATTATTTTTCTTATGTGGCCTTTGGCTGTTAACGCAGCAGGAATTTCTTCACGATTTTCGTCATATTTTTCTGCCACATATTCCTTGAAATCACGTGAAAAACCGTCTTTGTCTGTGCGTTTTCGATACGTATTAAAATTAAAACGGACTCCTTTTGGGTCAATATAATAGTCTTCTTTTTCTTCGTAAAACCAATTCATTACCTTTTTATCATCTGACTGCCATTTCTTACTATTTTCTTTCAACATTGTCCCGTACGGGATTAATGAGGTATGTTGAGATAATTTGTCTTCTAGATATTGATAGTTACTTTCTGAACAATAACCTGCATCTGCTACTATATACATGGCATCCTTTTCTGCTAAATTCATTTTTTCTAAGAAAGGGATTAACGTTTTAGTATCTGTTGGATTTTGGTAAACATCATAGCCTACGATAAATTGCTTGCTCGTAGCAATTTGCAGATTATAAGCTGGCTTAAGCTGACCATTTTTCATGTGATCTTCTTTTACTCTCATGAAAGTGGCATCGTGATCAGTTTTTGAAAAGCTGTTTCGTTTCCCGAAAGTCTTAAATTGCTTTTGATGTTCTAGCATTTTAGCTCGACGTGCAGCTAATTTTCTTTTAGTTGATTTTAAAGAACGTCGTTCTTGTTTAGCAGGGTTGGGAGAAAGCTTAGGTGTTGTTTCAATTTGTTTTTCTAATTCTTCTAATCTGAATTCTAAACGAGTTAGAACTTCATCAACCATATCTAAAGACAGATTAGAACCATCTGGTATATGAGACGACGAATAAGCCTCTTTTAATTCATTCATTAAAGAGACGGTTGCTTCTCGATTCATCGCATCGAAACGAATCGTGCTTTTCTTCCAAACAAAACTAAATTTATTGGCATCAGCTAAAATTTTAGTTCCATCAATAAAAATGGCATCATCAATCATGTTTTGTTGACGTAAATAAGCGGTTAGCTGCTCCAAGCCTTGATTAATAAGACCTTCTAATTCATCAGATATTCTAAAGCGTGCAATCGTTCGATAAGAAGGCATCATTTCTTGTGTTAACCAACGAGCCGGTAGGCTCTCTTCAGCCAATTGAGCAATTTTACGACTACTAAAAACACTGCGTGTGTACGCAAATAAGACCAGCTTTAACATAGCAGATAAATTATATTGACGTGGTCTTCCGAATAAATAAGATTCTTTGATTTTTAATGTTTCAACTAGCTCGTTAATAAACCAAGCCGTATTATTTTTTTCTGGAATATATGAACTTGTAATATCCAAACTTAACTGATTCATGTTATAATTAGAATACATTTTTTGGTCCTTTCTAGGATTCTTTGAAGCATGGGTCGGACCGTGCTTCTTTTTTATTTTATTATACCAAAACCCCTGATAAATTTGGCTTTATTGCCAAATTTATCAGGGGTTTTTTTAGAGACTTATGTCACAGCCTCTTTTATTTTATCTTAATTAAGTTAGTTGGTCTAAAACAGAGCATACAGCTTTCCCTAGTCGGGTACAGGCCTCTTGTTCATTAATACGATAGGCTGTAGTTGCGTCAGAATTTGCTAAATCAGATAGACATTTTATTGAAATAAAAGGAACGTGATTGATAAAACAAGTTTGGGCAAGTGCACTTGCTTCCATATCGACGGCGGTACAGTTCAATTCATGCTGTATGCGGTGATGACTAGCCGTATCAGTGATAAAACTTTCTCCGGAAGCAATCCCACTAGGAATAGCATCCGGTAATTGCTGTTTAATAAAATCGTATAGAGGCTGATTAGCTTTAAACTGTTCTTGAAAGGGAAACGTATTTTTCATTTGACTTAAACGGACATCATGATGAGTAACATGCGATCCAATAATAATATCGTATAGTTGCACATCAGATGCTATGCCACCGGCGATTCCGATATTAACCATCACATCCGGTTGATATTGATGAATGAGTTGTTGGCAATGGATGGCAGCATTAACTTTTCCTATTCCCGTTGTAGCTAACGTGAACTCAAATTCACCAACAGTAAATTGGTAGAATAACTGTTGATTTTTATTCCCCATAGTTTCTAATTGATATTGGTGCAGAATATGCTCAAGTTCAATCGACATGGCACTTACAATGGCAACTTTCATAGAAATACCCCCCCATTTTTGTTTATTGTATCACAACCAGTCATCAACTTGTTTTAAAATGTGTCTTTTGATAGCGTGGATGGTAGGATTTGAACCTACACCTTTTGAGGAGGGGAGGTCTCCTCGCAAGTGAAACACCATGTTCACCCACAAATAATGTATAAATTTAGTTTAAATCTTAATTCTTAAGGGCAACTTAATTATTTTCTAAGAATTGATTAAGAAACTATCAAAAAATATTTTACAGAACCTCAAAACAACAGTATAATTAAACAGAACGTTTTTTGCGTTACAACTAAAAATTTGGAAAGCGAAGTGAAATTATGGGGCGTAAATGGGCAAACATTGTCGCTAAGAAAACAGCTAAAGACGCTAACAACAGTCGTGTCTACGCTAAATTCGGTATTGAAATCTATGCAGCAGCAAAATCAGGTGATCCAGACCCGCATTCAAACCAAAAGCTACGTTTCGTTATTGAACGCGCAAAAACTTATAATGTACCAAAACATATTATCGACCGTGCGATCGACAAAGCAAAAGGTGCCGGCGATGAAAACTATCAAGAATTACGATATGAAGGATTTGGTCCAAACGGTTCAATGGTAATCGTGGACACTTTAACAAATAACGTGAATCGTACAGCTTCTGATGTTCGTGCAGCCTTCGGTAAAAACGGTGGTAACATGGGTGTTTCTGGTGCGGTAGCGTACATGTTTGATAACACTGCACTATTCGGTTTTGCTGGCGATGACGCTGACGAAATCTTAGAATACTTAATGGAAAAAGATATCGATGTTCGTGATGTGGTGGAAGAAGAAGGACAAATCATCGTTTACGGTGAAGTAACGGATTTCCATACGATTCAAGAAGCATTGAAAGAAAAAGGCATTGAAGAATTCTCAATCGCTGAAATTCAAATGATTGCACAAAACGATGTGACACTTGAAGGCGATGACTTAGCACAATTTGAAAAAATGATTGATGCATTAGAGGATTTAGAAGATGTCCAAAACGTGTTTCACAATGTTGATTTAGACTAAATTATTTATTGACGAGAGTTACCATTTTTGGTAGCTCTTTTTTATATGAATTTGATAAGATTAATGATAATTTGTAAATTTAAGCATCTGTCATTTCAAAAAATAAGCAATTAATGATAAAATAAAGGTAATAATCAATTGAAAAGGAGAGGGTTGTATGTGGAAAAATTTAACCATGATAATAATACTTGTTTTATTATTAATGGGATGTAGCTCAACACAGACAACGAATCAAACGCAACCCTCTACAAGTCAAATGCCTTTGAATCCTGAATCATCTATACGTTTGGATGGAGAAGAAAGCGCTATACTAAAAGAATTCCAAGGAGAATACACAGATTTTTATCATCAAAATAGCTTTTCAATGTCGGAAATACTAGGAGTTTATGAAGCTAAAGGGAATGATAAGGTGGGGATCGTTACGTGTGTTGAGGAGCAAGAGATTAATTTATGGCGAATAAAAACGAACGCTCAGACAGAATTTTATATTAAGAAACTTACGTCTGATGAAATTGAAGTGGGGCTATCTTTAAATAAAATGACCCCTTTATTTAAATTTGATTCACGTGCTAAAAAAATTTCTGACATTGAGTTTACAAAATATCAACCATTTATTGGGGAATATTTCTGTTCAGCTGATCGTATTAGAGTTAAATTAGGATTAGCTTCTAATAATCGAGCAGCTATCATTATATCAAATGATGAAACAGAGCAAGTTTTCGTATGTGAGACATTGCGTTTATCAAATGATAAAAATCAGCTGTTTTTTGATGTATTGTACAATGACATTCCGCTTCATTTTCGCATAGCAAAAATTAGTGAGGATGCTATCTTGTTTAATGGCGAAGGTGAATACAAACGTCAATTGATGTTAAAACGTGTGAAAAGCGATGTATGACCCTAAACTTATCTTTTATAAGGAATTATTAAGAATTGGCGTAATATTATACGTGATATAATGATATGTGTTATTATTAACCTGTTTCAATAAAAAAATATATAATGGGTGATTAAATGACTATTAAACCTAAAGCGCTAAAAGCCATTCATACGGCGACTGTTAGTGCAGGAAGTGTTGCAGCGGTTCCGATTCCTTTTTCTGATGCTGCACTATTAGTACCAATTCAAATGATGATGATTAGCAGTATTTATAAAGCATATGGACTGACGTTTACCGATGGGATTAAAGAAGGGGTAACACAAGCTACACTAGCTTCAACTATTGGTAAAATGTTGGTTGGTAATGCGTTTAAATTTATTCCGGGTATTGGCAGCGTGGCCGGTGGCGTCTTAAATGTGACCGTTGCTGCCTCTATTACACGAATGATAGGGATGCGAGTAGCCAAAGCTTTAGATAAAGGGGAACTAGAAACAAATAATGATTTATTAGAGTTAATCGCAACTGTTTCGAACGTCTCTAGTGTTTTGAAAAAGAAATAACAAATAAAAAATCTCCTAATAGTTGTTAGGAGATTTTTTATTTATACATCCTTAACTTATTTGGAAATTCTATAAGCTTAATATTTAGTGTTATTCGGTTTTTATAATAAAATAACAATATAATCATTTAGTATTATGATAGGAGGAAGTTAATTATGTTATGGTCTTTAATTGTAGGCGCTATAATTGGCGCAATTGCAGGCTCAATCACTAAAAAAAGTGTTTCGATGAATTTGCTGACTAAAACAATCGCGGGTTTACTTGGCTCGGTTATTGGTCAATCACTATTAGGAGAAAGAGGTCCACACTTGGCTGGAATGGCGATCATTCCATCAATTATCGGTGCTATTATCCTTATTTTAGGTGTATCTTATTTTAGGAGAGATCGTTAATTATCTTAAGAATTATTTAGATATTTTGTTATTAAACATCGAATTTAGTCTAACAAATTCGGTGTTTTTCGTTTATAATTTATGAGGAAAGGTTGTGAACTAATGAAAAATAATGATTTTAAAGATGTTGTTTTAGGCAGAAATTCGATTCGTAAATATGACCCTGAAGTTAAGATTTCTCAAGCTGAGATGAATGAACTATTAGCTGAAGCTATGCACGCGCCATCAGCGGTTAATTTACAACCGTGGCGAATGGTCGTTGTGTCTTCTGAAGAAGGAAAAACCCGTTTAAGACCTTTTATCGGTTCTAATACGCTTCAAAACGATACGTCAGCAGCGATGATTATCATTTTTGGCGATTTGAAGTGTTATGAGTATGCTGAAGAAATTTATGACGAAGCAGTAGCGACAGGCAAAATGCCACAAGAAATTAGAGACAAACAATTATCTTTTATTATTCCTATGTATCAAGGATTTTCAAATGAAAAGATGAGAGAAACAATTTATATCGATAATAGCTTAATGGCTATGCAATTGATGTTAGTAGCACGTGCTCATGGTTATGACACCAATGCGATTGGTGGGTTCCAAAGAGAAGGGCTAGCAGAGGCGTTTGAAATGGATCCAAGTCGTTATATTCCAACCCTAATTATTTCAGTAGGTAAGGCGGCCGAAGAAGGGTATCAATCAGTACGTTTAACACCAGAAAAAGTTGTGAAACATTTTTAATTAACATGTGAAAATAATATGAAAAGAGCGTTGATCTCAATGGAGGTCAACGCTCTTTTAGTGTTAAGTTAAGCAATCGTTGCGTTAATAAAGGCTTTAAATAATGATTGCGGACGATTTGGTCGAGAAATTAATTCTGGATGGAATTGACTAGCAACAAAGAATGGATGCTCGGAAATTTCCACAATTTCAACTAAGCGACCATCAGGTGAGACACCTGAGAAAGTCATACCGTTTGCTTCAAATTGTTCACGGTAATCATTGTTGAATTCATAACGGTGACGATGACGCTCAGCAACTTCAGCTTGTTGGTTATAAGCGTCATATGTTTTAGTCCCTTCTTTAAGAACACAAGGGTACAAGCCTAAACGTAAAGTACCGCCTAAATCTTCGATACTCTCTTGATCTTTCATTAAATCAATAATATTATGTGGCGTTTCTGGTTGGATTTCAGCAGAATTTGCGCCATCTAAACCGATCACATTACGTGCAAATTCTACACAAGCCATTTGCATACCTAAACAAATACCCAAGAATGGCACGTTGTTTTCACGAGCAAAACGAATGGCTTCAATTTTCCCTTCAATTCCACGTTCACCAAAACCACCAGGAACTAAAATACCTTGTGCCTCTTTTAAAATGTCCGCTACATTTTCGCGTGTAATATCTTCAGATTGAATCCAATCAATTTCGATATCAGTGTTGTAAGCAAATCCGGCATGTTTTAAAGCTTCGGCAACGGATAAATAAGCATCATGTAATTCAACATATTTACCAACTAAAGCAATTTTAGCTTTCCCTTGTAAGTTTAAAACACGTTGCTCTAAGGCTTGCCAATCTGTCATCTCAGCAGGTGCTGTGTCTAGCCCCAGGTGATCACAGACATATTGATCCATGCCTTGTTTTTGTAAATTTAATGGGATTGAGTATAATGTTTCGACATCACGTGATTCAATAACCGCCTCAGTAGGCACATCGCAAAATAGTGCTAGTTTATCTTTGATATCTTGAGACACTTCATGTTCTGTTCTAACCACTAATAAGTTAGGTTGGATACCTAAAGAGCGTAGTTCCTTCACACTATGTTGTGTAGGCTTAGTTTTCATCTCACCACTAGCATTTAAATAAGGGATTAAGGTAGTGTGAATATACATCACGTTTTCAGCGCCCATGTCTGCTTTCATTTGACGTAATGCTTCTAAATAAGGAAGTGATTCGATATCACCAACGGTTCCACCAACTTCTGTAATAATAACATCTGAATCGGTATGTTTAGCGGCACTCATTAACTTATCTTTAATTTCATTTGTAATGTGTGGTACGACTTGGACTGTTGCGCCTAAGTACTCACCACGACGTTCTTTACGGATGACTTCAGAATAGACTTTACCTGTTGTCACATTTGAAAATTGATTCAAGTTGATATCAATAAAGCGCTCATAATGTCCTAAGTCTAAATCGGTTTCGGCACCGTCATCTGTTACGAATACCTCACCATGTTGATAAGGGCTCATAGTACCAGGGTCAACGTTGATATACGGATCAAACTTTTGAATTGTTACATTCAATCCTCTGTTTTTAAGTAATCGTCCAAGTGATGCCGCCACGATTCCTTTACCAATTGATGATACAACCCCACCTGTTACAAAAATATATTTTGTCATAAAATTTTACTTCCTTTCTTAGAACATTGAATATGAGGAGCGTCCAGCAATTACTTCAGATAAAAACAAAAAATCCCCATTCCATACAAGGAATAGGGAGCTAAAATCATTTTCATTTGCATCTCAAAAATTGAGGTGCCCATAAAGAATAGTACAAGATTCACAAGAAAGTGTCAAGAAAAAATGTAAGATAAATGAAAGTTTTATGAATACCCTGAAAAAGAAAAATATGATAAGATAGAGGACATGTAGAATAAAGGAGAGAAGTGCTGTGTCTTTAAAAGTTTTTTTAGAACTAGTTGAAATAAAAGCCAAAACGGCAAGTGTTTTACCATTTTTAATCGGATTATGTTATAGCTGGTATAATTATGGAACCCTTAATATAGGTTATGTCATAATTTATTTTATCGCCATGTTTATTTTTAATATGGCAGTTGATATGCTAGACAATTACAACGATTATCACAAAGCAACGGATGTTCATGATTACAAAGATAAAACCAATATTATTGGTCGTGAAAATTTAGATGACAAATTAGTGCTGAAATGGCTGACAGTGATGATTATCGTCTCAGCTATTATGGGGATTGCATTAGCTGCTAAGGTGGGATGGCCACTCTTATGGATGGGAATGTTCTGTTATTTTGTTGGGATATTTTATTCATCTGGACCGAAACCTTTATCAAGTTTACCGTTGGGCGAAGTCTTTTCAGGTTTTACAATGGGTTTTATGATTTCATTAATTTGTGTCTATTTGAATAGTTATGAAACCTTTATCTGGAACTGGGTGACGATTGGCTCAATCGCTTTAATTTCGTTACCGAATACTTTATGGATTGCCAACTTGATGTTAGCCAATAATTTATGTGACTTAGATGAGGACGAAAAAAATAATCGCTTTACTTTAGTCCACTACATTAAACGTGAGGGCGCTAAGAAATTATTTGTCGGATTAAATATTATCGCCTTTTTAGCTATCGTTCTAGCAGTTGTATTAGGAATTGCACCGTGGACGATGTTATTAACACTACTTATTGTTCCGTTTGTCATGAAAGAAACGAAAAAATTAATGGCTGTGCAAATCAAGTCTCAAACCTTCATCTGTGCGGTCAAAATCTTAGCCATTGGTGCGTTCGTGCAAGTAGTGACGTTTGTTTTGGGCATGTTTTAATAAATTGTTAAGCATAAAGGACTGTCGATATGGACAGTCCTTTTATATTATATACGTATTTTTCATTCATGGTGAGTTTCGTAAAAACTTACCTTTTTTGCTTTTCCATATATTATTGAGTAGAATAAGAGTATAAAAAAACATGTAGAGGAAAAATAAAATGACATTAAAAATAAAAGAAATTCCAGCACCAATCTTAGATCATCCTACAATAAAACCAATCTTAACGGATGAAACGATAACTGAACGTAAAAACAAGTTATTAGCTCACATGATGGAGAATGATATTAGTACGTTAGTGATTTATGCTGACAAAGAACACGGTAGTAACTTTGAATATTTAGCCGGGTTTATTCCACGATTTGAAGAAGCCTTATTAGTGATGACCATTAGTGGTGAGATGAGTTATATTTTAGGTAACGAGAACGCGAACAAAGCGAGTAAAGCGAGACTATCAGGAAAAGGAATTAAATGTCCAATTTTTTCTTTGCCAAACCAACCAATGTCAGAAACGACACCTTTAGTAGCTTATTTAGAAGAGGCAAATTGGGATTTTTCAGGACAAGTTGGACTAGTCGGTTGGAAGCTGTTACCTGAAGTAATGCGTGCGACTTTTGATATTCCGATGATGATTGTTGAAGCTATAATGGAAATGGTAGATAAAGAAAAGCTAGTCAATGCTACGGGCATGATGATTGATCCAGTCGATGGTGTCAGAACGACAAATAATGCGAATGAAATTGTTCATTATGAATATGGTGCGTCACTGGCTTCGGATAACTTGTTAAGAGCAATGGATGCTTTAGCAATTGGTGTCAGCGAACAGGAAGTGGGGCATCTCTTACAGTCAAATGGACAATATCCAACCATTGTGACGATTGCTGCCTTTGGTGAACGTTTTGAAAAAGCTAATCTATATCCAACACATCGTCAGTTAAAAGAAGGGGATAAAGTCGCCTTAACGGTTGCATATAAAGGCGGACTAAGTAGTCGATGTGGTTACGCGGTTGAAACTGTAGAGCAACTGGAGCAACGCGACTCTGGTTATCTAGAGGAGGTCGTGATTCCATACATGTCAGCTTATTTCAAATGGCTAGAAACAATCAAAATAGGCATTAATGGCCATGATTTTTATGAACAGTTTGAAGCCAGCTATCCTAAATCTAAGTATGGTTGGCACCTATGTCCAGGACATTTAGTAGCCGATGAAGAATGGTTATCTTCACCTTTTTATTCAGGCTCAAAAGCGTTCGTTAAAAGTGGCATGATTTTTCAAATTGACTTTATTCCTTCACAAACTGGTCATCAAGGCGTCTCGGCTGAAAGTACAATTGTCATGGCAGATGAAGCGCTAAGACTTGAATTGAAAAGAGATTATCCAGAATTTTGGCAGCGTGTTGAAAAACGGCGTGATTATATAGTTAATGAACTAGGAATAAGCCTTTCTGATGAAATTTTACCTTTAGCTAGTACGGTTGGATATTTACGTCCTATGTTCTTAAATAAAGAACTTGTGATAGTAAAATAAGTACTGATAATAATTTAATATTTTTCTAAAAAAGTCGAGAAAACGTTGTTCAAAGGGACGTTTTCTCTATTTTTTTGTGAAAAATATTAAGAAATTAATATTAATTAGTTCAAAAACCTATTTCAATATGATATAGTAAAATTGTAAGTTATAGAAAACGATTACATGGGGGTTATACTTATGACAACTGACAAATTTATTATGGCGATTGACCAAGGGACAACGAGTTCAAGAGCCATCATCTATAATAAAAAAGGACAACAAGTGGCAAGTTCTCAAAAAGAATTTACCCAATACTTCCCAAATGATGGCTGGGTAGAGCATGATCCAAACGAGATTTGGAATTCTGTTCAATCCGTTATTGCTGGCGTGTTTATTGAAAGCGGTGTTAAACCACAACAAATCGCTGGTATTGGGATTACTAATCAACGAGAAACAACCGTTGTTTGGGACAAAAAAACAGGTAAACCTGTCTATAACGCTATCGTATGGCAATCACGTCAATCAGCTGGTATTGCGGATCAATTGAACGCTGATGGTTATAGTGAATTATTCCATAAAAAAACAGGCTTAATTATAGATTCATATTTCTCAGCGACTAAAGTTCGTTGGATTCTAGATAACGTTCCAGGAGCACAAGAGCGCGCTAATCGTGGTGAATTATTATTTGGTACGATTGATACGTGGTTAACTTGGAAATTGACAGATGGCGGTTCGCATGTGACGGATTATTCTAATGCTAGCCGTACAATGATGTTTAACATTCATGAATTAGATTGGGATGATGAGATTTTAGAAATTTTAAACATTCCACGTTCAATGTTACCTAAAGCAACATCAAACTCTGAAATTTATGGCCATACACAAGGTTATCACTTCTTTGGTAGTGAAGTACCTATTTCGGGGATGGCTGGAGACCAACAGGCTGCTTTATTCGGTCAAATGGCTTTCGAACCAGGAATGGTTAAAAATACATATGGTACTGGTTCATTTATCGTGATGAATACTGGTGAAAAACCGCAATTATCAAAAAATAACTTATTAACAACCATCGGATATGGCATCAACGGTAAAGTATACTATGCGTTAGAAGGAAGTATTTTCGTGGCGGGTTCTTCTATTCAGTGGTTACGTGATGGCTTACAAATGATGGAAAAAGCAAGTGAGTCTGAAGAAATGGCACGTCGTTCTGAAAATGATGACGAAGTCTATGTCGTACCGGCTTTTGTTGGTCTTGGGGCACCATATTGGGATCAGGATGCACGTGGTTCTATGTTTGGTTTAACTCGTGGTACAACGAAGGATGACATTGTTAAAGCAACATTACAATCAATTGCTTATCAAGTAAGGGATGTTATCGACACAATGCAAGATGATACAGGCATTAAAATTCCAGTTCTTAAAGTTGATGGTGGGGCAGCTAACAATGAGTACTTAATGCAATTCCAATCTGACATTATTGGCGCGCCAATTCAACGTGCAGCTAACTTAGAAACCACGGCTTTAGGAGCGGCGTTCTTAGCTGGTTTAGCAGTTGGCTACTGGAAAGATATTGATGAAATTCGCGAATTTTATGAAGCAGGTAAAATGTTTGAACCAGAAATGGCGGACACACGACGTACGCAATTATATGATGGCTGGAAACAAGCAGTAGCCGCTACACGTATGTTTAAACCACACGAGTAATAGAAAGGGAGTTGTCGAAATGGTCTTTTCAATTAAAACACGTCAAGAAACAATCGGAAAATTACAAGCAGAGGAATTAGATTTATTAATTATCGGGGGAGGAATTACCGGAGCAGGTGTTGCTTTACAAGCAGCAGCAACTGGTTTGAAAACAGGCTTAATCGAAATGCAAGATTTTGCTGAAGGGACATCTTCTCGTTCAACTAAGTTAGTTCATGGAGGGATTCGCTACTTGAAAAACTTCGATGTTGAAGTAGTAGCAGACACCGTGACAGAACGTGCTGTTGTACAAAATATTGCGCCTCACATTCCAAAGCCAGATCCAATGTTATTGCCAATTTATGAAGGTGAAGGTGCAACAACATTCAACATGTTTTCAGTTAAGGTTGCGATGGACTTGTATGACCAATTAGCTGGTGTAACAGGCACCAAATTTGCTAATTATACGTTAACACCTGAAGAAGTGTTAGAACGTGAACCATTCTTAAAATCAGAAGGACTAAAAGGAGCAGGTGTTTACTTAGATTTCCGCAACAACGATGCGCGTTTAGTAATCGACAACATTAAAAAAGCTCATGAAGACGGTGGCTTACTAGCAAGTAAAGTTAAAGCAGTTGGTTTTTTATACGATGATAATAACCAAATTATTGGGGTTAAAGCGCGTGATTTAGTAACAGATGAAGTCTTTGAAATTAAAGCGAAATTAGTCATTAACACAGCGGGTCCATGGGTGGATAAAGTGCGCAACTTAAACTTCAAACGTGCAGTAGTTCCTCAAATGCGCCCTACAAAAGGTGTTCATTTAGTTGTAGATGCGAAGAAACTACCAGTTCCTCAACCAACCTATTTTGATACGGGTAAACATGATGGTCGTATGGTATTTGCTATTCCACGTGAAGACAAAACTTATTTTGGGACAACCGATACTGACTATCAAGGAGAATATACCGAACCAAAAGTAACCCAAGAAGATGTCGATTATTTATTAGATGTTATCAATTATCGTTATCCAAATGCGAATATTACCTTGGATGATATCGAATCAAGCTGGGCAGGATTACGCCCATTATTATCAGGTAATGCTGGTTCTGATTATAATGGTGGTGATAACGGTAAAATTACTGATGCAAGCTTTAATAAAGTGATTGAAGTAGTCACAAACTATAAAGAAAACAAAGTGAATCGTCTAGATGTTGAAGAAGTCTTAAACAATTTAGAAAGTAGTTTAGAAGAAAAAACATCGAGCCCTTCATCAGTGTCACGCGGAAGTAATTTAGAACGCGAAGAAGATGGTCTAATTACGTTATCAGGTGGTAAAATTACTGATTATCGTAAAATGGCTGAAGGTGCCATGAAGTTGATTTTAGATATTTTAGCGAAAGATTATGACATGAGCTTCGAATTAATTGACTCAAAAGATTATTCATTATCAGGTGGGGAGTTTGACGCTTCTAAAGTTGAAGAAACGGTCGCTGAAAATGCTAAGATTGGTATCGCTGCTGGTTTATCCGAAGCGGAAGCAACATACATCGCGGACTACTACGGCATGAATTCATTGAAAATCTTTGAACTTGCGAAAGCAATGACACCTTTTGCTGGATTGTCATTAGCTGAATCAGCAAGATTACAATATGCTTTAGAAGAAGAAATGGTTTTAACTCCTGCAGACTATTTTGTTCGCAGAACTAACCATATGTTATTTAAACGTGATGAGTTAGATGGTATAATTGAACCAGTCATCGATGCAATGGCTAATTATTTTGGATGGAATGATGCGACTAAAGCTGAGCAAGCAGAAACATTTGCCGAAGTTTTAGCTGAATCTGACCTAAAATATTTGAAAGAAGGGGAGTAACAAGATGCAAGCAGTTATGGGAGAATTTATCGGTACCATGATTTTAATTTTATTAGGGGGCGGCGTTTGTGCGGCGTGTAACCTAAATCAAAGTAAAGCACAAAACGCAGGTTGGATTGTTATCGCTCTAGGATGGGCAATGGCAGTTACTATCGCTGTTTTCATTTCAGGATTTATGGGTCCAGCTCATTTAAATCCAGCTGTGACAATTGCAATGGCAATGACAGGTGCGATTGAATGGAGTCAAGTAGTTCCGTTTATTATTGCTCAACTATTAGGAGCAATCGTTGGTGCGATTCTAGTTTGGTTAGCTTATTTACCACATTGGGATGCAACAGAAGATCAAGGGGCTATTTTAGGAACATTTGCAACTGGTCCAGCAATTCGTAACTTACCAGCAAACATGATTACTGAAGCTATTGGAACATTCGTTTTAGTTTTAGCATTATTAGCGTTTGGTAAAAACGATTTACAATTTGGTAATAATGTTTTCGCAGTTGGTGCAGTTATCTTAGCAGTTGGTTTATCTTTAGGTGGACCAACAGGCTACGCTATTAACCCAGCGCGTGACTTAGGACCAAGAATTGCACATGCAATCTTACCAATGAAAAACAAAGGTGACTCTGATTGGGGTTATGCTTTAGTTCCAATCGTAGGACCAATTATCGGTGCGATTATTGCGGTATTAGTTTTTAACTTATTCTAATCATCAGTAAAATCAAATAAATAAAAAACGTGCTTCTCTATCAAAGAGAAAGCACGTTTTTTTAGTTTAACTGTTGGTTAACTGCATCAACGATGGTTGAAACGTCAGCTAAAGCACCTTTACCAAAGTCACCGCAAGCAAGCAGGCTTTCTTTGGGTTCGATGATTTGATAACCATATTCTATTAGCGTTGCCAAGTTCTTCTGAACAGCTGGATGAAGATACATGTTGGTATTCATCGCGGGTGCAATTAATTTAGGCGTCGCGTTATTAGGTAAGGCAAGCGCGGTAGCGGTGACTAAATCGTCCGCAATCCCATTGGCTAATTTACCGATAATATTAGCGCTTGCTGGTGCGATTAAGAAGACATCGGCTTGTTTTGCTAGTTCAATGTGGCTAATTACCTTAGGATGTTGTTCTTCCATGACGTTTGTGTAGACATAATTCTTTGATAGTGATTGAAGCGTTAAAGGGGTAATGAACTCAGTTGCGCTTTTAGTCATCATGACATTAACGCTGTATTGTTGCTTTGTTAATGAACTGACAATATCGGCTGCTTTGTAGGCAGAGATACTACCGGAAACGCCCATTAAGATATTAGACATAGTGATAGCCTCCTATTATTTAGTGGTTAATGTTTGCTTGATCATTTCGGCAATTTCAGGTTTCGTGTGAGCCTTCGTTAAACTGCCGTCAGGTGAGACTAAGTAACCAGTGTGTTGATCTCCTTCAATTGAGGTCAAGTCGTTTGCTAGAACGTAGTCACAATCATTTTTTGCTAGTAACTGGCTAGCGATGGATAATAAGTAATCTTCTGTTACATCAACTAATAATTTGAATCCGACTAATGTAGTGTCAGGTTGAATTTCTTTAATCATTTTGATGATTTTAGGTGTTTTCTTCAAACGTAATAATAAGTGTTCATTTGAGGAAGAGATTTTTTTGTCTTCGTTTTCTTTACCAAGTTTTGCTAAGACATCGCTCAATGTCTCAGTGAATGTTTGCTCGTCAATGGTCGCTTGTTGATTGAATAGGGCCTCTTTTAAGTGAGTTAATAATTCTTCTTGGCTAAACGCATTATCCATCGTATAGTCACTGACGGCCATGCTGTGGATGACGATATCATAAGTATGGGTGGTTAATTCGTGTTTAATCGCTGATTCTAAGTCCTGACTAGTAAAAATAGGGATGAGTTGAATGGCCTTGTTTTCTGGAACAATGGCTCCATAACCATGAATGTACGTAACGTGATGATTGTCATCTTGAGCAAAATTATCGGCAATAATTGAACCTAAACGTCCAGTTGAGTGATTGGCGATATAGCGCACCTCGTCAATTTTTTCTTTGGTACCACCTGCTGTTACTAAAATACGCATAATGAAAATCTCCTTATCCTTTTATTAGTTTAATTCTTCAATCATTTTTTCAATTTTACGGTTACTCATTAGTGAGCGGCAAACTAAGCTAACAATTACACCAGCCACAATCGCCTCGATAATCCCATTAGTAAAAATAATCCCGCCAATAATTTTATATAAGCCAGTTGTATTGACTTGATTAATTTTGGCATAAGCATCTTTAAATAAAAGTAAAATACTACCTAAAACTAAGATAGTATTGGTCAATGAGCCAATGATTCCGCTAATTACATATCGAACAATATTTTTTTCTTTCATGAAGCGTGCCAATAATTGATAAACATAAAAAGGAACGACACCTACCATTATTCTTGGTACAAAACACGTGATTAAAGCTAAAAGTGACCCATGTGTTTCACCAGGTAAATTAGCAAACGGCGTGAAAACAAAGGAACTTACAACTGGAGCAGTGGTGTTGCTAATGAAGCTCGTTAATCCGAAAACAAAACCTAAAATGGCGCCTCGTTTTGGACCTAATAATATTGAAGCAATTATGACAGGTACATGTATGATGGTGGCTTTAATTAGTCCTAATTGAATGTAACCAATGGGTGTAAAACTTAGAACGAAAATAATTGCGGTAAAAATGGCAATCAGGACTAAGTTTTTTGTTTTTGACTGTTTAATGAGAATCTCCTCCTAGTGTTAATTGACATAAATCAATTGGTTTTTTAATAAATTGAGTTGCTTGATAATTTGGTGTTCATCGACTTGTTTGAATGTCTTAAAAATACTAATACCTTCTAATAACATAATAAACATGTCTGCCAATTCAGGAATGTTTTGATTGGCAATCACTCCCTGTGTTTTTCCAAGTGTTAATAAGTCGCGAATCGTTGCTGTTAAGTAGTCAACATAACTTTTTTGAAAGGCGATTTGTTCAGGTTCTTGATGAGAGTTGTAGTACTCATAAGTGGCCACCAAAATCGAATCATCGATGTTTAATAACCGATTTTTTTGTAGTTCTAGGTATTGCTCGAATATTTCTTCGAAAGGTTCTTTATTGGCAACACGTTGATTAATAATTGTGAATTTTTGTTTAGATTGTTCTATTACCACTTCTTGAAACAATTCTTCAATCGAAGGGAAATACAGATATAGACCGCCTCGACTAATCCCGCATGCATGAACAATGTCCGCCATTGTTACGTTCGCATAGCCTTTTTGTCCGAAAATTTCACGTGCAGTATCAAGAATCATGGCCCGTTTTTCACGTTTCATGGCTTCGTTTTTATTTTGAGTCAAGTCGTTACCTCCTTAAACTTAATGACATTTGTGTCACTAAGTTATCATGAACTGACACGAGTGTCAATAGTAAAGGCTTACATGTCTTGTCAAAAGGTTCATTTTTTGCTAAGATTCCTATGATAAAAAGGTTTCTTAAAAAATTTAATGTTTTGAAGGACGGATAAATGGTATAATAGAAAAGCTGTTCCTTTATGGAAAGACAGAGAATAGGATTTTGTTCGATAGATAAGGAGTTAGTTCAGAGATGGTAAAAAAAGTAAATAATGAATATAACGATTCATCTATCCAGGTACTAGAAGGCCTTGACGCGGTTAGAAAGCGTCCAGGTATGTACATTGGATCAAATGACAGTAAAGGGTTGCATCATTTAGTATATGAAATCGTAGACAATTCTGTCGACGAAGCGTTGGCTGGACATGGTTCAGAAATTAATGTCACAATTTTTGAAGATGGTAGTATCGGCGTGGAGGATTTTGGACGAGGTATGCCAATCGGAATGCATCAATCAGGTGTGCCGACTGTTCAAGTTATTTTTACCGTTTTACATGCTGGTGGTAAATTTGGCCAAAATGGTGGCTACAAAACATCTGGTGGCTTGCATGGTGTAGGGGCAAGTGTTGTAAATGCGCTATCACAGTGGTTAATTGTACGCACTGTGCGTGATGGTGTTGAATACGAGCAACGTTTTATCAACGGTGGTAAACCAGATGGTACCTTAAAAAAACTTGGTAAAACTACGAAGAAAAAGAATGGTACGTTCATTCAATTCTTGCCGGATAAAGAAATTTTCACAACAACTAATTTCTCTTTTCAAACGTTAGCAGAGCGTTTGCGTGAGTCAGCCTTCTTGCTAAAAGGCTTAAAAATTACGATTCGTGATGAACGTCCAGCTGAAACAGTGGAAGAAGTTTTCCATTATGAAGAGGGAATTAAAGAGTTTATTAGCTATTTAAACGAAGAAAAAGATGATTTAACACCAGTTGTCTATTTCGCTGGGGAAAAAGATGACATCGAAATAGAGTTTTCATTCCAATACAATGATGGATATTCTGAAAACGTCCTGTCATTCGTTAACAACGTGCGTACGAAAGATGGTGGTTCGCATGAAACCGGTATGCGTACGGCCTTAACAAAGAGTTTTAATGACTACGCACGTAAAGTGGGGCTATTAAAAGACAAAGATAAAAATCTTGATGGGACAGATATTCGTGAAGGGTTAACAGCGATTATTTCAGTCCGTATACCAGAAAGTATCTTACAATTTGAGAGTCAAACGAAGGTTAAATTAGTAACGGTGCCTGCTAGAACAGCAGTGGAATCCTTGATTTCTGAACAGTTAGGTTTCTTCTTACAGGAAAATAATGACATAAGCCAAATGTTAATTCGTAAGGCGTTAAAAGCGCGTGAAGCGCGTGAAGCCGCCCGTAAAGCGCGTGAAGAAAGTCGTAACGGTAAGAAAAAGAAAAAACGTGAATCATTGCTTTCAGGTAAATTAACACCCGCTCAAACTAAAAATCCAAAGCGAAATGAACTTTATTTAGTTGAGGGAGATTCGGCTGGTGGTTCAGCTAAACAAGGTCGTGACCGTAAATTCCAAGCGATTTTACCATTACGAGGAAAAGTATTAAACACAGAAAAAGCGAAGTTAGAAGATATCTTAAAAAACGAAGAAATCAACACGATGATTTATACGATAGGCGCAGGTTATGGTTCAGACTTCTCACTTGAAGATTGTAACTATGACAAAGTGATTATCATGACCGATGCAGATACTGATGGAGCACATATTCAGACGTTACTCTTAACGTTCTTCTATCGCTTTATGACTCCGTTAGTTGAAGCCGGAAAAGTGTATATCGCGATGCCTCCTTTGTACAAAGTAACTAAAGGGACAGGTAAAAAAGGTGTATTAGAGTATGCTTGGACTGATGAAGAACTTGAAAAAATTACTCAACAAATGGGTAAAGGCTATATGTTACAACGTTACAAAGGGTTAGGTGAGATGAACGCCGATCAATTATGGGAAACAACCATGAATCCGGAGACGCGTACCTTAATTCGCGTGACTCTTGAAGAAGAAGATGGAGAATCAGGCAGTAATGAGAAAATCGTTTCAACGTTAATGGGAGACAAAGTTGATAAACGTCGTCATTGGATTGAAAACAATGTGGCCTTTACGATGGAAGAAGAGGGCAGTTTATTGGACGATAATCCGACTGATGATGTCGAGCATGTTGAAATGGTTGAAGAAATGCTAGAACTACAGCAAGAAGAAACCAAAGAAGAAGTAAGCGAAGAATTATTTGCTGAAATAGATTTATTTGCAGATTTATAAGATAAGGAAGTGAAAGATTGTGCAACATCGAAATGATATTCAAGAAATGCCACTGAAAGATGTCATGGGCGATCGCTTCGGTCGTTATTCTAAATACATTATTCAGGAACGTGCCTTACCGGATATTCGTGACGGGTTAAAACCAGTTCAACGTCGTATTTTATTTGCGATGAATGAAGATGGTAACACACATGAAAAAGCATTTAGAAAATCTGCAAAAGGTGTCGGTAATATCATGGGTAATTATCATCCCCATGGTGACAGCAGTATTTATGATGCAATGGTCCGCATGAGTCAGGATTGGAAATTGCGTGAAACGTTAATTGAAATGCATGGTAATAATGGTAGTATGGACGGTGATCCGCCTGCTGCGATGCGTTATACGGAAGCCCGTTTATCAAAATTAAGTGGTGAAATGTTAGCCGATATTGAAAAAGAAACGGTAGATTTAGTATGGAACTTTGATGATACCGAAAAAGAACCGACTGTTTTGCCAGCTCGTTATCCTAACTTATTAGTAAATGGTTCAACCGGAATTTCAGCAGGATATGCAACTGAAATTCCAACGCATAATCTGGGAGAAGTCATTGAAGGAACGATCTATTTAATCGATCATCCTAATGTAACGCTAGATAAATTGATGGAATTTATTCCGGGTCCAGATTTTCCGACTGGCGGAATTTTACAAGGTGTTGACGAAATTAAGAAGGCTTATACTAAAGGGAAAGGGCGCGTTGTTTTACGTTCTAAAACGGAAATTAAGCCAATGAAAGCCGGCCGTGAACAAATTGTCATTTCTGAAATTCCTTACGAAGTCAATAAAGCGAATTTGGTTAAGAAAATGGATGAAATTCGTCTGATGAAAAAAATTGACGGGATTGCTGAAGTTCGTGATGAAACAGACCGTACTGGTTTACAAATCGTGATTGATTTGAAAAAAGATGCTAATGCTCAAGGGATTTTAAATTATTTATTCAAAAATACTGACTTGCAAGTGAACTATAACTTCAATATGGTAGCGATTGACGAACAACGTCCGAAACAAGTGGGCTTAATTCGGATTTTACAAGCCTATATCGATCATCGTCGTGACGTGATCCAACGTCGTTCACGTTTTGAATTGAACCGTTCATTGAAACGTCAACATATCGTAGAAGGGTTAATGAAAGCTTTATCGATTTTAGATGAAGTGATTGCAACGATTCGTAAGAGTAAAGACAAGAAAAATGCGAAACAAAACTTAGTAAAAGAGTTTGCTTTTTCTGAAGCGCAAGCCGAAGCGATTGTGTCGTTACAATTGTATCGTTTAACGAATACCGATATTACGGCACTTGAAAAAGAAGCACAAGAGTTAGCTGATAATATTACGTTCTTAAACTCTATTTTAGGCAACGACAAAGAATTAATGAAGCTAATGAAAAAAGAATTACGTGAAGTGAAGAAACAATATGAATCATCACGTTTAACCTTCATTCAAAAAGAAATCGAAGAAATTGTGGTCAATACGGAAGTCTTAGTATCACAAGAAGACGTGATGGTGACCGTTTCTAAAGAGGGCTATATTAAGCGTAGTAGTTTACGTTCATTTAGCGCCTCATCAGCCAATGAGATTGGCTTGAAGGAAACAGATTATCTAGTGTTTGCCAAACAACTACACACATTACAACACGTGTTGATTGTAACGAACAAAGGGAACATGATTTATCGTCCAATTCACGAGTTAGCGGATATTCGTTGGAAAGATGTGGGTGAGCATCTATCTCAAACGATTACGAACTTTGATAAAGATGAGCAAGTGATTGGTGTTTATCCATACGATCAATTAGCAGATAATAAAGTCTTTGTATTAATTTCACGTAATGGCATGATTAAGCAAACCGCTATGACCGAATTTGCAACGTGGCGTACGTATAAGAGTAAAGCGACTGCGTGTATGAAATTAAAAGGTGATGACGAAATTGTCAATGCGTATTTAGTTGAAGATGGCCAACCGTTAGATGTTTTCTTAGTGAGTTATCGTGGTTTTGGACTTCGTTATCCATTAAGTGAGGTCAACACAGTTGGTGCTAAGGCAGCAGGTGTCATCTCGATGAATTTGAAAGAAGAAGACTATATCGTAAACGGCCTACTTGTTTGGTCTGAGGGCGATACACCGGTTACGATTGTGACACAACGTGGCGCAATTAAACGTATGCTAGCACAAGAGATCAATCCGTTAAGTCGTGCTAAACGAGGTATTATGGTTTTACGGGAGTTAAAAAATAATGCCCATCGTGTGATAAGTGTGACGGAATCTCAAAAAGATGCAATTATCGAAGTCTTAACCAACAAAGGTAATCTTTATACGTTTAACTCAGGCACATATCCAATCAATGATCGGATGTCAAATGGTTCCTTCTTATTTGATGAAAAACAAGAAGGTGGCGTAGCACAAGTCTATCAAGGAGCCACACCACAACTATCTGAACAAGCAGAACAATAGTTATTTGTTATCTATAAAAAAATATTGTACAATGGGGGAGTTGTGTTTTTAACACAGCTCCTTTTTATATGGAATGGCATGTAACTAACAGACAGTTAAGTAAGAAAGGTGATTATTTGAAGCGTAAAATAATCAATAGCAAAACGTTATTAGTCGTTTTTATGAGTTTGATGACGATTTTTGTAGTAATATTTTATCGTCGACCGACGCCAACCATTGTTAGCCAAAATATTGAACGAGCAGAAATGCTTAGTCAAGCGAAGCAATTAATTGATATTGAAAAATTAAATAAAGAGTTAAATGAGAAAAAAGTTGATAAGGAACGCTCACAGCAACTAACCAAAACATTACAGGACGCTTGGAAAACCCTATTAAAAAACGAAACCACAAAATTTGATATTGCGATTTATGATAATCGAACAGATATTTATGTGACCTACAGCAATAAACCGATTCCTCACTTTTATACTGCGAGCATCGCTAAAGTAGCGGTCTTAATGGAAGTGTTGGCGTTAGATGAGAAGGGGATTGCTGGATTATCAACTCAAGAGCAGAGAGATGCTGAATTAATGATTACTAAAAGTAATAATGAAGTTACACACAAATTCGTAAAAAGTCGCTTAGGTGATTATTTAGAGATAGATCATTTATTTGCGGCACTTAACATGAGTGACACTCAAGCTAACAAGGAATCTTGGGGACTAATTCAAACCGATGCGTTAGATCAGGTGAAATTAATTAATGCTATTTTTGGTGAGCAACCATACAATCGACAACAAGATGTCACCTACATTCAACAATTGATGTCAAGAGTTGACGAGGAACAACAGTGGGGGATTTCTAAAAATGCAAATCGCTATTATTTAAAAAATGGCTGGCTATCGCTTGATGGAAAGACGTGGCTTGTCAACAGTATTGGGAAAGTAGCTGATCAGAATGCTGATTACTCAATTGCGGTATTGACGGAAGGAAATCAAACCTTCACTGAGGGCATAAAATTAATCGAAAAAATTGCAGGAGAAACTTATAAACAAATTGAACAATTAACCATCAAAGACTAACGTTAGGATAGTTTTTGATGGTTAATTTTTTAATGAATTATTTTTTATTTTTTGCGAAAAAAGTACAATTAATGTACAGGGAAGGGTTGATTGAGATGAGTGGAGAAAGAAAATTTAATTGGGGTTACTTAGTTATCGGTATTTTATTTATGTTGGTGGCATTTATGTCATTGTCACATCCAGAGGGAAACTGATTAGCGATTGTGATGTATTTTGGCTTTGGCGCTATTGCTAAAGGATGTTTTGAGTTGTTTAATCGAAAAAAATTTAATCTCTTAGCCGGTGAAAAATCAAAATTTCCCATTTTACTTGGTATTCTAGATATCTTGATTGGCTTAATGTTACTGTTTAATATTGGGGCTAGCTTAGTCATTTTACCTTACTTTTTTGCTGCTTGGTTTATTATAGATTCTATCTATGAGATGTTTTTTGCTAAAATATATAAAGGTGTAAGTGAACCGATGTATTGGTTTACGATTATTTCTAATGTTTTAGGTATTATTTTAGGGGTAATGTTATTATTTAATCCCATTACTTCTGCGTTAACCTTAGCGTTCTTAGTGGGTGCCTACTTTATGGTGACGGGTGTCACTTATATTGTGGCAGCCTTTGGTTAATAGTATATAAAAAAAGAGGTGTGACTTAGTCACACCTCTTTTTAATCCGGCCTTACCGACATCGTCCACTATGTCTTTTGGTAAGGGTGAACTCCAAAATCGAGTTCTGTCGCCTCATCGCATAACGGTATCATACCATATAAAATTACAAAAAGCTACTACAAAATGACTAGCCACACCGTCAGTTTATGCTATAATATAAAAGAGTTTGTATATTAAGGCTAAGTAAAGGAGGGATAGGAATGGATATAGAAAAAACGAATCGTATGAATGCGCTGTTTGAATTCTATTCAACCCTTTTGACCGAAAAGCAAATGAATTATATTGAGCTATATTATGCAGATGATTTTTCATTAGGTGAAATTGCCGAAGAGTTTGATGTGAGCCGTCAAGCAGTTTACGATAACATTAAGCGTACAGAAAAAATTCTTGAAAAATACGAAAAGAATTTACATTTATATTCTAATTATGTCGTTAGAAAAGATTTACTTGAAAAAATGAAGGATAAGGTGTCACAAGATTATCCTGATGATACTGAATTACATGAATTAATTAAGCAAATTCAAGAAATAGAAGATTAAGGGGTAGGTAAGAATGGCTTTTGAAAGTTTAACAGAACGCTTGCAAGGAGCGATGAAAAAATTACGTCGTAAAGGAAAGATTACTGAAGCTGACGTAAAAGAAATGATGCGCGAGATTCGTCTGGCTTTATTAGAGGCCGACGTTAACTTTAAAGTGGTAAAAGACTTTACGAAACGTGTCAGTGACCGTGCCGTTGGGGAAGAAGTATTAGAAACCTTAACTTCAGCACAACAAATCGTTAAAATCGTTGATGAAGAGTTAACAGCAACATTAGGTGGCGAAGCCGTGCCACTAAACAAATCACCTAAAATTCCGACAATCGTGATGATGTCAGGTTTACAAGGGGCTGGTAAAACAACGTTTGTTGGTAAATTAGCTGGTCAATTAAAGAAAAATGAAAATGCCCGTCCATTATTGATTGCCGGTGACGTTTATCGTCCAGCTGCGATTGAGCAGTTAAAAGTAATCGGTGAGCAATTAGACATTCCTGTATTCGAAATGGGAACAGAAGTTAGCCCAGTTGAAATCGTTCGCCAAGGGTTAGAATTAGCAGCTCAACAAAAAAATGACTATGTGTTCATCGATACAGCCGGTCGTCTTCATATCGACGATGTTCTAATGAACGAGCTAAAAGAAATTAAAGCTTTAGCAGATCCAGATGAAATTCTATTAGTTGTTGATGCCATGACTGGTCAAGATGCCGTAAACGTAGCAGAAAGCTTCAATGAGCAATTAGATATTACTGGGGTAGTCGTGACGAAATTAGATGGTGACACACGTGGTGGTGCCGCTCTATCAATTCGTGCCGTAACGGGGAAACCAATTAAATTTGCTGGTACAGGTGAGAAGTTAACTGACTTAGAAGTTTTCCATCCAGATCGTATGTCTAGTCGTATTTTAGGGATGGGTGACTTATTAACTTTAATTGAAAAAGCCCAAGCTGATTTTGATGAACAAAAAGCTGAAGAATTAGCAATGAAAATGAAAGAAAACTCTTTCGATTTTAACGACTTCATTGAACAATTAGACCAAGTAATGGGTATGGGGCCAATTGAAGATTTATTAAAAATGATTCCAGGAATGAGCGAAGTGCCAGGTCTTGATCAATTTAAAGTTGATCCTAAAGATGTTGCGCGTAAACGTGCAATTGTCATGTCAATGACACCAGCCGAGCGTGAAAATCCTGATTTATTAAATCCGAGCCGTCGTCGTCGTATTGCCGCTGGTTCTGGTAACAGCGTCGTTGAAGTGAATCGAATGATTAAACAATTCAATGAGAGTAAAAAAATGATGCAACAAATGACTAACGGTAACATGCCAGCAGGAATGGACCAAATGTTTGGTTCAGGCATAAAAGGCAAGATGGGCAAAATGGCCTTTAATTCTATGGCGCGTAAACAACAAAACGCGAAGAAAAAAGCCTTGAAAAAAGCGAAGAAAAAGAAAAAATAATAAGTATAAGCGTGTAGTTGATGTATCTACACGCTTTTTTTAAGGAGAAATAAGTGATGAAACACGCTGTATTAATGATTTATGTCGAAAATGTTAAGGCCACGCAAGCTTTTTGGACTACTTATTTGGGGTTTACAGTTGAAAAAACATTAGATTTAGGCCCTAGTCAGTCAGTTGTACTGAATCTAGAAGATAATTTTCGAGTACAACTTTTTGAGAAGAGTTTTATTGAGCAAGTCTCACCAGAAGTCTCTCTAGCTATGCCGTCTATTGCGATTTATGTGGATAATCTAGAAGATTACCATCAAGAGGTTGCTAGAGCAGGTTTGTTTATCAGCGATATATCGGAACATGCTGGGCAACGCTCATTTAATTTTCAAGATAATGAAGGGCATTATTTAGCTGCTATCGAACGTTAACAATTATTTTAGTTCCTGTAAAGAAAAAACACTTTACATCGTTTTTGAAACGTGATAAACTATCTTTTGTGAGCAACACAATAGAAAATTTAGAGGTGACATAATAATGGCAGTTAAAATTCGTTTAAAACGTATGGGTTCAAAAAGAAATCCATTTTATCGTATTGTAGTAGCAGATTCTCGTTCTCCACGTGATGGACGTTTCATCGAGGTAGTAGGAACTTACGCTCCAACTAAAAACCCTGCAGAAGTAACAATCAAAGAAGATTTAGTTTTAGATTGGTTATCAAAAGGTGCACAACCTTCAGATACAGTTCGTAACATCCTTTCTAAAGAAGGCGTTATGAAAAAACATCACGAAGCTAAATTCACTAAATAGTTTAAATGAAAGACGTTTCTTTTTAATAAGAAACGTCTTTTTTGTTTATTTTTTGTAATATTAAATGATTATCAGTTGAATTTATCAACAAATTTCAAAAATAAGTCGATTGGGATTGTTTTTATTTTGATTATTTCGTATTATAGAATTAGGGAATAAAGAATCACAGTATCTATAAATAGAGGTGATGGACATGTCAGATGAGCAAGATGCTAAACAAATCAGCTCGTTTATCCGTATTTTCTCAAACTACTTAAATACGATAGAAAAGAAAATGTCTAATGAACAATTGACGTTTAACGAGATAAAAGTGATGTTGGAGCTTTATGAAGCGGATAATCTAACAGCACGAGATATTGAAGAACGATTAGATTTAGATAAAAGTTACATGAGTCGTATTCTGAAAAATTTAGCAGATTTAGAATTTATTGAAAAAGAACAATCATTTGAAGACAAACGTTTGTTTTATTTATCGTTAACAAAAGAAGGTAAAGAGGCCGCTAAACAATTATATTATCAATACTTAGATGTTTTAGAAGAAGATCTTGAAATTCTAAGTAGTCCTTATAAAGGGAAATTGATTGATGCAATGAAAATGATTGAGTCTCATTATCAAAAAGAAGAGAATAAATAAAAGCCGAAAAATTATTTTTTTCGGCTTTTATTTAATAACGCCAACTATTTGCTTTTATTCACTTACTTGTTATAAAATTGAGTTATAAAGTATTGGTATTATTTTGATTAATGGATCAGGGATTCGTTTATTAAAATTTGGAGTGGAGGAGAAACTATGATTTTTAAGGGTGGTAGAAAAAGTTCGAATGTCGAAGACCGAACAAGTAGTGGTGGAGGAATGTCCACCTTAGCTGCTGGGGGAGGTATCGGTGCGATATTAATTGCGTTAATTTCATTCTTTTTTACAGGAAATTTAGGGAGTCTTGTAGATGTCTTTACATCGGGTATAACACCATCTAACTACGAAACAGTGAATGTTGATAGTGATGAATACAATGACCAAAAAGAATTTGCTTCTGTTGTATTCGGACATTTGGAAGATTATTGGAATGATGCTTTTCCGGCATCAAAAGGCAAGTATACAGAACCAACGTTAGTCTTGTTCTCAGGTAGCGTTAATTCAGCTTGTGGAACCGCGACAGCACAGGTTGGCCCGTTTTATTGTCCTGGTGACCAAAAAGTTTACTTAGATTTAAGTTTTGGTGATGAATTAGCCAAACGTTATGGTGCTAAAGGTGATTACGCGATGGCCTATGTTTTAGCTCATGAAGTAGGACATCATGTACAACAACAGTTAGGGATTACGGATCAATTGAACTATGTTCGACAACGTGTGTCGGAAAAAGACTACAACAAATATAGTGTTCAATTAGAATTACAAGCTGACTACTTTGGTGGTGCG
This sequence comes from Vagococcus zengguangii, assembly GCF_005145005.1. Taxonomy (NCBI): domain Bacteria; kingdom Bacillati; phylum Bacillota; class Bacilli; order Lactobacillales; family Enterococcaceae; genus Vagococcus; species Vagococcus zengguangii. The sequence goes on from NZ_CP039712.1 coordinate 944,061, forward strand.
TTTACGAAGTATTTAGCAGGTAAAACCTTTGAAGGGAAGCCGATTTTAGAAATGGGTGATGTTGAAGAAGCCATTGAAGCAGCTCATGCGATTGGTGATGACACCTTACAAAAACAAGCTCAGGGTTACGCGGTACCGGATAGCTTTACACACGGAACATCAGCGCAACGTATGGAGTGGTTTAAACGTGGCTACACTTATGGTGATTTAGAAAATAGTAATACGTTTAAAGCAGCAGGTTTTACTAATATTAAATACTAGACTAAGCAAAAGAGGCTGTGACATAAGTCTCTAAAAAAACCCCTGATAAATTTGGCAATAAAGCCAAATTTATCAGGGGTTTTGGTATAATAAAATAAAAAAGAAGCACGGTCCGACCCATGCTTCAAAGAATCCTAGAAAGGACCAAAAAATGTATTCTAATTATAACATGAATCAGTTAAGTTTGGATATTACAACTTCATATATTCCAGAAAAAAATAATACGGCTTGGTTTATTAACGAGCTAGTTGAAACATTAAAAATCAAAGAATCTTATTTATTCGGAAGACCACGTCAATATAATTTATCTGCTATGTTAAAGCTGGTCTTATTTGCGTACACACGCAGTGTTTTTAGTAGTCGTAAAATTGCTCAATTGGCTGAAGAGAGCCTACCGGCTCGTTGGTTAACACAAGAAATGGTGCCTTCTTATCGAACGATTGCACGCTTTAGAATATCTGATGAATTAGAAGGTCTTATTAATCAAGGCTTGGAGCAGCTAACCGCTTATTTACGTCAACAAAACATGATTGATGATGCCATTTTTATTGATGGAACTAAAATTTTAGCTGATGCCAATAAATTTAGTTTTGTTTGGAAGAAAAGCACGATTCGTTTCGATGCGATGAATCGAGAAGCAACCGTCTCTTTAATGAATGAATTAAAAGAGGCTTATTCGTCGTCTCATATACCAGATGGTTCTAATCTGTCTTTAGATATGGTTGATGAAGTTCTAACTCGTTTAGAATTCAGATTAGAAGAATTAGAAAAACAAATTGAAACAACACCTAAGCTTTCTCCCAACTGTACTGCCCCCAAAAAGTTAGACCAAAAAATCTAACTTTTTGGGGTATTTTTTATGGTGAAATATGATGAAGAATTTAAAATGAAAGTAGTTATAGATTATTTAAAAGGCTATGGTGGTTATCAATATTTAGCTAATAAGTACCAAATTAAAAATAAATCTCAAGTTGAGCATTGGATACGTACTTATAAGGAATTTGGCGAGTCTGGACTACGTCGTAGTCAAATAAATAAAAGTTATTCTGTTCAATTTAAGTTAGATGCGATAGAGTTATATGAAACAAGCGGAAAATCCTATCGTGAAATTAGCAACGGTTTAGGAATAACAAACTATTCTCTTTTAGCTGGATGGGTAAAAAAGTTCAGAGAGAATGGCATTCAAGGACTTTCCAGTAAGAAAGGTCGACCAACTAATATGCCTAAAAAAACTAACAAATCAGCAGCATACCCAGCTAATCAAACAGATCAAGAGCGGATTGAAGAATTAGAAAAACGAGTTCGCTCATTAGAAATACAGAATGCCTATTTAAAGGAATTGAGGAAGCTAAGAAAAATGGAAGCCCAACAACAAATGAAACACTTGCGAAAATCATCCATAGCCTCCGAGGACAATTCAAATTAGTTGAGCTTCTAACAGAGTTAGAATTCCCAAAAGCTACTTATATGTATTGGCAAAAACGTTTTGAAATGGATAATCCAAACAAAGAATTAGAGGAAGAAATTACCAGTATTTTTTATGAACATGAAGAACGATATGGTTATAGACGTATTACCAACGAACTTAAAACTCGAGGAAGAACGGTTAACCATAAAAAAGTTTTGAGAATTATGAAGAAATTAGGATTGAAAGTCATTAAGTTTATGCGTAAGTCTCGTAAATATAGCTCATATAAAGGTAAAGTAGGGCTAATAGCAAAAAATAGAATTCACAGAAAATTCTATACGTCTATCCCTCATCAAAAAATCACAACTGATACAACGGAATTCAAATACTATGAAAAAAATAATGGGATTTTAACCGTTAAAAAACTCTACTTAGATCCCTACTTAGACATGTTCAATAGCGAAATTATTTCTTACGCTATTTCTAATCACCCGAACGCAAAATCGATTGAGCAAGCTCAATTAGCAGCTATTGAACGAACAAGCGATTGTCCCTATCGTCGAACTTTCCATTCTGATCAAGGATGGGCTTATCAAATGAAAAATTATTCTAAATGTCTAAAGGATAATAAAATATTCCAAAGTATGTCCCGTAAGGGAAACTGTTTAGACAATTCTCTAATGGAAAATTTCTTTGGGTTATTAAAGCAAGAAATGTATTATGGTAAAGTCTTTCATAGTTTTGAAGAATTAAAAGAGGCAATAGAAAAATGGATTCACTACTACAATCATAAGAGAATTAAAGTGAAATTAGATGGTTTAAGCCCAGTGGCTTATCGACTAAAATTAGCTGCATAAAATAAAAAATCGGAGCAGATTTCTCTACTCCGAATAAAGTCTAACTTTTGGGGTTCACTACAAACCCTGCTAAACAAGAACGACGTTCTTTAAAATCAACTAAAAGAAAATTAGCTGCACGTCGAGCTAAAATGCTAGAACATCAAAAGCAATTTAAGACTTTCGGGAAACGAAACAGCTTTTCAAAAACTGATCACGATGCCACTTTCATGAGAGTAAAAGAAGATCACATGAAAAATGGTCAGCTTAAGCCAGCTTATAATCTGCAAATTGCTACGAGCAAGCAATTTATCGTAGGCTATGATGTTTACCAAAATCCAACAGATACTAAAACGTTAATCCCTTTCTTAGAAAAAATGAATTTAGCAGAAAAGGATGCAATGTATATAGTAGCAGATGCAGGTTATGGTTCAGAAAGTAACTATCAATATCTAGAAGACAAATTATCTCAACATACCTCATTAATCCCGTACGGGACAATGTTGAAAGAAAATAGTAAGAAATGGCAGTCAGATGATAAAAAGGTAATGAATTGGTTTTACGAAGAAAAAGAAGACTATTATATTGACCCAAAAGGAGTCCGTTTTAATTTTAATACGTATCGAAAACGCACAGACAAAGACGGTTTTTCACGTGATTTCAAGGAATATGTGGCAGAAAAATATGACGAAAATCGTGAAGAAATTCCTGCTGCGTTAACAGCCAAAGGCCACATAAGAAAAATAATGATTAATCCTTCATGGGAATATTATAAAGCGAAGCAACGAGATTTTCTTTCAACGAAAGAAACTGGAAAAATTTACGCTAAACGTAAGATTGATGTGGAACCAGTTTTCGGACGGATGAAGGCTTCTTTGGGCTTCACTCGTTTCTCTGTGAGAGGACTTGGAAAAGTTCTCAAGGAAACCGGTATTGTTTCCTTGGCGCTAAATATGATGAAATTAGCGTCTTGGGAGACGCAGAAAGACATAGAAAATAGAAAAAATCCGAAACAAACGAAAAATAACACTTTTTGTCCGTTTCGGATTTTTTATTTTAGACTAATAACACTAACTTTTGTCACAGCCTCTTTTTGTTATTTATTCAATGTTTGTTTAGTAGGACATTCATTAGTACCACAGTTGCAACCGGATTTTTTTTTTATCATTTTTTTATAAATAACTCGAGTTACTAACGCTAAAATAATTAATGAGATAAGGAATGTTGCCAACTTATTCACCCCCATAGTTGATTGAAATACCACACAACGTGTCTTCAGCGGTAGATGTCATGTCTTTTCTAGGTTTAATGAGAATATAAACTGTTACGATAACAATCAGGTAAGCAATCAGGGTGCTAATTGAAAGATGTTGATTAGCGATGCTCTGAGCTAATTGATAGTAGCAAAAACTTACGATATACGCAAATCCACATTGATAGCCAATGGTCATTAGTGTCCATTTTGTTTGGTTCATTTCACGTCTGATTGCGCCAATTGCCGCAAAACACGGTGCGCATAATAAGTTGAAAATTAAGAACGATAAGGCTGCTTGTGGGCTTAATAAGGATTGTATACCAGTCTGTGGTGCTAAGATACTCATCGTCCCGACAATGTTTTCTTTTGCAACTAGCCCCATTATCGTGCTGACAGTCGTTTGCCAATTACCAAAACCAAGGGGACTGAATAAATAAGCAATGAATTTTCCAAGAGTAGCTAAGATACTATGGTCTGTCCCGACTTTTTGTAAAGCAAAATTATAGTTTGATAAAAACCAAATGGCTATCGAACTGACAAAGATGATTGAGCCTGCATTTTTTACAAAGGCTAATGTACGATGCCATGTGACCTTCAACACACTTTTTAATTCTGGTAAATGATACTGTGGTAGCTCCATGACGAAGCTAGTTTTTTGATGTTTAAAGTAGTTTAATTTTTGCAATAATAAGCCTGATAGGATAATGGCTCCCATCCCTATGAAATAGGCGAGTGGCGCGATTAAACTGTTGCGAGGGAAGAAGACACTGGCAATAAGCCCTATTACTGGTAATTTAGCAGAACAGGGAATAAAGGTCGTTGTCATAATGGTCATTCGTCTTTCTTGTTCAGATTCGATGGTACGACAGGCCATAATGCCTGGCACACCGCAACCAGAAGAAACAAGCATAGGGATGAATGATTTACCTGATAAGCCAAAGCGTCTGAAAATCCGGTCTAAGACAAAGGCAATCCGAGCCATGTAGCCAGAATCTTCTAGTAAATTTAAACAAATAAACAAGACACATAGCTGGGGGACAAAACCAATAACTGCTCCGACTCCTGCTACAATACCATCTAAAATTAACGCTTGGAGCCAATTTGCTACTTGCCAATTAGCGAACCAACTAGTTAGGGCTTTTGGCACGAGTTCACCAAATAATACATCGTTTACCCAGTCGGTACCAATTGCGCCTATTGATTGAATGGATAAATAATAGACACTCCACATAATCACCGCAAAAATAGGTAACCCTAACCATTTATTCGTCAATATTTTATCCAGACGATGTTGGAATGCTACATGTTTAGAATCCGTTTTGATTAAGACTTGTTTGACTAGTTCATCTACGAGTTGATAACGGGCTTGAATAATGATTTCGTAATGTTCGAGGTTGAAAATTTGTTCGGTTATATCAATAATCTCTTCGATTTCTTGGCGTTCGCTTGTTGATAAGCTCAGTCGGTCTATTATTTCAGGTTCTTTTTCAAATAATTTTATAGCATACAAACGCTGTTTATCAGGAGCTGCTTTATGTTTAATAATGCTGCTAATCTCTGATAGGGCAGTTTCTAGACGCTGATCATATTCAAGGAAAGGACGCTCGTTAGGTTGTTTTAGAAGTTGTTTTTCTAATTGGGCTAAGCCTTTATTTCTTTTGGCACTAATTCCGCAAACAGGTATGTTTAAACGGGTAGATAATGTATGAAGATCCAATACCAAATGTTGGTCAGCTAATAGGTCTATCATATTAATGGCTAAAATTATTGGTTTACCTAGTTCGATTAATTGTAGGGTTAAATATAGACTACGTTCAAGATTAGTCGCATCAATAATATTGATAATTGTTTTGGCTTGTTCTGAAAATAAGTAATTACGAGTCACAATTTCTTCAGGTGAGTAGGGAGAAAGTGAGTAAATACCAGGTAGATCCTGAACGGTTTGACTTGTGTTAAGCAAGGTTCCTGTTTTCTTTTCGACCGTGACACCAGGCCAATTACCAACATGCTGATTGCCACCTGTTAATTTATTGAATAAACTCGTTTTGCCGCTATTAGGATTTCCTGTTAAAGCAATTTCGCCGTGAGTCATTATTTCGCCACCTCTTTAACTAAAATATGTTGGGCATCAGCTTTTCTTAAACTTATAGAATAACCGCGAAGTTCTAGCTCAAGTGGGTCTCCCAAAGGTGCTCTTTTTCTTAATTTAACGGTGGTATTGGTTGTAAATCCCATCTCCATTAAATGTTTTTTCAATCGTGTATCACGGTGATTGATTCCGACGATTGTGCCAATTTGATTAGTCGAGAGATCGGACAAACTGACAAATTTATCAGCTTCATTATTTATTACAGCAAGGATTTGTTTTGCTTCCTTAATCGTTAATTGATAGCTTTTTTGATTAGTAAGGGTAAGTCGATGAGATGTTTTATTTGCTAAATACCAATTATTATTCAGTAGTTCTGGAAATTTACTAGCAATGTCGTTTGAAACAGCTGTAATCTTGTAGTTGTTCCCTTTTTCACAAAGATGAATAGGTTTCATTCAAGTTCCTCCTAACCAATCCTCTTAATCGATTGATTTATTGGTAATGATAATCATTATCAATTGTCTTAATCATAAGTTCATTTCCTCTCAATGTCAATCAAAGGTTAAAAAAACCTCCCTAAAATTATTAGGGAGGTTAAGCTTATTAGTCGACTAATTTAATCAGGGTGTATTTTTTCTTACCTTTACGCACGATAATGAATTTTTCTTCAAATGAGTTGTCTTTAGTAATCACAAACTCAACATCACGCACTTTTTCGCCATTGATTGAGATAGCACCATTTGTTACATCTTCACGTGCTTGACGTTTTGATGGTTCGATTTTTGTTTCAATCAACCAATCGATAAGGTTCATATCATCTTTACCTATTTCAGCAGTTGGCATGTTTTTGAAACCTTCTTCAATTTGACGAGCTGATAATTGTTTCACGTCACCAGAGAATAGGGCATCTGTAATGGTTAATGCGTCATTTAAGGCTTCTTCACCATGAACAAATAATGTCATTTCTTTTGCTAATGTTTTTTGTGCTTCGCGTTTGTGAGGTTCTGTTTCAACCTTAGCTGCTAATTCTTCAATTTCTTCTTTAGTTAAGAAGGTAAAGAATTTTAAGTATTTCACAACATCTCGGTCATCTTGGTTTAACCAGAATTGGTAGAATTCGTAAGGTGACGTTTTTTCTGGATCTAACCAGACAGCGCCACCAGCTGTTTTACCAAATTTTGTGCCGTCAGCTTTTAACATTAAAGGAATCGTTAATCCGAAAGCTTTGGCTTCAGGTCCAACTTGTTTACGAATTAATTCTAAACCAGCTGTAATATTACCCCACTGATCCGCGCCACCTACTTGCAAACTGACGTTATGATTTTGGTGCAAATGTAAGAAGTCCATTGATTGTAAAATTTGGTAGGTAAATTCAGTGAATGAAATCCCAGTTTCTAAACGACTTGCAACGATATCTTTAGCTAACATTGTATTGACATTGAAGCTCTTACCGTAGTCTCGTAAAAAGTCTAACAATGTTAAGTTACTAGTCCAATCGTAGTTGTTGACTAATGTTAGATCTTGCTCGTTATCTTTGCTGAAAAATAGTTTTTCCATTTGAGCTGTTAATTTTTCTACGTTATGTTGAACTTGTTCCATCGTCTGTAACTGACGTTCACTTGTACGCCCACTTGGATCACCAATAGAACCTGTTGCACCACCGATTAAGATGTAAGGGTGATGGCCAAACATTTGGAATCGTTTCAACATCATGAAGGGGATTAAATGCCCGATATGCATGCTGTCGCCAGTTGGGTCTACACCGCAGTATAAAGAAATTTTGTTGTTTTCAACATAGTCTCTTAAACCTTCAGCGTCGGTTTGTTGGTTGATGGCGTCGCGCCATGTTAATTCATCGATAATATTCATGTTTTGTCTTCCTTTCGTATGTGGGTATAAAAAAAGTCCCTGCAGAGCAATGCTCTACAGGGACGAAATTGACAAGTTAACTCCGTGGTACCACCCAGTTTGTGTATAGTTAATACACCACTTTATCCCTCGATAATGGGAGGGGACCACTTAATAGTTGATAGAGTGTAATTCAATCATTTATTTGTGCTAAATTTCACCAAACTTTAGCTCTCTAAAAAACAGGGATAAATGTCTACTGTGCTCCATTAAGTTTCTGTATCTATCGTTCATCTTACTGATTTAGTATCTAAAAGTCAACCCTTTGCACCGATTATTCCGTTCTTAATGCTTCAACGGGATCTTTTTTAGCAGCACCTTTAGAAGGAATGAAACCTGCGACTAACGTTAAGATGACTGATAGAAGGATTAAGGCTAATCCATATTCTGGTTTCAATGACGCATTAAAGCCATCCATATCTATCAATTTACTAACAATTGAGTTAATTGGAATTGTTAGTAGCATGGTAATCATAACCCCTACAATTCCTGAAATTAGCCCGATTAATCCAGCTTCGGCGTTGAAAATTCGGGTAATATCTTTCTTACGAGCACCTAAGGCACGCATAATACCTATTTCTTTTGTACGTTCGACAACAGACACATAGGTTAGTATTCCAATCATTACTGAAGAAACGATTAAGGAAATAGCGGCAAAAGCAGTCAGAATAACGGTAATGGTGTCTAGCATCGTTGTCATCATTCCTGTCATCATTTCTGCCATATCAGTATATTGAATCATATATTTCGTATAGTCATCCGAATTTTTTCCGAATTTTTTCGCGATTTGTCGGTTGTAGTCTCCGATGACTTTTGTAATGGCTTCACGTTCATCAAATGTTGAAGGATAGATTGAAATGTTAGTAGGAGAAGTATCCCCACCTAGCGTTTGCATAATGCTTTTATGTGTGTCTTCATCGATTTCATCGTTAGAAGGTGATAAGGCGTTTGTTTTTGGATGTTCCTTCATAAACTTGATGATGTCAGAGTCTTTTTCTTTAGCTAACATCTTTGTTTCAAGTTGTTCGGTGTAACCCAGTGAAGCGCTAATTAGAGTAGCAGTAGCATCTTTCGGACGCATAATTGCGACAATTTTTGCTTCTAGGCCGTTATCATACATTCTTTCGTCAATTACTTGATTAATAAAGAAGTTACCGACAGGACTTTTTTCATAAAAAGAATCATTGTCAATCATACGGAATTCTTTTCCTAATAATTGTTGGGCATCTTGAGTCTCTTCGCTAGATAAACCTAACGCTTTGCTAATATCTTTGTTTAAGGTGTTATCGTAATTAACAAACAAGATTAATTCGTTTTGATTAGTTGGGTAAGTAAACGCTTTGTTCTCTGAAGCAATGACTTCATATTGTGACAAAATATTTTCGCCGTTTGCAGGTAATTTGGCGAATAAAGAGCCCATTGAGAACATTGAAGCAGGGTTACTAGGGTCAGCTGCCTCTTTTTTTACTTGTTGTATGTCACCGTTAGTGTTTTTGGTTAAAACGTTCATTTGATAGCCAGTATCATAGGTCAAGTTTGAATATTTGCCTTTCGCCTCACGCTCTAAAAAGTCGATGAACGTTTCACCATTTCCTAAAATATCTTCGTTATAAATGTTTTGGTGGGTAGTGATTGGTTCTTTAATAGTTATTTCATTTGAAGATTGATTTGTATTGTTTTTATCAGGCGATTCGGTCATTGAGTCAAAATTACCCGCACTTGTTTGGCTAATGGTAAGTGGAATACCGGATAGCGTTTCCTTTTGCAAATCATCGATGTATGATTTCATTCCGTTTGATAGTGCAAGAACTAGCCCGATACTGATAATCCCAATACTTCCAGCTAGTGTCACTAATGCGGTACGTGTTTTTTTGGTGAGTAGGTTTTTCATGCTAGACTTAATGGCAGTAAAAAATGACATCGACGTTTTAGATTTTGTGAATTTCTCGGTTGAGTCATTAAGCACATTGACAGGCACTGTGTCTTCTAAAATTGAACCATCCGCTACACGAATAATACGATCACTGTATTGTTCAGCAAGCTCCGGATTATGCGTAACCATAATAACTAGTCGGTCATGGCTAATTCTTTTTATTAATTCCATAATCTGGATGCTTGTTTTACTGTCTAAAGCGCCGGTAGGCTCATCAGCTAGTAAGATTTTGGGGTTATTTACGAGTGCTCTAGCAATTGCCACACGTTGCATTTGGCCTCCAGATAGCTGATTTGGTCGCTTCTTAGCATGTTCGGACAAACCTACTTCATCAAGAGCAGTTAAAGCGCGTTTTTCAGCTTCCTTTGTTGAAACACCGGTTAAAGATAGTGCCATTTTAACATTTTCTAGTACAGATAAATGAGAAATTAAATTATAGCTTTGAAAGACGAAGCCGATAGTGGTGTTACGATAACTGTCCCAGTCTTTATCTTTAAAGGTTTTTGTAGAAGTCCCTTCAACTAGCAAATCGCCAGATGTGTACTGATCTAATCCACCAATGATATTTAATAAGGTTGTTTTACCACTGCCGCTTTGCCCTAGAATTGAAACAAATTGGTTACGGTTGAATGATAAATTGATATTTTCTAATGCGATAGTTTCTTGACCGCCGAGTTGATATGTTTTTCTAATATTTTTTAATTCAAGCATTGCATAGCCTCCCTTACCATTTATCATATCATAGAAAGATGAACCGAATATTAAGTAATTTTATAAATTTGTAAATAGTTGAACAAATCAGTAAATTATAGAATAATAAAGGAAACGAGGAGGTTCGTGATGGAAATTCTAAATTTTGTATCAGACCCTAATTTATTGGGAAGTTGGCATTATCAACGTGAGAAAGCTAGTATCTTAATTGTAACGAATCAACAGCTTGTTGAGGTTATGGATAAAGTGGGGTTCGATTTAATGCCAAAACATTATCATAAACATACGGAATTGCCGATTAGATTTGAAGCCCTGTCGCAATATGATTATTTTAGCTATTTGTTTTTTGAGCGAACACCAAAGAGCAACATGTTTGAATTTGAACGTTTTTGCCTACATTTAAATCAGGAGTTGTTGATTTTAGAAGTTCAAAACGGTGGTCGACTACATCAAGATTTTTTGGCTGATATTATCGGGATTATTGAAAATAAAACGTTAAATCAAGCTTATTTAGAAGTTATTGACTGGTCATTAAGTCGTATGTTTGAAAGTTTATTTGAATTTGAAGAAGCGTTAACTAAAATTGAAAATAATATTATTGAGATGGAGATGGACTTTAAAATTGAAGAAATAATTATGATGAAGAATCAATGTTTTAAAGCCAAAAAATACATGCGTATGTTTCAATATGTGAGTGATGACTTATTGTTGAATAAAAATGGTTTTATCAAAACTGAAGAAGCGTCTTTTGTTCAAAATATTGACTCGCGTATCAATCGAGTATATGAATATTCGTTAAGTTTATATGAAATGGCTGTTCATCTTTTAGAAATTTACGATAGTACAGTTAATACAGTAACGAATGCGACGATAAATAAGTTAACGGTGTTCACGGTATTTGTTACGCCAATTACGGTATTAACAGGTATTTATGGAATGAATTTTATCAATATGCCAGAACTTCGCAACCCGAATGGTTATTATATTTTGTTAGGAGTCATGGTTCTAATTATGCTCATCATTTATTATGTGTTGAAAAAAATCAAATTGCTCTAGGTGTGTTTCATTTAAAGGACTAATTTTACTTTGGCTAGTGGGGAAATATATTTGGCTTTTTAGGTGAAATATTAGTATGATAATATAGGTCTTGAATTTTGACGTAGGAGAGGGGACTTATGGTAATGATAGTAGTTGGTGGAATGATTGGATTAGGTAAGACAAGTGTTGCCACTATTCTTGGTGAACATTTAAAATCAGATGTATTTTTTGAAAAAGTAGAGGGGAATGATATCCTTCCTTTGTTTTATACAGCGAGTCCTGAAGAACAAGAAGCAAAACGATATCCTTTTTTATTGCAATTAGATTTTTTACAAAGTCGTTTTAAAGACATAAAGCGTGCATTGGTGCACCCGCATAATGTCTTAGATCGTTCAATTTACGAAGATTGGTATTTTGCAAAAGTTAATAATGACTTAGGTCGTATTTCAGATATTGAATTCAAATTGTATGAAAAACTATTAGACAATATGATGGAAGAATTAGATGAATTACCGAAAAAAGCGCCTGATTTGATGATCTATTTACAAGGATCTTTTGAAACGGTAATGAGTCGCATTGCTGAGCGTGGTCGCGATTTTGAGCAAGATGATGAGTTGTGTGATTATTATTACGCACTTTGGAAAGATTATGATCAATGGGTAATGGAACAATACAAAGCATCAGAAGTCTTAATTATTAACATGGATGAGATGGACGTCGTAAACTCTAAAGAAGATCGCGAAACGTTTATACATCAAGTAGACGAAGTTTTGACGAAAATGAATTTAATATAATAAAAAAACTGTCGAGTATTCCAAAAAGGAAAGATTCGACAGTTTCTTTTTTTACATTAACGGTGCAAAGACGTTTAGAACGGCTCGTGCTAAATGTCGCCACCATCCGACGCTTTTTGCATCCTCTAAAGTCACTTCATGACACACTTCTTGAACATCAACAAAGTCTTGATAAATTTCATGAACAGTTTCTGTGTCATACATCCAAATACCATTTTCTAGATGAAGATAGAGGCTTCTAAAGTCAAGGTTGATAGATCCAACAACAGCATATAAATCATCCACCACAATGCTTTTTGAATGAATGAATCCCGGTGTATATTCAAAGATTTTAACACCAGCTTCAAGTAGTTGATCGTAATTAGAACGAGTAACGGAATGTGCGTACCATTTATCAGGGATATGAGGTGTTTGGATTCTAACGTCAATACCTGATTTAGCAGCGTTACACAACGCATCCATTAACGTGTTATCAATAATCAAATAGGGTGTTGTGATATAGATATATTTTTTTGCGCGGTTAATCAAGTTTGAATAGACAGACATACTAATCGCTTCGGAAGTAAACGGATTATCCGAAAATGGTTGGTAAAATCCGGTTTGATTGTCATAATCGCGATTTTTTCCGGGATAATAGAAGGTGTAATCATTTTCTTCTTCGTGTAAGAAATCCCACATTGAGAGGAACATGATAGTGAATCCCCAAGCAATATCACCTTTCATTACAATTCCTGTATCTTTCCAATGACCAAAACGTTCGACTTCATTAATGTATTCATCAGCCAAATTTATCCCGCCTGTGAAGGCTGTTTTACCATCAATGACCATGATTTTTCGGTGATCACGATTGTTAAATATAGATGAAAGAACTGGGACAATCGGATTGAAGATGCAAGTTTTAATTCCCTTAGCTTCAAGTACTTCATTGTATTTGTATGGTAATTTAAACAAGCACCCAAAGTCATCGTAAATCAGGCGAACATCTACACCTTGAGCGACTTTTTCTTCCAGTATCTCTAAAATTTCATTCCACATTTTGCCTTCTTCTATAATAAAGTACTCCATGAAAATATATCTTTCGCCTTTGCGTAGTTCGATTTTCATTTCTTCAAACATTTCTTCTCCAATTTTTAAATAGCGGCTAGTGCTATTTTGGAAAAGAGGTAGGTCACCATAATTGTATAAATAGGTGGAATGAATGGCAGCATCTTCGTTAGGCATCACGTCATGCGGATTTAGCACGTCAAACGTTTTGTTAATTGCGTCAATTTCTTTTTGATGCACTTCATCCATTTTGTTTTTAAAACTTTTCTTTGTATACAGGCGTCCAAAAATCAAATAGATCATGACGCCAAGGTAAGGTAACAAAGTAACGGGTATTAGCCAAGCGATTTTGTATGCCGGATTGCGTCGACTGTTAATGATACTTAAAACAGCGATGGTAGAGACAATAAAATAGCCAATATAGAAAAAGTTGGCGCTTGTTTGAAATCGCATGAGCAGCATGTATAGTAGGCCCAATTGGACTAATATGAGAACTGCTGTTAAAACAATTCGGTTGGTTGCAGAACGTAAAAATTTCATTATTAGGCTCCTTAAATAAATGATGCTCTTATTATACATGAAAACAGGTGTAAATCGCATTATTTTTCACTTGAGTTTGCAATTGTTTGATGAACTGTTCCTTTTTCTGTAACAATAAAATCGTTGTTTTATAACAGTTCGTCGTTTTTTGAATTATATTTCACTAACTGATGTATCTTTTGTTAGTTTGTTAACAAGGTTGATTTTGTTGGTTTGAAGGGGTTTTCTGTTGTTTTTTTAAAAAAACTTATATAATTTTAAAAAAAATAACTTGCACCTATTGTGATTTTTTTATCATGTGTTATACTCTTTTTGTAAGGCTGTTTCAATCAAGCTATATAAATATAGAGGAGGTCCACTCATATGAAACAATGGGACGGATTTAAAGGGAATTTATGGAAAGAAACTGTAAACGTTAGAGACTTCATTCAAAACAACTACACAGAATACACTGGAGATGACAGCTTCTTAGAGCCAATCGCTCCATCAACTGACAAATTATGGACTAAATTACAAGAATTATTTGATGTACAACATGAAAAAAATGGTGTTTATGATATGGATAGTGATATTCCAGCAACTATCACTTCTCATGAACCAGGTTACTTAATTAAAGAAGAAGAAAAAATCGTTGGTTTACAAACTGATGTACCATTAAAACAAGCATTTATGCCTTTCGGTGGTATCAACATGGCTAACAACTCATTAGCTTCAAACGGCTATGAAGTTAGCGATGAAATGACAAAAATCTTTACTGAATACCGTAAAACTCATAACCAAGGGGTATTCGATGCTTACACGCCTGAAATGCGTTCAGCTCGTAAAAACAAAATTATCACTGGTTTACCAGATGCTTATGGTCGTGGACGTATCATCGGTGACTACCGTCGTTTAGCTTTATATGGTATCGACTTCTTAATCGAACAAAAAGTTAAAGACTTAAACAACACAGGAACAACGGTGATGACTGACGATGTGATTCGTTTACGTGAAGAAATTTCAGAACAGATCCGTGCACTATCAGAAATCAAAAAAATGGCAGCTTCTTATGGTTTTGATATTTCAGCACCAGCTAACAATGCACAAGAAGCTATCCAATGGTTATACTTTGGTTACTTAGCAGCAATCAAATCACAAAATGGTGCGGCAATGTCTATCGGACGTATTTCAGCATTCTTAGATATCTATATCCAACGCGATTTAGAAGCTGGTTTAATTACTGAATTTGAAGCACAAGAAATGATCGATCACTTAATCATGAAACTACGTATGGTTAAATTCGCTCGTACACCAGAATACAACCAATTATTCTCAGGTTACCCAATTTGGGCGACATTATCTATTGCCGGTATGGGTATCGACGGCCGTTCATTAGTAACTAAGAACGACTTCCGTATCTTACATACATTAACAAACATGGGACCATCACCAGAACCAAACTTAACTGTTTTATACTCTTCACACTTACCAAAAGGATTCAGAACATACTCTGCGAAAATCGCAAAAGAAAGTTCTTCAATCCAATTTGAAAACGATGATTTATTACGTGCTAACTGGGGTTCAGATGACTGCGCTATCGCATGTTGTGTATCTGCAACAGTTATGGGTAAAGACATGCAGTTCTTCGGAGCTCGTGCTAACTTAGCAAAAGCTGTATTATATGCAATCAACGGTGGTGTTGATGAGAAAACTAAAATGCAAGTTGCGCCTAAATTCCGTCCAATGACTGGCGATAGCTTAGATTACGATGAGTTCATCGATCGTTTCAAAGATATCATGGACTGGTTAGCTGAATTATATGTTAATACATTAAACGTAATCCACTACATGCATGACAAATACGCTTATGAAGCACCACAATTAGCCTTCATGGAAAGTGATTTACAACGTACATTTGCAACTGGTATTGCTGGTATTTCACATGCGGCTGACTCTGTTATGGCTATCAAACATGGTAATGTTAAAGTTATCCGTGATGAAGATGGTTTAGCTGTAGACTATGTGCCACAAAATGAATTCCCAACATACGGTAACGATAACGAAGAAGCAGATGCTATGGCTAACTGGATCTTAGAATACTTCATGACACAAATTAAACGTCAACATACTTACCGTGGTGCTAAACCAACAACGTCATTATTAACCATCACTTCTAACGTTGTTTACGGTAAAGCTACTGGTAACACACCAGACGGACGTCGTGCAGGTAAGCCATTAGCACCTGGTGCTAACCCATCTTATCAAGACGGTAAATTCTTAGGTGAGAAAAATGGTCTTCTAGCATCATTAAACTCAACAGCTCGTTTAGAATATACAAACGCTTTAGATGGTATTTCAAATACACAAACAATTAATCCAAACGGTTTAGGTAAAGATGATACAATGCGTATCGACAACTTACGTAACGTGATGGACGGTTACTTCAACAATGGTGGTTACCACTTAAACGTTAACGTATTTACTAACGAATTATTATTAGATGCTCAAAAACATCCAGAAAAATATCCAAACTTAACCATTCGTGTATCAGGATACGCTGTCAAATTCCGTGACTTAACACCAGAACAACAAGCAGACGTTATCTCAAGAACTTCACACGACAGACTGTAAGAAGATAGCTTAGATAAAAACTGGGAAGCTGCGTTTTCCCAGTTTTTCTTTTTAAATAAATTCTGTTATTCTTATACTATGTGATCTATAGAACAGAAAAGAGGAAGAATTATGACTAACTCCGTTTTAGGTAGAATTCATTCTACAGAAAATTTTGGGACCGTAGATGGACCAGGTGTGCGTTTTGTCGTTTTCACTCAAGGGTGTCATATGCGTTGTCAATTTTGCCATAATCCCGATACGTGGGATTTAAATGCTGGGAAACAGGTAACAGCCGATGAAATTATCGAAGAAGCTTTAAGATTTAGAAGCTATTGGGGTGAAGAAGGTGGTATTACCATTAGTGGTGGTGAACCGTTACTACAATTAGACTTCTTATTAGAAGTGTTCAAAAAAGCAAAAAAATTAGGCATTCATACGACAATTGATAGTTGTGGTAAACCATTTACACGTCGTGATCCATGGTTTAGTAAATTTAATGAGTTATTGGAATACACTGACTTGATTCTGTTTGATATTAAACATATCGACCGTGAAGGACATCGTGAATTGACACAACATATCAATGATAATATTTTAGATATGGCACAGTACTTATCTGAAATTGGCCAACCTGTTTGGATTCGCCACGTGCTAGTACCTGAACGTACAGATTATGACGAATACTTAATTCGCTTAGGTGATTTTATTAAAACATTGAACAATGTGAAGAAGGTTGAAGTATTACCGTATCACCGTATGGGGATTTTCAAATGGAAAGAGTTAGGTATTGATTACCCATTAGAAGGTATTGATCCACCCACTCAAGAACGTGTAAAAAATGCTCAAGAATTATTACATTGTGCTGATTATACAGGCTATAAAGAATAGTGTTAGACTAGCTTAGTAAACAAGAAAAATGTTTACTAAGCTAGTTTTTTAGTTGTGCCTTAAAACAGAGCAATCAGGATTTGAATGCTTATAAGATTATGAAAGAGTTCTAAGAAATTGAATAGTTTTGCTCAATATTTATGTTTTGTTTAACAAATTGAGTATAATAGAAGTATAAAAATAAAGCGTTTTCAATAGTGGAGGGACAACTATGAGAATCGAAAAAGATAGTGTGGGATACTTAGAAATACCACAAGATAGTTATTATGGGGTTCATACGCAACGTGCGGTAAATAATTTTAATATAACAGGGCATAGATTAGATAGAGACTTTATCATTAGTTTAGCTGAAGTGAAAAAAGCTGTTGCACAAGCAAATTCTGAATTAAATGTATTGTCAAAAGAAAAAGCTGAAGCAATTGTACAAGCAGCAGATGAAGTGATTGATGGAAAACTGCATGAGGCTATTTTAGTGGATCCAATCCAAGGCGGCGCGGGAACAAGTAGTAATATGAATATTAATGAAGTGCTAGCAAATCGTGCAATTGAGTTGTTAGGCGGGGAGAAGGGGGATTATAAATTAATTAACCCAAATGATGATGTTAATAGAGGACAATCAACGAATGATATTTATCCGACCGCAGGCAAATTAACCATGTTGAAAAAAGTCCCTAAATTAATGGCTCAATTGGACGCATTAAGTCAAACTTTTTTACAAAAAGCAGTAGAGTTTCAAGATATTATGAAATTAGGTCGTACGCAATTGCAAGATGCAGTGCCAATCACACTAGGGCAAGAGTTCCATGCTTACTATTCAGTAATTAAACGTGGCATGCATCGGTTATCGATTGCTAAAACAGAAATTGAGGCTATTAATATTGGTGGAACGGCAATAGGGACTGGTATATCAGCTCATCCAGAGTTGTCACAAACAGCGCTTCAAAAATTAAGAGAAATTACAGGGGAGAATTTAGTCATTTCAGACGACTTAGTAGATGCTACTCAAAACGTAGAGAGTTTCGTGGTTCTTTCTGATTCCTTAAAGGCGATCGCAGTCAGTCTTTCAAAAGTGGCGAATGATATTCGTTTGCTATCTTCAGGTCCAAAAACAGGTATCGGAGAAATAAAAATACCTGCACGACAAAATGGTTCATCCATCATGCCAGGGAAAATTAATCCAGTAATCCCAGAAGTAATGAATCAGTGTGCGTTTTTAGTGATGGGAAATAACGTCACCATCGGTTTAGCCGCTGAACATGGACAACTAGAATTGAACGCGTTTGAACCAGTAATTTTTTATAAATTAATCGAATCATTTGAAGCACTTACGAATGGTATTCAAACTTTTAACGAAAATTGTGTTAAAGGAATTGAAGCAGATCGTGAACGTTGTCAAGAAAATTTAGAGCGTAGTACTTATATGGCGACACCACTAGCTGAAAAAATAGGCTATGAACAGGCGGCGGATATCGCTAAAGAATCCGTGGCGTCAGGGAAGACCGTCAAAGAAGTAGCGAAAATTTTTAATATTTCAGATGACATCTTGAATGATTTGAAAGTCACAATAAAATAGAAGATTTTAAGGTTTAGCCTCATAAATATTCAAGTTTTATGCTATAATAATGGCGTAATTAATTTATTAGAATAGATAGGGGTATTGAATATGTCTAAAGTTTTAGTTTTCGGCCATCAAAATCCAGATACTGATACCATTGCATCAGCGATTTCAATGGCGTATTTACAACAACAATTAGGAGTAGATGCTGAAGCTGTAGCACTTGGCGAAATGAACGAGGAAACAGCTTACGCTTTAAATGAATTTGGTGTCGCACCATTAAGAATTATTGAAAGTGCAAAAGCAGAAACAACAGAAGTGATGTTAGTTGATCACAACGAAGCACAACAAAGTGTTGGAGATATTAAAGAGGTAGACGTGTTAGCAGTTGTTGATCATCACCGTATTGCTAACTTTGAAACAGCAAATCCATTATATTATCGTGCTGAGCCTGTAGGTTGCACAAACACGATTATTTACAAAATGTATCAAGAACATGAAGTAGCAATTCCTAAAGACGTAGCTGGTTTAATGTTATCAGCGATTATTTCAGATACATTATTATTCAAATCTCCAACATGTACCGAAGAAGATGTGAAAGTTGCGGAAAAATTAGCGGCTATCGCAGAAGTTGATATGGAAACTTATGGATTAAACATGTTAAAAGCGGGAACTAATTTAGCGACTAAATCTGATGAAGATTTATTAAACATGGATGCAAAAAGTTTTAATATGGGCGACAAAGTTGTTCGTATTGGTCAAGTTAATACAGTTGACGTTCAAGATGTATTATCACGTCAAGCATCAGTTGAAACAGCAATGGCTGGTCAAAACGAAGCAAATGGCTACGACCTATTTGTTTTAATCGTGACGAATATCTTAGATAGTGATTCAGTTATTTTAGTCGTAGGTGAACCAAAAGAAAACGTTGAAAAAGCCTTCAACGTGACATTAGAAAACAATACTGCTTTATTAAAAGGTGTTGTATCTCGTAAAAAACAAGTAGTCCCTCAATTAACAGAATCATTTTAATGTGGACACGTAGGATGTAGCTCAAGTTGCTGCATCCTTTTTTATTTTATGTCTAATTAGATGAAATATCACAAACTATTAGGTATAATGAACAAGTAACTAACGAATAGTTTGGAGGAGAGAGTTTGAAGCAGTTATATAAAAAGTTCGAAAATTTAATTGATTTAATTGTCCATCTGATTATTATGGTGTTAATCGGTGTTGTCTTAATCGGGATGGTTGAACTTGTTTATAATATTATTACCACCTCAATTACCATCGGTACAATGGAAAGTTTGACTGTGATGATTCAAGATGTCGCGACGTTTTTCATCTTTTTAGAGATTATTTTAATGTTGCTGAAGTACTTGAAAGATATTCATCATGTGCCGGTTAAATATTTGATTATTATCAGTATTACGGCTATTGCCCGTGAAATTTTATTAGCGCATGGCGATGCATTAAGAATGATTTTTTTAGCGTTAGCTATTTTAATTTTAATGGGTGTTGTTTACTTAATTCAAAAGTTAAACTTATTATCAGATGATGATTTATAACATAAAGAAAGGACTGCGATGTTAACGTCGCAGTCCTTTCTTTATTAATCTAATTCAATAATATAACCGAAGTCTTCGTTATATTTGTGTTCTAAAATAGAGCGCAAAACTTGTTTGGCTAAGTTTGTGTTGCGGGCTAAGATGGGTCCGTGGAAATAAGATCCGTAGGTGTTTTTGTAATGGACACCTTCAGTTTGATCTTTACCGTTATTACCATAGCCTTTAATGACTTTCCCTAAAGGTTTAACATTTTCACCTAAATAAGTCACGCCATTATGGTTTTCAAAACCTAAATAAACTTCGTCGTATTCCTCGTTTCTAATTTCAACATCACCAATAAAGCGGTTGTTGACTTGGCTTTCAGTATAATAATCAATCGCCGAAATCCCTTTGATTTGTTCACCTTTTGCACCAATGTAGTAGTGGCCAAGTAATTGATAACCACCACAAATAGCTAAGAAGGGACCGTCATTTTCAATATAACGAACAAGTGGTTCTTTCTTTAATTGAATGTCTTGAGAAACGACTGTTTGTTCAAAGTCTTGACCCCCACCGAATAAAACAAAGTCATATTTCGAATCGTCAAACGTATCATCAATACTAATAACCTCGTGTGTTAGCGTGATTCCTGCTTTTTTCGCATAGTATTCTAAGACTAATAAGTTACCGATATCACCGTAAGTATTTAATAAGTTGCCATACAAATGACAGGCATGAATAGTGTAGTTTGTCATGCTACATACCTCCTTTGATATAACCTTGTGAAGCTAATTCTTTTCGTAACTGTAAGACCGCCGTATACGTTGCTAAAATAAAGACGCGTTCGGTGTCCATTTGTTTAATTTCTTCAATAATTTTTGGTAATTCAGGGATTTCCTTGAAATTATTGTTTTCTAAACCAGCTACTTTCATACGTAGGGCGATATCTTTAGAGCGTTCACCACCAGCGATGACATTAGGAATAGTCATCTCAGCAAATGACTCATAATTGCCATCCCAAATCCAACTGACATCGATACCATCGGCATAGTTGGAGTTTAAAATTTGTACTAAGCTAAAAGGTTGTGGGGCTAAGTTGATCATGTCGATAACTTGATTCAAACCAACTGGATTTTTAACTAAGACTAAGGTACATTCTTTGCCATCGATGTTAATTACTTCTTGACGACCAAATACTTTTTGGTCGTAGGTTAAGCCTTTAGCTATATTTTCATCTGTGACACCATAGTGTTTAGCAACTGCAGCTGCGGCTAATGCGTTATAGATATTATATAACCCACCAACTTCGATTCGTTGTTTAGTCCCATCGATTTCAAATTCAGAATAAGTGTTTGTCATATCGTTAAGGTTGGTCACTTGATAACTTAGTTCAGGACGTTTAAACTGACAATGTGAGCAATAGTATTTACCTTGGTTACTGTAAGTTAACATGTTGTATTTTAAAATGTGCTGGCAACGAGGGCATAGTAAGCCGTCGGTATTTGAAGAAGGTACCACCTCAGGGTCTTCTTCGTGATTAAATCCATAAAAAACTCGTGAATTGACACTTTCGTTAGAGTTAAATAATGGTAAATCGCCATTTGCAATAATCGTTGCATCAGGTGCGTTCGCTGCGCCATCAACAATCATCTGATAGGTTGTATAAATTTCACCGTAACGATCTAATTGGTCACGGAAAATATTGGTAAATAAAAAGGCAGAAGGTTTTAAGTATTTTGTTACTTTAGATAAACTTGCTTCGTCAATTTCTAAAACAGCAAATTTCTTTTGACCTTTTTTCGGTTTATCTGAAAGGAAGGTTGAAACAATCCCTTGTAACATGTTGGCTCCAGTTGTGTTTGTTAACACATCGCCAAATTGTTGTTTTAGTATGTTTACGGTCAAAGCAGTTGTTAAAGTTTTCCCATTTGTTCCTGTTACGACGATAATTTCGTAATCTTTTGAAATCGCGTTTAGAACATCAGGGTCTAATTTTAAGGCAATTTTACCTGGCAAACTGCTGCCGCCTTTCATAAATGTTTGCAAGAACCATTGGCTCGATTTGCCAACAGAAAGTGCTAAACGACTTTTAAATGTCATTATTTTTTCCTCCCAAAGCACGAATCGTGATCATAATATGCTTAATAATACCATAAAACAGCAAAAAAAGAGAAGAATCACGCGACTCTTCTCTTAATTATTAGTGAAAATTTAAACAGTTATTTTTTACCCGATAATAATTTTTTCAGTTGGGTACAAGAATGCTTTATCTTGTTTTTCTTTAGGTAAGAACATCATCAACGTATATAACATACCCACGCGTCCGACAAACATCAGAATACCAATGACAATTTTTCCGAATAAAGTCAAATCATCTGTTATTCCTAGTGATAGTCCTGTGGTTCCGAATGCAGAGGTGACTTCAACTATGATGGCGAGTAATGAATGGGATTCAGTTGCTGATAATAGCATAATTGCCAGGAAACACATTGTTAAGGATAAGTTGAAGACAACTACAGCTTTTTTGACATCTTCAGCTGAAATTCGACGTCCAAAAATATTAACGTTTTCTTCGCTCTTAATGAATGACATCATATATAAAAATAAGATAGCGACGGTAGTTGTTCGAACACCACCGCCTACAGAACTAGGGCTACAACCGATGAACATTAGCACTGAGAATAATAACAACGTAGCTGGTTGGAACTCGTTTAAGTCATGCATTTGCAGACCAGCATTACGCGTGGTTACTGAATAAAACATTGCATTTAGCCATTTTTGTCCCTCGTTCATGTTCGCGAATAAGTGCTGACGTTCTAATAGATAAATCATGATTGTACCAGCAATAAATAAAGTTATAAAGGTGAAGATAGCAATTTTGGCGAACAATGAAAATCTAAAAGGAATTTGACGAGCTTTGCGTTTATACAATACGCGTTCTCTGATTTCCATGATAACCGGGAACCCTATCCCTCCGACCATGATTAAAAACATCGTACAGACAAGGAAGAAAATATCGTTTTTATAAGGAATAATTGATGCACCGGTCACATCAAAACCTGAGTTTGTTGCGGCAGAAATAGACTGATATAATCCGAAAAAGATTGATTCAGAGATGGTCACATGCGATTTGTTAAGGTAAAAATGAACCGCAAATATTGCCCCAAAAATTAATTGAATTTTTATTAAGAAGGACATACTAATGCGTATAAGTTTAACAATGCCACTCAGCTTTGGTTGGTTCATATCAGTCATAATTAGCTGCCGCTGAGATAATGAAATTTTCTTTTTGGAAAAAATAAAGAAAAAAGTTAAAAACATCATAATGCCAAGTCCACCAATTTGGAAAAGGATTTCTAACAGAACAATACCGCGGTGGTTAAAGACCTCGTTAATATTATAGGTTGATAGGCCAGTAACACTAACAGTACTTATAGCCATAAAGAAATCATCAAAGGCAGAAGTATGGACACCGGGATTTCTGAACCAAGGCATTTTTAATAAGAAAAATGCGAACACGGTAAAGCCCAAATAGTAAATAACAATTTTTTGAATACTTGTAACATTATTAGCCATAAAGCGATCAAATTGTCGTCTAATTATATAGAGATATTTATTTATCATAAGCAGGTTCCTTTATACGTTTATATGTAATGATTATATCATAGCTGAATTAATAACATTAACTAAATGAAATGGTATCATATCTATCACAAGCTTTGCTAGTGCAAATAATTATTTATATTGCAGAGTAGAGTTAGATTTTCAACCCGACTAAAGTGTGATAGAATTGTATAGAATATACTGATAAAGAGGTTGAGATTATGTCAGAAAATAATAAATGTCCAAATTGTGGACAGATTTATGATTTAGATACTGATTTCTGCCCTAAGTGTGATTTATACGGTGGGAGTAGTCGCCAATTTCATCATGGGCCAGATTATCGAGAAAAAATAGCGACACGTCGTCAAGAGATGGAAAACGATGCTCAAATTCGTCTAAAGTTAAAAGCAGTCCATGAAATAAAACAAGAAAAACAACTGGTTGATGAAGAAATAGAACGATTCAATAACGAAGAAGCGTTATTAAATGAAGAAGCAGTGGATCACAGTACTATTTTCAGAGAAATTTCGGAAGAAACATCAATAGCGGAGGTCGAGGAAGCGATTAGTTCTGCAATCGAGGAGAGCAAGCTAAAAGCTGAAGCGGTAGATGTGGTAGACACTACAGAAATGCCTATCATTGAAATTGAAGGTGAAGATTCGCAAGCAACGATTGTTGAGGAGGAATTAGTTCCTCACACAGAAGATATTATGGAAGTTGCGGCTACCGAGCAAGAAACGGTAGCGTCTGAGACAAGTGAAGAAACCGCAAATATCCATGTTGAAGAGACCTTCGACGAGAAAACACCGATTCTACTTGAGTCGGAAGAAGTACCAGCAGCTTTAATCGGTAAAATTGATAAAATAAGTGGCTCTCTCGATGAAAAGGATGAGGAAGTTGCTTCTAGCCAAGACGCTGAAACGTTGAAGGAACCACTGTCAGAAACAAAGGTTGAAGAACCTCAACCTGATTTAGCAACGATGGCCGGTTTATCAGGTGATTTAACCGCAGAAAGTCAAGAAAAGCCTGTAGCAGAAGCAGAGAAAATGGTTAATGAAGCAGATTTATCAGACGATGCGATTGAAACATTTGGTAAGGTTGAAATAGAAGAAGTTAATATGGCGATTGAAAATCATCAAGTTGATTTAGACGTAGCTTCAGGTTTAAACCCAGAAGTACCAGCAACTTCTAATGAGGATACTAGCGATTCAACTGATCAACCTATCAACGATAAGTACTCGACAGAGAATTTAGTCAAAATAACTGAAGAAGTGAACGAAAAAGAAGCTTATACTGATGAAGTCAATGTTGAAGCAGCTGAACTTGGTGATAATCAGGAGATAGTAGTCATCGATGAAACATCTAAGTTAAGTGATATTTCTGAACATCAATCTGTTGACACCAATCAAGCGATGACGCTAATCATGTCCGAAGAATCAAATATTTCCGGCATTTTGGAAGAAGCTAAAGAAGAGCAGCCTGAGGTGTCAATTGACTCAGAAGTAGCAGGAAATATTAGTGAAGCTGAAGAAGTAGAAACTAACGTAATAATAGAGCATGAGATGTTAGATGAAGTAGAGCTAGAAGATTTAAAAACAGAGTTGACATCCACTGAAAATATTTTACAATCTGCTGACCAAGCTGACCAAGCTGACCAAGCTGACCAAGCTGACCAAGCTGACCAAGCTGACCAAGCTGACCAAGCTGACCAAGCTGACCAAGCTGACCAAGCTGACCAAGCTGACCAAGCTGACCAAGCTGACCAAGCTGACCAAGCTGACCAAGCTGACCAAGCTGACCAAGCTGACCAAGCTGACCAAGCTGACCAAGCTGACCAAGCTGACCAAGCTGACCAAGCTGACCAAGCTGACCAAGCTGACCAAGCTGACCAAGCTGACCAAGCTGACCAAGCTGACCAAGCTGACCAAGCTGACCAAGCTGACCAAGCTGACCAAGCTGACCAAGCTGACCAATCAAAAGCGTCTTATGTTCCACCGGTCGATATTGAAACAATTCCAAATCGTGCCACTAAAGACGTGGTAAAACATGCTAATAAACCGTTATTTAACCGCAAACGTGCTTTATTAACCGTTGCTGCGATTTCATTATTAGCAACAGGCGCTATTACCATTAGCCAACGAGAAAAAGCACTCGAACAACAACGAATGGAACAAATTGCAGCGAATAATAAGGCTAATGAACAGGCCAAACTATCATTAGAAAAATTATATGCCGACAGTAGTCATAGTTTGCTGAAAGTTGGAATTTCAATGGAATCAATTGATGAGGTTGCTGAGCAAATTGCCGCTCTTTCTGATAAATCATATAAACAGGAATTAACGAATCAGTTAGCGAAAGCCAGTCAACAACTTGAAGAAGTTGCCACTTTAAATAACTTATTTGAAGCACCAGTACTCGTTGATAACAAAGTGCAAAAGGATGCACTCGTAAAAGTATCAACGACCTATAAAGAATTAATAGAAAAGACGGAAACTGATGAGTATGCCACTTTATACAATCAAGCAATTACGCTTGGGTTAACTCAAATTAAAGAGAATCAACAAGCAAGCAAATTGGTAGATGGTTTGTTTGACGAAG
Source organism: Vagococcus zengguangii (assembly GCF_005145005.1). NCBI lineage: Bacteria > Bacillati > Bacillota > Bacilli > Lactobacillales > Enterococcaceae > Vagococcus > Vagococcus zengguangii. The sequence continues at coordinate 970,661 of NZ_CP039712.1, forward strand.
ACGGGCAGCTAGTTCAAGATACTAATGATCAAGCCATTGAAAAAGCAGCTGCGGCCATTAAGCTAGTCAAAAATACTTCGCTTAAAAAAGAACAAACAGCTAAACTAGAAAAAGCCAAAAAAGCGTTAGTTGAGCGTAAAGAAGCAGAAGTAGAAGCGAAGAAAGAGCAAGAAGCAGCTGAATTAGCAGCTCAAAAAGCTGAACTTCAACAAAAAACAATCGATATTTATGGACAAGACACTCTTGATAAGTGGAATAATAAATACACAACAGAACAAAGTGGTATTTTAACCAATTTGGATGCAGGCGCTGTGTCTGACGATCCTTGGGTCTGGGCTCCTGGCGTTCAACAAGTTGTCTTGAATGAATGTTATCGTCGTGGCTACATTGTTGATGGTGGTTATGAACTACGCAAAAAAGAAGTCGTCAATGGTGAGGGGTACTATGAACTATATGCAACCGATGCAGGTTCGCCTTTGCTATCAAAATCTGGCGCCAAAACACCGTTTTTCGTTGTGCAAATCAATTGTAAAACAGGTTGGTTTAAAGGAAACCGTTAAGTTCAAAATCGAGAAGGATAAAGACCGTTCACTTTATCCTTCTTTTTTATTGACGTTTATCGTCTACAGGTGTAAACTTTGGGTATTAGGAGGGATATCGATGGATATTAGCGAAGCGGAATGGGAAATTATGCGAGTTATTTGGGCCAATGGTCATTCGACAAGTAGCGACATTTTAACGATTCTTTCTAAAAAAACGTCGTGGAAGGCCTCGACAATTAAAACATTACTTAGTCGTCTTGTGCAGAAAGATTATTTAGTAACGAGTAAAGTGGGCAATAAATTTGTGTACCGCGCTACCGTTTCTGAAAATGTTGCGCTGAACCACAAAATGCAACATATAGTGAAGCAAGTCTGTGCAAAAAAACGTGGTCAAATTTTGGGAGATTTGCTTGCAGAGAGTAAATTAACCCAACATGATATTCATGCGCTACAGCAACTACTTATGACTAAATTAGAGGCTGCCCCAACGGAAATTGCATGTGATTGTATACCAGGTCAATGCACCTGTCATTTATAAAGGAGGAGAAACAAATGAAACAAGTGATTAATATTGAAGGCATGAGCTGTAACCATTGTGTAGCCCGTGTTGAAGAAGCATTAGCACCCTTAGAAGGTATGAAAAAAGTAAAGGTAAATTTTAAAAAAGGCCAAGCCGTTGTTAAATACGACGAACAATTATTGAATGAAACGACATTGGTTTCAACCGTTAATGATTTAGGGTTTAAAGCAAGTGTTTAAGCGAGGTGGAGAAGATGAGTGAAAAAAGTATCGACACTTTTGTGATAACTGGCATGACCTGTGCGAATTGTTCTGCACGAGTTGAAAAAGAATTAAATGCAACAGAAGGCGTTATCAAAGCTAACGTTAATTTAGCAACTGAAAAAGCTACAGTCGAACATGAGTTAACGATTGATACCGATCAACTCATTCAAACGGTAGAAGGTATTGGATATGGAGCGATTCTTTATGATGATGCACACAAAGCTCAAATCGCTAAAGAACAAAGTGACTATGAACAAAAAATGAAACGTCAGTTAATTATCAGTGCGCTGTTAACTTTGCCGATGGTTGTTGGGATGATTTTTATGCTAGTAGGGAACCATCATCCATTTGTGATGTTTATGCATAAACCTTGGGTCCAGCTTTTACTAGCGACACCGGTACAATTTGTGATTGGAGCGCGTTTTTATAAAGGGGCGTACCATTCTTTAAAAACTAAAGCACCAAATATGGATGTATTAGTGGCGCTTGGGACAAGTGCGGCTTATTTACTAAGTGTCTATAATGGTTTTTTGGGTGGTAATTCAAGTCATTTATATTTTGAATCAAGTGCGATGATTATTACCTTGATTTTGTTAGGAAAATATTTAGAGCATCGAGCAAAAAATAAAACAAGTGACGCTATACGTCAATTAATGGCATTAGCTGGAGATGAAGCAGTAGTTATCCGAGATGGGCATGAGCAAACGATTGCGATTGAAGAGGTCAAATTAGGAGATCGAGTTAAAATCATCCCCGGTAGTCGCATTCCTGTTGATGGCAAAATCGTGAGTGGGCAATCAATCGTTGATGAAAGTATGCTAACGGGTGAAAGTGTCCCAGTAGAAAAAATAGTCGGTTCACAAGTGTTTGGAGGAACTGTCAATACGACAGGTATGTTTGTTTTTGAAGCAGAAAAAATTAGTAAAGAGACGTTACTGTCAAAAATTATTCAAATGGTCGAGGATGCGCAAGGATCAAAGGCACCGATTCAGTCCATTGCGGATAAAATGTCGACTATTTTTGTTCCAGTTGTTTTAATTATTGCATTAGTGACATTAGGGGTAACAGCTTGGCTAACTAAAGATATTGAGCGAGCGCTTATCAATAGTGTTTCGGTGCTAGTTATCGCCTGTCCTTGTGCGTTAGGTTTAGCAACGCCAACTGCTATTATGGTGGGCACCGGATTGGGAGCAAAAAACGGCATTTTGATAAAAAACGGTCAAGCTCTCGAAACAGCAGCTAGTATTGATGCGCTGATTTTTGATAAAACAGGTACCTTAACTAAAGGAACCCCAGCCGTGACAGATGTGATAGTTTTTTCAAATGACTATGATGGGCTTGACTTTTTACAACTGGCTTCCTCATTAGAAAGTCATTCAGAACATCCATTAGCTCAAGCGGTTGTTAAGCATTACCAAGGAGGATTAGTTGAGGTTACGGATTTCGAGGCTAACGTAGGTTTTGGGATTAGCGGTAAAATCTCAGGTCAATCCTATGTGATGGGTAATGACAAATGGATGCAGGCAAAAGGATTTGAAACAGAAAACTTTCAATCTGTGATGGCACCCATTGAGGCGTTAGGTAAAACCGTGATTTATTTAGCAAATGAAGTTGAATTAGTCGGAGCTATTGCGTTAGCAGATGAAGTTAAAACGACGTCTGTGAGAGCTGTGCAAAAATTAAACCATGCTCAAGTAGCAACTTATATGCTGACAGGCGATAATTTTGCGACTGCGCGTCATATAGCCGAACAAGTTGGTATTCCAAGTGATCATGTGCAAGCACAAGTATTACCTGAAGATAAAGCAACCTATGTAACCCAGTTGCAAGCTAAAGAGCGACAAGTCGCGATGGTGGGCGATGGAATCAATGATGCCCCAGCTTTGGCACTAGCCGATTTAGGAATCGCAATGGGAAGTGGGACTGATATCGCCATGGAAAGTGCCGATGTCACTATTGTTAAAGGGGACTTAAATAAAGTTTCCCAATTAATTCATTTATCGCAAAAGACCTTGAAAAAAATTAAACAAAACTTATTCTGGGCCTTTATATACAATATTATTGGCATTCCGTTTGCGGCAATCGGCTGGTTAAACCCGATTATTGCCGGAGCAGCGATGGCGTTTAGTTCTGTCTGTGTCTTGTTAAATTCATTAAGTATCAATCATATTAAATTAAAATAACTATGTAAGAATGGAAGGTATGAGCGAGTAATGTCATACCTTCCATTTTTTAAGTAGTCAGCTTTGGCAACTAATGTTACAATATTGAGGACTAAAGAAGAAAGATGTGAGAGAATGACTGAATTTTTAAACGTAGGAAAAATTGTCAATACCCAAGGAATTAAAGGGGAAGTACGTGTGATTTCAAAAACTGATTTTGCAAAAAAACGTTATAAAACGGGCAATCAATTATACTTGTTCCAAGAAGATAAAGCACCGATTACCTTAACGGTTAAAAGCCACCGCCAGCATAAAAACTTTGATATTTTAAGTTTCGAAGGGCATCCAAATATTAATGATGTGGAAAAATATCGCGATGGGATCTTAAAAATTAAAAAAGAAGAGGCGCAACGCTTGCCTAAAAATGAATTTTATTTCCATGAAATTATTGGCTGTGAGGTCTATGAAGGCGAACAATTAATTGGGAAGATTAAAGAAATTTTACAACCTGGCGCGAATGATGTCTGGGTTGTGCAACGTAAAGGCCAAAAAGATGCCTTAATTCCCTACATTGAATCAGTGGTAACGAATGTTGATGTTAAAAACAAACGCGTTGATGTGGAAATTCCAGAAGGGTTGCTTGATTAAGATGAAAATAGATGTATTAACGCTATTTCCTAAAATGTTTGAAGGACCAATGAATGAATCGATTTTAGGAAAAGCTAAACAGCGTGAATTAGTTGAGGTCAATGTTCATAACTTCCGTGATTTTTCTGACAATAAACATCAACAAGTAGACGACTATCCGTATGGTGGTGGCGCAGGGATGTTATTAAAAGTCCAACCGATTGATGATGCGTTAGCACATATTAATGAACAGTCACCCGAAACCAAGAAACGTGTGATTTTACTTGATCCAGCGGGTATACCGTTTAATCAGAAAGTAGCAGAAGAATTTTCTGAAGAAGAGCATTTAGTATTTATTTGCGGTCATTATGAAGGTTACGACGAGCGTATTCGTTCATTAGTGACGGACGAAGTTTCTTTAGGGGATTATGTATTAACGGGTGGAGAGCTAGGGGCCATGGTGATGATTGATGCGACTGTGCGCTTATTACCCGAGGTGTTAGGTAATGACGAATCAGCCGTAACCGATTCTCATTCAACAGGCTTATTAGAACACCCTCATTACACACGTCCTGCCGACTATAAAGGAATGAGAGTACCAGAAGTGTTAACAAATGGCAATCATAAATTAATTGACGAGTGGCGCTTAAAAGAATCATTGCGTCGTACGTATTTACGTCGCCCAGAGATGTTAGAAAAATTAGACATGTCGGCTCAAATGATAAAAATGTTAGAGCAAATTAAACAAGAAGAAAACGCGTAGCCGAAGGGCTACGCGTTTTTTGTCGTTATATGATTTAATTCATGTGCTTGATAATAAGCATCTAGTTCTTTTTGATTGCGAATAATAATTGTTTTGTCGGGGTATTTTGCTTGAATCTTCTTTAATTCAGCTAATGGTTGGGCTTTGCGGCCTTTATAAAGAATCCACCATAGAAATGCCCCGTCAATTTTTTCTTCGCAGCCCTCGGCCATGTCAGGTCGTGAGCTTTTTCGATAATTAAAATAACGTTTGATAACTCGGCGTAAACAAGCCCAACGTGAAAAAGCTAAGATGATGACAGAGTCAGCTTTTTCAATGCGTTCTTCTTTAAAAAATTTGGTGTAGTTACCATCAATAACCCAAGATTTTTGTGCCATAAATTGTTTTATGATGGTATTAGCTTCGATGCGGTCACGTTCTTGCCAATCTTCTACAAAATGAACAGTGTCTAGATGAAGTACAGGAACGTTGATTTTTTCAGCAATAGCACGAGCTAACGTTGATTTTCCACTACCGCTATAACCAAGAATTGCAATTTTCATAGGAACTCCTTATCTGATTTCTAAATATTTTTTGATTCGGTCGGTAAAGCTCATGTTTTCAGAGAGCTTTTGTTTAATTTCTTGTGCTTCATCAGGATAATCGGTAATTATCGCATCAGCGCCCATGCTAATGTATTTACGCATCAGTGATTGTTTATTAATTGTCCAAGCAAACAATTGTTGTTGACGTTTATGGGCTGTTTCTAAATTGTTCTGATTAAAAGAAAATTCTTCCATCACCATAAAGTCAGCGCTTGTTTTTGGAAGGGAGCCTAGGTTGAAGGCGACGATAAAGCCAGTATTAACAGCAGGTGCGCCCACTTCAAAACTTTCAATTTGTGTTTGATTTAATCCTTGTACATAGTGCCGACTTAATAAATCACGGTCGTAAAGTAAGTTGATTAATTCGGCTTCATTGCGTCCATCTGCTTCTTCAGCAAATTTTAACTCAATTAATAAGCGCAAGTTTAAATCATCGGCTAACGTTAACACATCTTCTAGTGTTGGAATTTTATCTTTCATTCGTCCTTCTTGCAAGGTAATTGCTTGAACTTCTTCAAGGGTTAAATCACTGATTTTTTGCGACGAGCCCCCTAGGCGTCTTAGTGTCTCATCATGGAAGAGCACAAATTCACGATCTTTTGTCTGTTGGATATCAATTTCAACCATGTCAGCATCAGCTTCTTTAGCGGCGATAATGGCCGATTTAGTATTTTCAATGGCATTCTCTGTCACACCTCGATGACTAATAATTAAAGTACTTGGGGCATAGACGTTATTGGTTAAGTAAGAATAGTTAAAAAATGTCATTACCACGAATCCAATCAACATCATGGGTAGAAGGATACGTAAATATTTTTTAGGGTAGATCGTTTTTTCAGTAGGATGTTCTAATTCTTCAGTATCTTTTAGTAAAGTAACTATTACCTCCGCGACTAATGCCTGTAACATACTAAAGGCAATAAATAACAAAATTTCGATTAAACTTAAACAAACCGCTGAAACATAGGGAGCCACTGGTAAAGCAATTTTTTCGACTAACATTACGGGTAAAAATAATAGTACAATCCCTAAGAACGTCAATAATGAATGAAGTAATACAACGCCACCTAAAGAAATCAAGGTAGTAAATAATTTCTTTTTAGTAAATTGCCAGCTGTATTTAATCCCTCCAAGGATGGTGCTTGATTCATTAAAGACAAAATAAGGAATACTGTAAATTAATCTAATACTTAAATAAAAAATTAAGGCCGAAACACCAAAATATAACAGCTTTCCAGATAGTGATTTCATCAACTCGTCCGTAATGAAGTAAGGAATGTACAAATCACTAGTAAAACTGCCTTCAAGACCAATCGAAGCGAGTGGAATCATTAAGACGAAATAAATCAAAAATAATAACGCTTGAAAACTGACAAAGTAACGCAGCTTTTTGAAAAGCTTGAGTAATGACTGTCGGAATTTCAAGGGATTCCTTCCATGATGGTCAGCATATAAAAAATACAAGCCAAATTCAAAGAAAATCGCAAAAATAAAAATTAATACTATAAGGATAATAAGAGCGAATGATTTTGGGTTTTTAAATAAACTGAAGATGGTGGATTCAGTAATTCCGTCAAAGCCATTAATTTTTAAAATTTGTTGGCCTAAAAAACCAAGAATCGGTGAAATAATGGCGATTCTAAGTAAGTTGAACAGGACATTAGCCTTGATGTAGTCACGTTTATAGAGCCAAAAATCTTGATAAGCGTGTTTAATGACAGCAATTGGATTCAATAGGGCATCACCTCAAATTATTATGTTAATTATATTATAGCGAATATTTGTTATTTTACGAATGAATCGGTTTCAAAGGTAATGATTTGTGGTAAGTAAGAAAAAAACTTTACAGCTAATTTGATTTGTGTTAGAATATTTTGGTGAGTAAGAACTCACATAATATTACGACATTCCGCTTTGAATCACTCATATGAATGTTTGGGAATAAGGAGATGGATAATATGAATCCAATTATTGAAGCTATTACAAGTGAACAACTTCGTTCAGACATTCCACAATTCCGCGCTGGGGACACTTTACGTGTACACGCGAAAGTTGTAGAGGGAGAACGCGAACGTATCCAGTTATTCGAAGGAGTTTGTATCAAACGCCAAGGTGCTGGAATCAGCGAAACTTACACTGTTCGTAAAATTTCTAACGGTGTTGGTGTTGAACGTACTTTCCCAGTACACACTCCACGTGTTGCTCAAATCGAAGTAATCCGTCATGGTCGTGTACGTCGTGCTAAATTATACTTCTTACGCGAACGTAGTGGTAAATCTGCACGTATTAGAGAAATCAGAAGATAATTTCTGGAACCCTTGCTTAGGCAGGGGTTTTTCTTTATATAATAGTTTTTTCATTATACTATCGTAAAATGATAGGGAAGAGTGAGGTGATATTATATGATTGGTATTATTTACTTTATAGTGGTTATCCTCGCCAATACTTTGGGGGCTGTTTCAGGGATGGGTGGAGGTGTTTTAATTAAACCAATCTTTGATTTTATTGGTGTAGATTCGGTCTTGGCCATTTCATTTTATTCATCGGTGGCTGTTTTTACAATGTCTCTCGTTTCAACTATGCGCCAGTTAAAACAAAACATTTTATTGGATGGTAAAAAAATAACAGGATTATCTATGGGTGCTTTAATAGGGGGAATCTTGGGAAATCAAACGTTGTTCTCGTTAATATGGCAATTGCCAAACGAGAAAGATGTCCAACTTATCCAAATTGGCTTGACCATTTTATCACTTTTTTTTGCTTTAGTTTATTCGAATGAACAGCATCAACGTTTTTCATTTACTTATTTGGGAATGTACATTATTTGTGGTATTGTTTTGGGGTTTTTAGCTAGCTTATTAGGAATCGGTGGTGGACCCATCAATGTTTCACTCTTGATGTTATTATTTAGTATGTCAATTAAACAAGCAACGGTGTATTCAATTGCTACGATATTCTTCTCACAATCGGCTAAGTTGTTAACGATGGGATTGACGACTGGTTTTGGTTCGTATGATTTAACGAGACTTTGGTTTATCGTACCAGCAGCAATCATTGGAGGCATTTTAGGAGCAAAATTAAGTAAAATCTTACCGAGTGAAAGAGTTAGTCAGATTTTCAAACTAATGATTCTTTTGGTTATTTTGATTAATTTGTATAATGGTATGTAAGCGGGTAATAGTCACACGGGTGCACAAATAACGTCAGATAATCTATGATTTTAAACAAGTCATAGTTATCTGGCGCTTTTTGTATTGTACTATTTTATTTACAGAAATCTTGGATTCCTTGAGCCCAAGGCATATACGTTTCAATGAGTTCAGGTTGTTGTCTGAATGGTAGATTCGGTAAATCTGTTAAGAGTCGGCAAAGATAGCTATAGGGATTTAGGCCGTTGGCCTTCGCAGTTTCCATGATGCTATACACTATCGCATTGGTTGTTGCACCCAGTTCGCTCTTTGAAAACAAGAAGTTTTTACGCCCAATAGTTAAAGATCTAATTTTCCTCTCGGCTAAATTATTGGATAAAGCCAAGCGTCCATCCTCTAACACACGCATTAATTCCTCTTTCAAATGTCTACCATAAGCTACCGCTTGTCCTAGTTTACTTTTTGCTAGGACAGGGAGTTGTTCCAACCATTCCCAAAACTCTTCTAGTATCGGTTTGAGTTGAATCTGCCGTTGCCATTTTCTTTCCGCTGTCGATAAGTTTTCAAAACGTCGTTCTAAAGCGAATAACTGATTACAGTAGGCAACACCAATTGCTGCTTGTCCCTTATCACCACTGGCATCCACAAATTTCCTTCTCATATGTGCCCAACAGCCTACAACGGTTAGTCCTGGGATATTTTGATAAGCGACATAACCATCACAATGGCAATAACCTTCAAATTCTTCACTTAACACCTCGATGATGTTTTCTCGTCAGAACGATTCAAAATTTGATAAGGTGTTTCATCCGCATCCTCTATATGGATGTGGATGTCTTTCGTTGGTAAATGTTCAATTAATTTTGCTTTATGGCCTTTACGTTTTTTACGTCGGGTAGTAGTGGTCACGACGGTTTCTACTTCGGTTGTCTCCGGTTCTTGAAAACCGCTGGTTCCTCATCAAATAAAGACAGTTGATTATTGTCTACTGATTTCTCACTAGAAGAACCAAATAATTTTTTAGTTAGGTACTCGACTTGTTCAGTTAACACTTTAATTTGTTTAGCCTGACTTTCAAGTTGAAGTGTCAATTTTTCATTATTTTTAGTTAGAATTTTGACTAGTTCTTCCATTATATGTGACTCACTTTCTAGTTGTTTTTGAAAGTGTATCACACAAATAAGCAAGGTTAAACAAAAAGTTTTATCCTTGCTTAAATTTAATTAAGATAGCCTGGAGCCGATGGCTTCAAAGCTTTAGGTTGTTGAAGCGAGAGTCCCTCTAATAACCATCGTAACTCTTGATGAGATAGCTGTTTGACTTCTTCTGCTTTTCGAGGCCATTGTAATTTTCCTGATTCTAATCGTTTATACAATAAGACAAAGCCATCTTGATCCCAATATAAGGCTTTAAAGCGATCTAATTTTCCACCACAAAACAAGAAGAGTGCTTCATCAAACAAGTTGAGGTTGTATTGACAGGTGATGATTTCTGCCAAGCCATCAATACCACGTCTCATGTCTGTTTTCCCACAAACAATAAAAATGTGTGGGACGCCTGCATAATTAATTAGACCCATTGGTCAATTCCCTAACAATTGTAGTCAGGATATATTGACTGATCCCGTTGTACACTCTTAAATCAGCCTCTCCAACTTCTAACTGACAAGCTAATTTAGGTTTTATAGGTTGGTTTTGGGCAGACAGCTTGCTAGAGTCGTTACCTAAAGAAACAGGGATGATAGATGGTAAACTTTCTTGGTTCATAAAGAACACCTCCAGATATACTTGATGAATTAAGTATACCCGGAGGTGTTTAAGAATTTAATACGGTCAACTATTACACGCTTACTATGAACATCCTTAATCACTGTAATATCAACATTTAAAAGTAAAACATAAAATCATAAAAAAGTCCAACAGTTCAAAAACATTTATAAAAACATTTTTTTTGAACTGTTACTCTTCGTTATTTTTAGTTAAGATGATATAGGACTAAAAGTGACTTGTTAGAAGTCACATAATTTATTAGTTCTTACCGACAATCTTTTTCGAATGAAAAACTTGCGAATTAATTTTAAAGGAGAGATGAAATTAGTGAAAAAAACTTTTTTATTAATTGTTGCATTATTTAGTTCAGCTGTCATGGGCAGTCAAATGGTGAAAGCCTCAGAACTGAATTTTAGTGTTGATACTATATTACCAGAAAATCAAAGAGAAGGTAGTACTTATTTCGATTTGATAATGGAACCAAATCAAGAACAAGAGATCGTTACCAAAATACGTAATCACACCGATAAAGAAATAGAGGTAGAGGCAACGGTAGAACCAGCAACTACAAATGTTAACGGTGTAGTGGACTACAGTAAGACGGAAACAAACGTCGATGATACAGCACCTATAACTATCAAAGAGATTGCTAAGGCTGATAAAGAAACAGTCAAAATTAAAGCCAATCAAACATATGACTACAAAGTTAAGATTACGATGCCAGATATAGCGTTTGATGGTGTAATAGCTGGAGGATTGACTTTTAAAGAAGTTAATGATGATAGTGAAGCAAATGAATCTGAAGAACAAGGGATGGCTATTGAGAATAAATTTGCTTATTCAGTTGCGTTATTAGTTAGACAAAATGAAACATCTTTAGCTTCTGATTTGAAATTACTTGATGTTCGTGTAGATCAATTAAATGCTCGAAATGTTATTTACTCAGATTTACAAAATCCTGTCGCAAAATATTTGAACCAGTTAAATGTTGAAGCAAAGGTAACTAAAAAAGATAAGACCGAAGTCATCTACGAAACGTCTAATCAATCGATGCAAATGGCTCCAAATACGACAATGGCTTATCCAATTAGACTTGAGGGCGAAAAATTGCAACCTGGTAAATATACGATGCATATAACAGCAACGTCAGGTGAGGATAAATGGGAGTTGGAAAAAGACTTCGAAATCACAGCTGAAAAAGCACGTGAACTAAACAAAAAAGACGTGTCAATTGAAGAAGATAACTCAATGTTATACATCTACATAGGAATTGCTGTTCTAGCGTTGTTAATGATCATTATTATTGTTCTGCTTGCTAAAAAGAAAAAAAATAACGACTAAACAAGGGGGATGAGAAACAATGAAATACATTAACAAGCTTACATTAGCCTTAATGTTGTTTATGATATTAGCACCCTCGGTGAAGGCAGAAGAAAGTGAATATGGTTCTAAAGGACAAGTAACGTTTACAGGTGAGTATCAAGTAGACAATGGTCCGGATGAAGAAAAACCACATCATTTGCCACAAACAGGTCAACCACATTATTTGCCACAAACAGGTGAGCAAACACATGCTTATCAATTTATGGGCATCAATCTGGTTGTTATCTCTTTCTTTGGGTATTTAAGATATAAACAGAAGGAGGTGTGATATGAAAAAAATCAACTTAATGCTCATTATCTTCAGTTTTGTTCTGTTTGAAAGTTTAGAAGTGAACGCTGAAGAAAGCACCTATTCAAAAACCGGTGAAATAGAATTCATACCTGGTGATAGTGTTAGACCTCCAATTGATCCAGTAGACCCTGATCCTGATCAACCTGTTGACCCATGGGATCCAACTAGTCCAGATGGCAAACCCGCCCCTGGCACACAAGGTCCGTTATCTATCGATTATGCTTCGAGTTTTGATTTTGGAACGAACGAAATTGATAATAAAGACCGAATTTATTATGCTAACCCACAGTATTATTTTGATACTCAAGTTGGTGAGATAAACAAAAAAATATTCACCCCTAACTATGTTCAAGTTTCTGATATGCGTGGCACGAATACTGGTTGGCGCTTAACGGTCAAACAATTGTATCAGTTTAGAAACGACGAGACAAAAAATAGTGAATTAATAGGCGCTCAGGTGAAATTGAATGATAGCGAAGCCATTTCATATATTGAACAAACTGATCAGACACCGTTGTCTGGTGATGTATCAATTGTACCAGGTGAAAGCTTCGTCGTGATGCAAGCAAACAAAGGAGCAGGCGCTCAAACATGGATTAACAGATGGAGTAAAGTGGAAACTATCCCGTCTGGCGAAGTGAAAAATACTAGTGTTCAACTGTTTATTCCAGGTTCAACACCAAAAGATGCCGTTACCTATAAAACCGAATTCATCTGGACATTGTCAGATAGTCCAGCAAATTAACAAGAAAATTTTTAAATAAAAGGAGAATATAAAATGAAAGCAACTAAAGTAATTTCAACAGTATTATTAAGCACGTTAGTATTAGGAACAGTTTCAACAGGGGTATTTGCTGAAGAGGTTTCTCAGGGAATCGACACAGAAGCTGGTGTAGGGTTCAAGTCTGGTGATGGTGAAGTAACGCCACCCGTTGATCCAGAAAACCCCGATCCAACTAAACCGATTGATCCGGTAGATCCTACAGACCCTACTAAACCGATTGAACCACCTACCGGAAACAAAGGACCTTTATCTTTAGACTTTGCGTCTAAATTGTACTTTGGTAATCAAAAAATTAGTACAAAAGACCAAACTTATTTTGCAGCCGCTCAATTGTATCAAGATAAAGAAAATCCAGGTCAATATTTAGAAACTACAAACTATGTTCAAGTAACTGATAGTCGTGGATTAATTGACGGAAAATGGCAATTGAATGTAAGTCAACCTAATGCTTTTACAACCCCGATTACTGATAGTGAAGGGCTAGCGCAGTCAAAAGAGTTAGAAGGTGCTAAAATTGTTTTCACAAATGTTAACGCCAATTCAGAACAAGATACTACTTCTGCTAAACCGCACGTTCTGCAGACATTTACCTTAGAAAAAGAGGCGTCTTTCAATGTTACCACCGCAGATAATAGCCAAAATCAAGGCTTTGGGACATGGGTAACTCGTTTTGGAACAGCAGTCACTCCAGTTGATAAAACTAATGCTACTGTTGAAATAGAGGGTGTGACGGTGGATACTGAAGCATACGATGAAGCAACCCATAACTTAAACACTGATATTCGTTTAGAAGTACCAGGTAAAGCAACTAAATTAAACCAAGCTTATACAACACAACTTGTTTGGTCATTAACTGATGCACCAGGAAATACAGAAAGCACAGAAAACACATTATAAAAAGAAAAGGATGATAAAAAATGAAAAACAAATTAATTAACTCTCTATTATTAAGTTCATTATTATTAAGTACTGTTTCAACTGTCGTTTTGGCAGATGATAATGAAGGCCCTGTATCGTTATCAAAAGATGCATCAGTTGAATTCCAAGCTGATGACACACCAACACCACCCGTTGACCCAGAAAATCCAGATCCAGAGAAACCAGTAATTCCTGTTGAACCAACAGATCCAGATCCAGATCCAGAGAAACCAGTTGAGCCAGGTACAGGTGGAGAATTATCAATTGACTATGTTTCATCATTTTACTTTGGAGTGAATAAAATTACTGGTAAAACTGAAAATTATGCAGCAAGAGCACAACGAGTATTTGATGAAACAGGTGAATTGTCAGATGTACCTAACTATGCGCAAGTGACTGATAAACGTGGAACGTTAGCGGGTTGGACATTATCTGTTACACAGGCGACTGAATTCCAAACAAGTGAAGAAACGCCTCACGTATTAGTAGGTGCACAATTATCATTAAATAATGCTTATTACGCTACTAAATCAGATGTTAAAGATGTATCACTGCTAACGGGTGCTACTACACTTTCTGCAGGACAAGAAGTTGAGGTATTAGGAACTTCTGAAGGACAAGGTGCTGGAACATTTACCTACTATATGGGGTCATCTGATTCATTGGAAGCAGGAACGCTTTATGTGAAAAATGAAGCAGGAGAAGTAGTTCCTGAAGAAACAATGTTAAATCCAGATGTTAATTTAAAAGTACCAGGTAAAGCAGTTATTAAAACACAAAAATATAGTACTGATTTAATTTGGACATTAAAAAATACGCCAGCAAATTTATAATAAAGCAACGAAAACGAGTGGGTTATCCCACTCGTTTTTTTGTTGTTTATTATTAGAATATTAACATCTTAATATCGCTTTCATATTTGTTGTTGTAACAACCATTCAGATGCTATCATAAATTAGGTAAGTATAATATCTGTTATTTATTATACGTTTAAAGTGAAGTTGGGGAGGAATTTTGGATGAAAAAAATAGTCATGGGGATTTTATCATTGTTGGTATGGGGGATGGTATACAACGAGACAATTGAAGCATCAGAGCTAAAATTTAGTGTGGAAGCTGTTTTACCAGAGAACCAAAGAGAAGGAAGTACGTATTTTGATTTATTAGTTCAACCTTCAACAACGCAAGAAATTGTAGCAAAAATAAAAAATCATTCAAACGAAGAGATAAAAGTAGCAACATTTATAGAGCCTGCTACAACAAATATTAACGGAGTGGTTGATTATGGGGTAACGGATACCACCACCGATGAAACAGCGCCGCTTCAATTCAAGGAGGTTGTGACCTCAAAAGAAGAAACAGTCACCATTCCAGCCATGCAAACAGTGGATTACAAAATCACCATCAAGTTACCAGATAAGACGTTTGATGGCGTGCTTGCAGGCGGGTTGACCTTTAGAGAACATGAAGATGAAAAAGATGAGGAAAAAGACAATCAACAAGGGATGGCGATTGAAAACAAATTTGCCTATTCTATTGCTTTGTTGTTGAGACAAACGGAAACAACCTTAGCTTCAGATTTGAAGCTGTTAAAGGTTGAACCAAGCCAAGTCAATGCTCGTAATGTTATTAATAGTTATCTACAGAATCCAGTTGCTAAGTATTTAAATAAATTTAATGTAACAGCCAAGGTAACAGAAAAAGATAAGTCCGAAACATTGTATGAAACGAAGAATGAAGGCATGCAGATGGCGCCAAATACTACCATGGCTTATCCACTGAGATTAGAAGGAGAAAAATTAAAAGCAGGGAAGTATACCATGCATATCGAGGCTTCTTCTGGTGAAGACCAATGGACATTTGAACAAGATTTTGAAATCACAGCTGAAAAAGCGCGTGAGTTGAATAAAACCGATGTCTCTATAGAAGAGAACAATGATCAATGGTTGATCTACATTGGAATAGGTATTTTAGCACTACTACTTATGATTATTATTTTCTTATTAATTAAGAAGAAAAAATAATAAAATCGGACGAAAGGAGACAATCTCGAATATGATGAAATACTATCTTGTCCTCATAGGTTGTTTGTTATTGATGCTACCAGTTAGCCTCGTACAAGCTGAGGAGAAAAGTTATGGTTCAAGTGGCGTGGTCGGTTTTACGGGTGAATACCCCGTAGATAATGGTCCAGATACCGCGTCGCCAAGCCCTCAATTACCCAATAATAATGGGAATGGTATCGTCTCAAGACCAGTACTACCACAGACCGGAGAAACAAAAGTATCTTATCTATGGTTGGGAAGTCTACTAGTAGTATTAAGTCTAGGCTTGCTAACACAACAAAAAAAAATGGAGGAATTATAAAGATGAAAAAAATATATATGAGTCCTATCGCATTATTATTGTTTACAGCCCCTATTCTATCACTAGCAGAAGAAGAAAAAACATATCCAGCTAAAGGAGAAGTCGAGTTTATCCCTAGTACAACGGTGACTCCACCGGTTGATCCTAATGAACCGGATCCTGGAAAGCCTGTTGAACCATGGAACCCAACGGACCCTGATGGAAAACCAGAACCAGGCACTACTGGACCATTATCAATTGACTATGCTTCAAGCTTTGATTTTGGGGTGCACGAGATTGTCAATATCGATCAAACGTATTTTGCAAAAGCACAGTATTTCTTCAATGCAGATGGAGAGGGTAAAGACGAAAGTACGACACGTCCAAACTATGTCCAAATTACCGATAACCGAGGAACGAATGCTGGCTGGCGTTTAACAGTAAAACAATTAGCGCCGTTTAAAAATGAAGACACTATTAACAAAGAATTAACCGGTGCCAAAGTGACTTTAACAAATAGTAAAGCAGATTCAAATATTACATTAGAAAGTCAAACACCGACTGTTCACGACGTGACGATTGAACCAGGTGAAGATTACTTAGTGATGGATGCAACGATTGGCCAAGGTGTCGGGACATGGGTGGATCGTTGGGAAGGTTTAACAACGGTTGATGGTGAACAATTAAATACAGGCGTTCAATTATTTGTTCCTGGTGCCACACCTAGAGATGCAGTTCAATATTATACAGACTTCTTATGGACGTTATCAGACATTCCGGCAAATGAATCATAAGAACTTACTACTATTATTAAAAGAAGGAGAATAGGCAATGAAAAAAACAACGATTATTTCTACTATTATAATGAACACGTTATTATTAGGTGGGTTAATGCCCGCAGTCAGTGCTGAAGGCTTACCACAGGAAGCGTCCAGCGAAGCAGGTGTTGGATTTGAACCAAACAACGAAGTAGTGGATCCGGTTGATCCAAACAAACCAGATCCAGAAAAACCAATTAATCCAACTGATCCAGAAAATCCTGGAACGGATCTACCAGATCCAGAAACACCAAATGCCGGTCCAATATCATTAGATTTCGCTTCAAAATTATATTTTGGTCTTCAAAAAATCTCGACTAGTAATCAAACGTACTATGCTGCAGCTCAACCATACGGGCCAGATAATGAATTAACAACTAATTATGTCCAAGTAACAGATGTGCGTGGCGATGACCAGGCAACTTGGAAGTTATCAGTTAAGCAATTAAAAGACTTTACAGTACCAGAAACGACTAAAACTTTAGCTAACACTAAAATTCATTTTACTGACGGGAACATGAACACACAAGCTGAAAACAGCTCGGCAGCTCCTAGTGTGTTGAACGAGTCGTTCACGTTGGAAACTGGAACACAAGTGGATGTCGTTCAGGCAAGTGATGGTAAAGGGATGGGAACTTGGGTTCTTCGCTTTGGTACCAATGATAGCTTGGCAACTAATACTGGCGATGAGGGCACGTATCCTGAAGCTATTACAAAGTTAAATAAAGAAATCAGTTTAGAAGTGCCAGGTGCTTCAACTAAGTTAGCAGAAAAATATACCACCGACTTATTATGGACATTATCGGATACACCGTAGCAGTAAACTAGTTAGCTCATAAAAACATTAATTAGAAGGAGAATAACCAATGAAAAAAATTATAACCGCAACGTTATTAAGCACAATGGTATTAGGTACACTTGCCACAACTGTTAAAGCAGCAGATGTGGGGTCGTTAACAGGAACGGGTTCTGTAGAGTTTATTCCAGATGACAGCACAACACCTCCGGTTGACCCTGAAACACCAGATCCAGATAAGCCAGTTGTTCCAACTGACCCAACTGATCCAGATGTTGACCCATCTAATCCGGGAGAGCCAGCACCAGGTACTGATGGACCGTTATCAATTGATTTCGTGTCGGATCTATACTTTGGCGTTCAAAAAATTGTCAGCACAAATGAAGATTACCCTGCTAGAGCGCAACAAGTAGTGAAAAATAATGCGTTAGTGGATGTGCCAAACTATGCGCAGATTACAGATAAACGTGGGACGTTATCTGGCTGGACATTAAAAGTAAAACAAGAAGCGCAATTCAAAACTGGCGATAATGATTTGAACGGTGCTGAATTATCATTTAAACAAGCAACGTTTGCGACGACTGCTTCAGAAAAAGAGTTAGCTTTAATGGAGGAGACGGTAACCTTTGATCCAGGAGTAGAATACACAGTGTTGGGCGCTGCTGATGGGCAAGGTGCAGGAACATACACCTATTACTTTGGAAGCAGTAGTGCGTTGACAGACGGTCCGATGTCATTTAGAGATGATACTGGAGAAGTGGTTGAAAAAACGGTTAAGTTGAATGAGAGTGTCAACTTACATGTACCAGGTAGTGCGGTGAAACGTGCGGCTGTTTATACAACGAACTTGCTATGGACGCTAAGTGACGTTCCTGCTAGTTAATCAGGTGGATAGTGCTCCTTAACGTTATGTTAAGGAGTTACTATAACAGTTCAAACTTGTTAAATCACAAAACATTTATGGACTGTTTCACCAATAACCTTTGTAGTAAGATAGACAAGCAGGTTATGTTGTGATGTTACAGAACGAAGGTAATTGGTTAAAGAACAGGAGGTAATTTTTTTGACTAATAAAAAAATTAATAAGACGGTAACGTTTGTCAGTGTGACAACGATTGCGTTAGGTTCGTTAGGTTTATATAGTAGTAGTGTCTTAAGGAATGCGACGCCGTTAAAGGCGGATGAAATAAATACAGAAGTGTTAGAAGAAACCCTACCAACAAGTGAGATTGCTCAGAGTATGGTAGATGGCAGTTTGGCAAGTGAAACAAGTGAATCGGCTGTAATGAGTGAGTCGGAAGATTCATCAGAAGAGGTAATCGAAAGCACAGAAGAAGTTGCGACTTCAGAAAGTGCATCTGAGGGGAATACTTCGCAAAATGAGAATTCAAGTTCATTGTTTAATACTGATACTATTCAGTATAGTGTTGAAGGTACAACTTTAGTCATTACGGGTGGCGTTCTTGAACACTTAATAGATGGTGTTGGAGCATATTTTGCTGGAAAGATAGATATGTCATCAATTACAGAAATTAATATTACGGGTGAAGTTACCTTCATAGACGCCGGTGCAAATGCATTTTTTAGAGATTTTACAAATGTAACAAGTATTAGTGGTTTAGAAAAAGTTGATGTCTCTCAATGTACTATGTTACGTGGCGTATTTGTGAATATGAAATCACTGCTTTCTATAGATTTATCCAGCTGGGATGTAAGCAATGTAACAAATACTAATAGTTTATTTAGTGGTTGTAATAGTTTAACCGAATTAGATTTAAGTGCTTGGAAAGTGAATAATATTAGATCATCTAGGTCAATGTTCGGTTCGATGACAAGTTTGGAAAAATTAGACCTCTCTGGATGGGAAACAGAAAACTTAATAGATATGTCTGGTATGTTTGTTGGAATGTCAAAAATAACTGAACTCAACATTAATCATTTTGATGTTTCTAAAGTTGCTTCAGTTTCACAGGAGTATGATCCACAAACGGCTGGTGGTGGTATGGCGACTGCATTTAGAGGTATGTCTAGCTTAAAGGCGCTTGATTTAAGTAATTGGAAAACCCCTAGTTTAAAAAGAGCAGACGGTTTATTCCAAAATATGGATTCGCTAGAATACCTTGATATTAGCGGATTCGATATGACTAATATTACGAACCAAACAGGTATGTTTGATTTGAATCAAGAAACATTAGTTTTGAAAAAAATAGTGTTGGGTGAAGATTTTTCATTTAAGGATTCTTCAGTAGCTGGAGAGTCTGGTTTCTCTTCTCTTGTCCCGCCTACTGAATTAAAGTTATGGGGAAGACAAAATCAACAAACCATGAAATTTGACAGTATCCCTAAGACAGCAGAACAATTGGAATCAGAGTATAACGGACAAACTTTATCAGGAACTTGGACATGGCTAGATTATTATGGAATATACCTGAAGGAAGAGACGATGTATATTAATCAGGAACCTCTTTGGGATCCCAAAGTCCATTTAGAAAGAGTAACCGATGAATACGGTAATATCAGTGACTGGGATACAGAAGACGTCCAATACTCGCATGATATTGACTTTAGTAAAACAGGTAAGTATGAAATCTTATATTCTACCGAACATTTTGAATCTAGCACATATCTAAACTTGATTTCCAAAATTATTAATATTAATTTTGTGAATGAAGAGAACCAAGTGATAGGAGAACAAGAGAAATTTGAAGGTGGAGTAGGAGAAGAATATCAGTTTAAAGCAAAATCTATAGACGATTATATACTAGCAAGTGTAGAAGGGGAAGCTTCAGGTGTTCTTACTGAAGAAACACAAGATGTGACTTTTAAGTACATTAAACTAGATGATGCTCTAGAGTTAAAACAAGAAGTATTTAATACAGATAACACATCATTAGATGGAAAAACTGCAAATAAAGAAGATACTTTAAATTATAAGGTGACAATTAGATTAAATGATTTAATTGATTTAGATCATTATACTTTGAACAATTTAATAGTCAGTGAAGTTATAGACCCATCGTTAGAGGATATAACAAATCTAAAAATGATGAATTTAGAAGGTGACGAGGTAGAAATTGAATTAGATTCAGATAACAAATTAATAACTTATAATGATGTTGCAGGTTTATCTCGTGAATGGGTAATAACATATAATGGGAAAATTTCACGTACCGCAGAAACGGGCGCAGAAATCAAAGAAGTAGCGGATATCACGTTAGAATTAGATTCGAATTTGCTGGATAGTGCTAGTACTATTATTGGAAAATCAAATGAAGTTGTTACAATAGTGGAAGCTTCTCCATTAAGTTTGGTTAAAGCACCACTATCAATAAATTATGGTAATAGTAATAAAATTTCATCTTCTACACAAAAATATGAATATCAAGAAGTTTCAGATGATAATAGAATTATTATTAACGACGGTCGTGGCGTGGATACAGGATGGAGCCTATATGGTAAAATGGAGAAAGAATTAACGAATGGTTCTTCTATTTTGGAGTCTGCATTAAGTTATAAAGGTCAGACGCTTGATACTGTAAATGGTGCATTAATTTATAATCAAGAAAAAACAGAGAACTCAAATGATGTTGTAATAGAGATTAATAAAGAAGATTTATTACTAACGGTGTTACCAGGACAAGCTAGAATAGGTGATTACGAAGGTACGATAATTTGGTCGTTAATGGATACACCTGCTAATGAAATCAACTAATGTGTAAAAAAAATGGAGAGCCTTAGAGCGAAAAAAGTTAAATAGTAGGTTAATATAAAGAAAACAGGTACGATGATATTTTCATCGTACCTGTTTGTGTTTATTTATTATGGCTCTTCGTCAAATAGTGTTGATGGACTCAAATTTTATAAAATTAAGTGACTCTAAATTGCAATATTAAGTTAGCCACTTAGGTAAAAAAATCTAAATATCAATGTTATTTTAACCAAAACCTCTTTTACTATCAGGTTTTGGTTTTAATTTTTTCCAATTCTTCTAAAAATAGTATGACTGGTTGTCGATAGTTTAACAACTTACGTGGTAAAAAATTGATACTATCAGTAGCTTGCTGAATAAATTGTTTTGAATACTTATATATCGGTGTTCCTTTCGGAACAAATCTCCTAAGTAATCCATTATGCCGTTCATTTGTTCCACGTTCCCATGAGGAATACGGATGAGCAAAGTAAATATCAGTCGCATGGTTTAAGGTGTCTTGTAATGAGCTAAATTCACTTCCGTTATCAGCGGTGATTGATTTAAACACATGAGAAAACAAATGACCAAACTGCTTTTCTAGTTGTTTTAACGCATAGCAAACAGACTCTTCAGTATGGTCATCTAAAATAGCGGTCACCATGTAGCGTGTTTTTCTTTCAACGAGAGTGAGTAAAGCATTGTCATCTTTTGTTTTGGCTCCAAGAACACTATCTATTTCCCAATGACCAAAAGATTGTCTACTATCAATCGAAGCTGGCCGTAGATCAATTGATTTTCCTAGCTCTTTTTTATGTTGATGGCTTTTCTTTTTCTTCGGTGATAACCTAAGCTTCATTTTAAGATGGTGGTTTCTTATTGGTAGAATGCCACTATCTATGTAGTTATAAAGTGTTTTAGTGGAGACTGTAGGTTTGTCAAAATCCTCTAAGGATTTAACAAACCCAACAATCGCATCTGGTGACCAATTAAATTCAATGATTTGTTTACAAGCATAATTAATAAAGTCAAAGGCACTTATTAATTTGGATTTAGCTCCACAACGCTTCCTGTTTTTTATATAAACGGCTTGTCCTGTATCAGCAAAATAGAGTTGTCTAACTTTTCTATTTTCTTTAATTTGAGTTGTGGTACCACGTTTAAGCTCGTTAGCAATCGTTTGGTGATGACGACCTAACCGTTTACCAATTTCTCTATTTGATTTACCATTCTTATGCCAGGATTCAATAAGTTGTCTTTCCTTGAAGGAAAGGTGTTTATAGGTTGATTTTTTTGTGTTACTCTTAATTTGAGCCATGGTAAAAATTCCTTTCATTGTTGAGTGAGTACTTCAATGATACATGATTTTTTACCATGGTGTTTTTTATTTATCTTAGGGTGGCTAACTTGATTCTACAACTAGCCAAAATTAAGTGACTAGGTGAAGTGTAAAAACTTCACCTTTTGTAAGCGGGTAATAGTCACACGGGTGCACAAATAACGTCAGATAAGCTATGATTTTAAACAAGTCATAGTTATCTGGCGCTTTTTGTATTGTACTATTTTATTTACAGAAATCTTGGATTTCTTGAGCCCAAGGCATATACGTTTCAATGAGTTCAGGTTGTTGTCTGAATGGTAGATTCGGTAAATCTGTTAAGAGTCGGCAAAGATAGCTATAGGGATTTAGGCCGTTGGCCTTCGCAGTTTCCATGATGCTATACACTATCGCATTGGTTGTTGCACCCAGTTCGCTCTTTGAAAACAAGAAGTTTTTACGCCCAATAGTTAAAGGTCTAATTTTCCTCTCGGCTAAATTATTGGATAAAGCCAAGCGTCCATCCTCTAACACACGCATTAATTCCTCTTTCAAATGTCTACCATAAGCTACCGCTTGTCCTAGTTTACTTTTTGCTAGGACAGGGAGTTGTTCCAACCATTCCCAAAACTCTTTTAGTATCGGTTTGAGTTGAATCTGCCGTTGCCATTTTCTTTCCGCTGTCGATAAGTTTTCAAAACGTCGTTCTAAAGCGAATAACTGATTACAGTAGGCAACACCAATTGCTGCTTGTCCCTTATCACCACTGGCATCCACAAATTTCCTTCTCATATGTGCCCAACAGCCTACAACGGTTAGTCCTGGGATATTTTGATAAGCGACATAACCATCACAATGGCAATAACCTTCAAATTCTTCACTTAACACCTCGATGATGTTTTCTCGTGATCGTGTAAGCGATGAATGATAGTAGGTAATAGGATATTGTGATTCTTGAACAGCTTGGAATAACCAAATGCGAGCTTGCGAAGTACTAGGTTTCCCGTCAGAACGATTCAAAATTTGATAAGGTGTTTCATCCGCATGGATGACAGGCTCTTTTATTAAATACTGACGTAAACGTTCATATATTGGTTGTAGCCACTCTTCTGATGCACGGATTAACCAATTTGCTAAAGTTTTTCGAGAAACAAGTAATCCATAATTTTGCCATTCTTTTTCTTGTCGATAAAGTGGCAGACTTAAATTATATTTTTGATGCATCACCCACGCAATCACACTAGGACTTGCTAAACTATTTTGTAATGGTGCCTTCGGTGCCTGTGCGCGTTTGATAGAAGAAATATCTTGCTTTCGACAAGCTTGGCAATCATAGCTATGTTCGATATAGCGATTTTTTTCTAAACGTGCTGGAATAAATATCACTTCTTCTCGGACCACTTTTTCACCCATGACTTTTAACGTATCACCACAAAGCTCACAAAGATAATCCGCACCCTCTAAATGGATGTGGATATCATTTGTTGGTAAATGTTCAATTAATTTTGCTTTATGGACTTTACGTTTTTTACGTCGGGTAGTAGTGGTCACGACGGTTTCTACTTCGGTTGTCTCCGGTTCTTGGAAACCGCTGGTTCCTCATCAAATAAAGACAGTTGATTATTGTCTACTGATTTCTCACTAGAAGAACCAAATAATTTTTTAGTTAGGTACTCGACTTGTTCAGTTAACACTTTAATTTGTTTAGCCTGACTTTCAAGTTGAAGTGTCAATTTTTCATTATTTTTAATTAGAATTTTGACTAGTTCTTCCATTATATGTGACTCACTTTCTAGTTGTTTTTGAAAGTGTATCACACAAATAAGCAAGGTTAAACAAAAAGTTTTATCCTTGCTTAAATTTAATTAAGATAGCCTGGAGCCGATGGCTTCAAAGCTTTAGGTTGTTGAAGCGAGAGTCCCTCTAATAACCATCGTAACTCTTGATGAGATAGCTGTTTGACTTCTTCTGCTTTTCGAGACCATTGTAATTTTCCTGATTCTAATCGTTTATACAATAAGACAAAGCCATCTTGATCCCAATATAAGGCTTTAAAGCGATCTAATTTTCCACCACAAAACAAGAAGAGTGCTTCATCAAACAAGTTGAGGTTGTATTGACAGGTGATGATTTCTGCCAAGCCATCAATACCACGTCTCATGTCTGTTTTCCCACAAACAATAAAAATGTGTGGGACGCCTGCATAATTAATTAGACCCATTGGTCAATTCCCTAACAATTGTAGTCAGGATATATTGACTAATCCCGTTGTACACTCTCAAATCAGCCTCTCCAACTTTTAACTGACAAGCTAATTTAGGTTTTATAGGTTGGTTTTGGGCAGACAGCTTGCTAGAGTCGTTGCTTAAAGAAACAAGGATGATAGATGGTAAACTTTCTTGGTTCATAAAGAACACCTCCAGATATACTTGATGAATTAAGTATACCCGGAGGTGTTTAAGAATTTAATACGGTCAACTATTACTCGCTTACAATGGTATAAGTGTTTTAAGCAAATCTTAACGTAATTAAATGAACCTGTCAGTGTATTGAATACTGGCAGGTTCATTTTAATTGTTACTACTTAGTATGGTTATAACGCTATTACTTGAATATCATAACCATAGTGTTTAATTAATTCTAAGGTATCAGCCTTCTTTAAAAAAATGGTTTGCGTGTTGATATTCGGGTGAAAGGTTAAGTATTCTTCCTCCAATATTTCTTGGTCGAAAAAAACTTGAACATCTTTGTCGGCGTTATAAGGTAATCCAAATATCGAAATTAAACCAGGAGGAAGTTTCATTTTTTTGATAGCTGTTTCACTAGACGTTAGTTTGATACGACTTTGGGAACCAATAAGATTTTTAAAATGATGAATATCTAGCCGTTTTTTATCGTCCATCACAATCAAAAAGAAAGCGCTTTTTCGTTTGTTTGTTAAAAATAAATTTTTTGTACGCACTCCCTGATGCCCATCAATAAAAGCATCCGCTTCTTCTGTTGTAGTAGCAGGAGGGTGTTCAACGATTTTATAAGGAATTCTAAGTAATCTTATCGTATCCATTAACTCTTTGTTCAGTTGGGCTAACTCATATTCAGTTGTATCCATCTTATCTCCTCCATCCAATTAAGTGTTTGTTTAATAAAACAAGATGATAAACCAATCATAAGCCACATATTAGCAGCAAGCAACTTTTATTCTTAAGATATAAGAGCAGCTGTTCGGCGAGCAGATGAAAAAAGGATGACAAAAAAAAGCCTTTTTGTCATGCGATTAATTACTATTTTTTCGATATTTCAATGGTGTCATGCCTGTGACCTTTTTGAATGTTCTAACAAAATAGCTTGGTTCCACGTATCCCAATTCATCACTTATTTGATTGATAGGTAAGTCGGTTGTTTTAAGCAATTTTTTCGCCCAGCTTATTTTTAATTTCGTATAAACTTTTGTGAATGGTTCGCCAAATTCTTCTTTAATTAAACGACTTAGATAGCTAGGGCTTAAATTACATAACGACGCTAAAGTAGTTAAATCAAGATTTTCTTGTTTGTTGTAAAAAATAGCATCAATTGCTGGTTGTAATTGTTTATTTTTCAAAGATCGTTTAGTCGAGAGGTTATTTAAACGCTTATCTAATAGGGACTGTTTTAACTCTTTTTCCACATATTCTAGATTATCAAGATTAGTTGAAGTGACGACTCTGTCATCTTTCTTGCGAATCGTTAAACTCTGTTTATAAGTTTTAACTAAAAAGTCTTTTTTAATGGCCTCGTTCACAATATAATGACTTAAATCTTTCAACATATTAGCGAATTTAGTTAGTTCATCCAAGGTTAGTGAGGGATATTGTTCAAACAAGTCAACATGTTCACATTTGAACGCTTGCACGCTTTCAAGATGATCTAAGTTGAGGACTTGTTCAAGTTTGTCATGATTGTCTCGCAAGGTGATTTCACCAGCCATGATGGCCCCGGTGTATTGATTGTCAACCATAATAGGAATTGCCATATCAATAATATTAAAATGACAGCGATATATAAACGGTTCATTCATCCGTACAGCTTCGATAGCCGCTCTGGCATCACATTTTTCACAAAAAAACTTTAACTCCGGATGCTTTCGAGCTAAAGAGCAAAACGGTTGAACTTGACTATGGGTTGAGATAGGGCGACCTTGGTAGTCCACTAAGATGATCGCAAGGTTTGTCGCAATCGCAATGCTTTCTTGCAATGTTTCCCATTTTTTTAAATCCAATACTTCTTCAATTTTGTACGCCATTAGTAAAATGCTCCTAACTGTCATTGGTAGAAAATGTTTATTAAATAATCGTATTTATTAATATTATATCATTTTGACGATTATTTTTTACAAAAAAATTCAATTTAACAAAAAAATTCAACTTTAATTTATAAGTAAACGCTATCATCGTTCAATGATTTCGCTTTCATTAGAGGTTATGATAAGTATGTAATAAAAAACAAGGAGGAATTAACTCATGAGAAAAGCATTAATTTTACCAACAAAATATGTACAAGGTGAAGATGAATTATTAAATTTAGGATATTTCGTGTCGACTTTTGGTAAGTCAGCATTGTTAATTGCAAGTCAAGAAGATGTAGAGCGTGTTAGACCACAATTAGAAGCAACTGCCGAAAAATTCGATGTGAGTTTTATTGAGGGTGGGTTTAACGGTGAGGTAACACGTGAAGAAACAAAAAGATTACAAGCTGTTGCAACAGAAAAACAAACAGATTGTATTATCGGACTAGGCGGAGGTAAAGCAATCGATGCGTCTAAAGTAGTGGCAGAAGGTGAACATTTAATCATTGTCCCAACAATTGCAGCTCAAGATGCACCAACTTCACATTCAGCAGTTTTATATCATGAGGATGGCTCATTTGATGACTATGCTTACTTTAAACAAAGTCCTAGTGTTGTATTAGTTGATACAAAAGTAATTGCGAAAGCACCAACGAGATTTTTAGTGGCCGGGATGGGTGATGCATTATCAACTTACTTTGAAGCACGTGCAACGCACCATTCATATTCTCGTGTTAATGCAAGTTTACCAATGGGCACAAGAGAAGGTGTGACACCTCCAGCAGTTGGAACATATGCGGCTCTAGCTCTAGCAAAATTATGTTGGGATCATCTAAGAGAAGATGGCTTACGAGCAAAAATTGCTTGTGACGCAAATGTAGTGACAGAAGCATTAAATAAGATTGTTGAAACGAATATCTTGCTTTCAGGACTTGGGTTTGAAAGTGGTGGTTTGGCAGCTGCTCATGCGATTCACAATGGGATGACTGCCTTACATGGTGCACATAGCTATTTACACGGTGAAAAGGTTGCCTTTGCAACCATCGCTCAGCTAGTTTTAGAGAACGCTGACCAATCAGAACTTGAAGAAGTTTTAGACTTCTGCTATTCAGTTAACTTGCCAATTACGTTAGCTGAACTAGGCGTTGAAAATATTACGTTTGAAGAAGCAATGGAAGTGGCGAAAATCGCATGTATTCCAGAAGAATCAATTCATTCTATGCCTTTCCCAATTATTGTTGAAGATGTGGCAAATGCGATTATCGTAGCAGATAAAATAGGACAAGAGTATCATTCTAAACACTAATAAAGAAGATGACTCCTAAAAAATGAACATCTTTTTAGGAGTTGTTTAATTGGAAAATAGCCTCTTGTTGAAATCGCTTCCAATTATTAGTATAATGTAGAAGTGGTAAGCAAAGATAGAAATGTGGGAGTGACGTTAATAATGAAAAAAAGTATTCTATTAGTATCACATAGTAAAGAAATTACAGATGGCCTGAAAGTGATGATTGAGCAAATGGCAAATTCCGATGTTGTTTCAATCTATTCATTAGGAGGCACGTCAGATGGAGAGTTAGGAAGCGATCCGATGAAGTTAATTGATGCGGTAAATGAGGCGGAAGATTCAGATGTCTATCTAGTCTTTGCAGATTTGGGAAGTGCGGTAATGAGCTCTGAACTAGCATTTGACATGTTAGAAGAAAATCAACAAGCACGATATAAATTAGTTGATGCCCCACTAGTTGAAGGCGCTTTTGCAGCAGCCATTACAGCGGGTGTAACAGATGATATTAACCAAATAATCACTGAAGCAAAAAATGCTGGTAAGAAAGGTTGGGAGTAATAAATGAAAAAAATTATTAATGATCCAAGTCATATTGTTGAAGAAATGTTAGAAGGTATGGTGAAAAGTTATAGTACGTTAATTAGACGGGTTGAGGATACTCGTGTTGTTGCCAAAACTGCTGAGCATTCACAAGTTGGATTAGTTTCAGGCGGTGGTAGTGGTCATGAACCAGCGCATGCAGGCTTTGTTGGTGACGGCATGTTAAGTGCTGCGGTTTTAGGGGATGTTTTTACTTCCCCAACGCCTGATCAAATTGAAGCAGCTATTAAAGCAGTTGACCATGGCCAAGGTGTGTTATTAATTGTTAAAAACTATACGGGAGATATTTTAAATTTTGAAATGGCGAAAGACATGGCTGAAATGGAAGATATCGCTGTAGAAATCGTTGTGGTCGATGATGATATTGCGGTTGAAGACAGTACTTACACTGCTGGTAAACGTGGTGTGGCTGGAACTGTTTTGGTTCATAAAATCTTGGGAGATGCTGCTAGAAACGGTGCTACATTAACAGAACTTAAAGAGCTCGGAGAAGCAGTTGTAGCTGCCACTAAAACAATTGGTGTTGCGCTTCGTGCCGCTACAGTCCCAGAAGTTGGTAAACCAGGTTTTGAATTAAAAGAAGACGAAATTGAATTTGGGGTTGGGATTCATGGTGAACCAGGTTACCGTCGTGAAAAACTACAAGCTTCTCGACAATTAGCAGAAGAAATGGTGGACAAATTGGTCGCAGCTTATGATGATAAACCAACGGAAATTGGTGTTTTAGTTAATGGTATGGGTGGTACACCTTTAATGGAACAATTTGTGTTCATCAATGATGTACTTAATTTATTAGCTGATCATGGTATTAACGTGACGTTCCACAAAGTCGGCAACTATATGACGTCGATTGATATGCAAGGACTATCATTAACGTTCATCGACTTAAATAATACAGCTTGGTTAGAGGCATTAAATACTGACGTTACGACAATTTCTTGGTAAGGAGTAGATTATGGAATTAACAGTAAAAGACATTCAAGCATGGTTAAATGATTATACGAAATTAATCGAAGAAAATAAAGACGAACTAAGCTTACTTGACACGCCGATTGGTGATGGTGATCATGGGAATAATATGGCTCGTGGTGTAGGAGCCTATCAAGAAGCGTTTGCTAAACAACTTCCGGCAACTATCAGCGATACCTTTAAGACATTGTCAATGGCGATGATTTCAAAAGTAGGTGGGGCTTCAGGTCCATTATACGGAACAGCTTTTATGAATATGACAAAAACAACAAAAGGCATGGAAACTATTGACTCAATCGAAAGTTTAACCGAAATAGTCAAGCAAGGTTTGGCAGGGATTCAAATGCGAGGAAAAGCTGAACCAGGTGATAAAACAATGGTCGATGTATGGTCAGCGGTTGTGACTGCCTTAGAAAATAATCAATTAAATGAAGAAAAGATTATGGCAGCTAAAGAAGCAACCAAAGATTTAGTCGCTAAAAAAGGGCGCGCCTCTTACTTAGGTGAACGTGCCATTGGTCATATTGATCCCGGTGCAGCATCTAGTGCGTTATTATTTGCATGCTTGCTAAACTATTTATAGAAACTCGTATGAGGCTGTGACATAAGTCTCTAAAAAAACCCCTGATAAATTTGGCAATAAAGACAAATTTATCAGGGGTTTTGGTATAATAAAATAAAAAAGAAGCACGGTCCGACCCATGCTTCAAAGAATCCTAGAAAGGACCAAAAAATGTATTCTAATTATAACATGAATCAGTTAAGTTTGGATATTACAACTTCATATATTCCAGAAAAAAATAATACGGCTTGGTTTATTAACGAGCTAGTTGAAACATTAAAAATCAAAGAATCTTATTTATTCGGAAGACCACGTCAATATAATTTATCTGCTATGTTAAAGCTGGTCTTATTTGCGTACACACGCAGTGTTTTTAGTAGTCGTAAAATTGCTCAATTGGCTGAAGAGAGCCTACCGGATCGTTGGTTAACACAAGAAATGATGCCTTCTTATCGAACGATTGCACGCTTTAGAATATCTGATGAATTAGAAGGTCTTATTAATCAAGGCTTGGAGCAGCTAACCGCTTATTTACGTCAACAAAACATGATTGATGATGCCATTTTTATTGATGGAACTAAAATTTTAGCTGATGCCAATAAATTTAGTTTTGTTTGGAAGAAAAGCACGATTCGTTTCGATGCGATGAATCGAGAAGCAACCGTCTCTTTAATGAATGAATTAAAAGAGGCTTATTCGTCGTCTCATATACCAGATGGTTCTAATCTGTCTTTAGATATGGTTGATGAAGTTCTAACTCGTTTAGAATTCAGATTAGAAGAATTAGAAAAACAAATTGAAACAACACCTAAGCTTTCTCCCAACCCTGCTAAACAAGAACGACGTTCTTTAAAATCAACTAAAAGAAAATTAGCTGCACGTCGAGCTAAAATGCTAGAACATCAAAAGCAATTTAAGACTTTCGGGAAACGAAACAGCTTTTCAAAAACTGATCACGATGCCACTTTCATGAGAGTAAAAGAAGATCACATGAAAAATGGTCAGCTTAAGCCAGCTTATAATCTGCAAATTGCTACGAGCAAGCAATTTATCGTAGGCTATGATGTTTACCAAAATCCAACAGATACTAAAACGTTAATCCCTTTCTTAGAAAAAATGAATTTAGCAGAAAAGGATGCCATGTATATAGTAGCAGATGCAGGTTATTGTTCAGAAAGTAACTATCAATATCTAGAAGACAAATTATCTCAACATACCTCATTAATCC
Organism: Vagococcus zengguangii; assembly: GCF_005145005.1. Taxonomy (NCBI): domain Bacteria; kingdom Bacillati; phylum Bacillota; class Bacilli; order Lactobacillales; family Enterococcaceae; genus Vagococcus; species Vagococcus zengguangii. The sequence continues at coordinate 1,002,350 of NZ_CP039712.1, forward strand.
CGTACGGGACAATGTTGAAAGAAAATAGTAAGAAATGGCAGTCAGATGATAAAAAGGTAATGAATTGGTTTTACGAAGAAAAAGAAGACTATTATATTGACCCAAAAGGAGTCCGTTTTAATTTTAATACGTATCGAAAACGCACAGACAAAGACGGTTTTTCACGTGATTTCAAGGAATATGTGGCAGAAAAATATGACGAAAATCGTGAAGAAATTCCTGCTGCGTTAACAGCCAAAGGCCACATAAGAAAAATAATGATTAATCCTTCATGGGAATATTATAAAGCGAAGCAACGAGATTTTCTTTCAACGAAAGAAACTGGAAAAATTTACGCTAAACGTAAGATTGATGTGGAACCAGTTTTCGGACGGATGAAGGCTTCTTTGGGCTTCACTCGTTTCTCTGTGAGAGGACTTGGAAAAGTTCTCAAGGAAACCGGTATTGTTTCCTTGGCGCTAAATATGATGAAATTAGCGTCTTGGGAGACGCAGAAAGACATAGAAAATAGAAAAAATCCGAAACAAACGAAAAATAACACTTTTTGTCCGTTTCGGATTTTTTATTTTAGACTAATAACACTAACTTTTGTCACAGCCTCATTTTTATGTGTAAAACCATAAGACTATATAAATATTCTTTGACTTTTTACGAAAATTTGACCGCTTAATTTTATTATTTGTTATAATAAACCTATTATATAAAAGGATAGTCATTTTATAGAAACCGAGTTAGGGAGGTCGCTTGATGAGTTTTATTGAAGTTAATCATGTTTACAAGAAATATCACATGGGTGAAACAGAAATTATTGCGAATAATGATGTAAGTTTTACTATAGATCAAGGAGAACTAACAGTTATTTTAGGTCCAAGCGGGGCAGGAAAATCAACTGTATTAAATATGTTAGGTGGGATGGATGTTCCGACGTCAGGTGATATGTTAGTGGATGGACAAAATATTGCTAAGTTTAGTGATAAGCAATTAACAGAGTATCGTCGTACAGATGTCGGCTTTGTTTTTCAGTTTTACAATTTAGTCCCTAATTTAACGGCGAAGGAAAATGTCGAATTGGCAACAGCTGTTTGTAAAGATGCGTTAAATGTTGAAGAAGTCTTAAACCAAGTAGGGTTAGGTCATCGTATGGCAAATTTTCCGGCGCAACTTTCAGGCGGTGAACAACAGCGTGTATCAATAGCAAGAGCCATTGCAAAGAACCCTAAAATGTTATTGTGTGATGAACCTACGGGTGCGTTAGATTTTGAAACAGGCAAACAAGTCTTACAATTGCTTCAAAATTTAAGTCGAGACTTTAATAAAACCATCTTAATTATTACGCATAATTCCGCAATTGCCCAGATGGCAGATAAAGTGATTCATATTAATGATGCCAGAGTAAAAAAAATAGAAATCAATGAACAACCGATCTCAGTTGATCAAATCGAATGGTAGGTGACAGTTCATTGAAAATAGATTTGTACCTTAAATCAACGTTTATAGATATAAAAAAATCACTAGGACGGTTTATCGCTGTCGTAATTATTATTTTGATGGGTGTCTTATTGTTTGTCGGTATTAAATCAGTTGGTCCCAACTTAGAATTAACTGCTGATAATTATTTTACAAAATATCATCTTTCAGATTTTCAAGTAGTTTCTACGCTAGGCTTAACCGAAGAAGAACAGCGAGTAGTTAGTGAACTTCCGGGTGCTCAAGTGGAGATGGGTCATAATTTTTCTTATATTGACGAAACCCATAACTTAATTTTACAAGTTTACAGCTATCAAACAGACACTAAGCAAAATAACTTAGAAGTGATGAAAGGCCATTTACCTCAAAAAGCGAATGAAGTAGTGGTAGATTATCAGCTAAAAGAGACGTATTCCATCGGAGACACATTAACGATTCAAGACGATAATTTGAAGCAGACAATTTATCAGGTGGTTGGTTATGTTCAAACCGCTCTGTACATGGATGTCGATGAACGTGGTGTCACTAATATTGGCGACGGTGTTGTCAAAGGCTTTGTTTATTTACCAGAAGAGAATTTTGAAATGGACGCATATACCACGATGTATGTTTCGTTTAGTGAGTTGCAACAGGAAAGTAGTTTTTCTAAAGTTTATGAAACACGTTCTTTAGAAAAACAAACCGCGATTGAAGACGCATTAAACCCACGTCAAAGCGCTCGTCTAAATGAGATTAAGGCTGACGCACAGGCCGAACTTGATAAAAATCAAGCAGAGCTAAATGATAAAACACAGCAACTAAATAACGGAATAAACCAGGTCGAAGCGGGTTTGTCTGAAATAACTAAACAGTATGATCAGTTGAAAGAACAATCTGACATGTTGGCAATGCAAATTGGCGAGAAGTTAGCAGTAAGTCAATTTGGTGATGGACTGACTCAATTGGCTGATAAAAAAGCAGAATTAACCCAACAGCTAGCTGATTTAACAGCTAATCAAACCGAACTAGCTGATGCACAACAACAATTAACGGATGCGCAAGCTGATTTAGATGAAATGAAAAAAGCCCGCTTTATCGTTAATAACCAAGCAAGCAACCCTGGTTATACGGAATATCAAAGCTTATCAGAACGCATAGATGCGATTGCAAATGTCTTCCCGGTTTTCTTTTTCTTAATTGCGATTTTGATTACTTTTACAACCATTACACGGATGGTTGAAGAAAATCGTAAAGAAATTGGAACGCTAAAAGCGTTAGGTTATCGTAACGGTGAGATTGCAAGTAAATATATATTGTATACCTTATTAGCTGCATTTATCGGAACTACTCTTGGTGTATTAATTGGTGCAAAACTATTACCATTGGTCGTGTTCGAGATGCAAAAGGTTAACAATATTTTCCCAGTTTATACGACGAAATTTTTCCCTATCCCAATCTTAATTGCGGTCCTATCAGCTCTAGGTTCGACATTAGGTTCGGCCTTACTAGTGTTATCCCGCAACTTACGTGAAAAACCAACCGCGCTTTTAATGCCCAAGGCACCTAAAGCAGGTAAACGCGTTTTCTTAGAGAAAATTACCCCTATTTGGAATCGTTTGAATTTTTTTCAAAAAGTGACGTATCGTAATATTTTCAGGTATAAAGCGCGTATGATTCTGACAATCATGGGGATAGCAGGCTGTACAGGCTTAATGATAGCAGGTTTTGGCTTGAATGATTCGATTTCAGCGCCTGTCGATAAACAATTCAATGAATTGGTGCATTACCAGGCAATTGTTTCGTTAAGCGAGGAAGGTAACGTTGATAAAGCAACGGCAATTTTAAACGAGCATTCCCAAGTGAATGAAGTGATGCCGGTCTATTCAGAGCAAATGACGATTCGTGAGAAGCATAAAGCTGGTCAATTTGCGACAGTGACCATCACCGATGATTTAACCGATTTAGAAAAATTTGTGACGCTACATGACGAAAAAACAGGTAAGAAACGAAACGTGCCTGAAACCGGTGTGTTGATTAGTCCTCGAATTGCTAAAACTTATGAAGTAGCGGTTGGGGATTCGTTAGCACTTGAAACAAGCGAAGGTACTCTTATCGAAGTAAAAATTAAAGGAATGATTGAAAACTATTTAGGCCACGTTATTTATATGACTCAAACCTATTATGAATCAGTTATGAAGCAACCTATTACTGCCAATACATTACTAGTCAAGACGGAGAAACAGACAAACAAACAAGAACAATCATTGGCAGAGGAACTAATTGATAGTGGTGCGGTTCTAAATACAACCTACATTTCTGATCAGATTGCTAAACAAGCCATTGCATCTGAAAGTTTAGGTTCGATCGTCGCAATTTTTATTATCTTGTCAGGTACATTGGCATTTGTAGTGCTTTATAACTTAACAAACATCAACATTTCAGAACGTGAACGTGAACTTGCCACAATTAAAGTGTTAGGTTTTTATGATAAAGAAGTGACGATGCATATTATTCGAGAGAATGTCGTGTTTACGATTATTGGTATATTAATAGGCTTTGTTGTAGGACAAGTTTTAACGTGGTTTATTTTGACGATGGCTAGTTCAGATATGATGGTCTTCCCAATGATTATTAAACGGAACGGTTACTTAATTTCCGCATTAATGACTGCCATTTTTTCTGGGATTGTCATGTGGGTGACACATGTTAAATTGAAACACATTAATATGATTGAAGCCTTAAAATCTAACGAATAGGCAACAACCACAAGGAAGAATCTAGGTTCTTTTTTGTGGTTTTTTTTTGAATATGTTACACTATTTGTAAGAAAGAGGGGGATAAAATGAAAGAGAAAAAACCTTTTTATATTAATGGCTATATTGGAATATTAGCACTAGTTGTGATGTTATTGTTGGGTATCTTTTTATTTTATAAAGGTGTGTCAAATGATCAGTTTAGTAATGTTGTGGTCGCGATTATCTTATGGATTATTTCGTTACTGTTTTTAAGTTCATTAACGATTATACAACCTAATCAAGCGCGAGCAGTCTTATTTTTCGGTCAATATTTAGGCACAATCAAAGAAAGTGGTCTATTTATTACGGTCCCACTAACTGAGAAAAAAGATGTGTCATTAAAAGTGAAGAACTTCAATAGTTCAGTCTTGAAAGTAAATGATTCGGATGGGAACCCGATTGAAATTTCCGCAGTTGTGGTTTACCGTGTTGTTGATACGGCAAAAGCTTTATTCGACGTTGATCGTTATTCAAACTTCGTTGAAATCCAAAGTGAAACAGCCATTCGTCATATTGCAACACAGTATCCGTATGACACGTTTAACGATGGTGATTTAACTTTACGTGGGAACACGAATGAAGTTTCAGAAGAATTGAAAAAAGAATTGGATGAGCGTTTATCAGTTGCCGGTGTAGAAGTGATTGAAACACGTTTAAACCATTTAGCTTATGCAACAGAAATTGCGAGTGCCATGTTACAACGTCAGCAAGCTAAGGCAATTTTATCCGCTCGTCAAACGATTGTTGAGGGAGCTGTGTCGATGACGCAAATGGCACTTGAACAAATTCAAGAAGGTCAAGAAATTAATTTTACAGACGATCGAAAAGTTCAATTGATTAACAATTTATTAGTATCGATTATTACAGACAAAGGAACACAGCCAGTCATCAATACTGGGGACGTTTCTGAATAGGAGAGAGCCAATGACGACGTTATATATGAAGCAAAAACTTATATCAATCGGGGAAAAATTTACCATTACCGATGAAAAAGGTCGTGCTAAATATTATGTTGAGGGTAGTTTGTTGAAAGTACCAAAAACTTTTACAATATATAATGAGAACAAACAGAAGATTGGTAAAGTGAGTAAAAAACTTGTTTCAATCTTGCCTAAATTTGACGTAGAGGTTGAAGGACAACCTGCTATGAGTATTGAAAAGCAGATTAGTTTGATGAAAGCCAAATATGAGATTAAAGGTAATGGCATAACAGTTAAAGGGAACCTATTAGACATGGATTTTTCTGTATTAAAGAACGGTCGTAAAGTAGGATCGATTAGTAAAAAGTGGATTAGTATTGGAGACAGTTATGAAATCAATATCGTTGATACTGGTTTAGAGGAAGTAATGGTCTCAATTGTAGTCGCAATTGATTATGTCAAAGCAAGTAATGACAAGTCCAACCAAACAAATAATCAAACAAATTAATTAGATTCTTATAAATACGTCGTGTAAATTAACTTTTACGGCGTATTTTTTATAGGCAAGATACTATTTTTAATAAAAAATAATTTGATGGCATTATGTTTATAATACGTTAGGATGTGAAAATTCTAATAAATATGTAACTTTGATTATTGTTGATGAATATTGATACATGCTTTGATATAATAGGAAGTGAACTAAAATAGTGAGTTTAGGAAAGGTATGTGATTTCATGGAAAAATTTATTACAAAGGCACATTTGGATGATGCGCTAGATACTTTATCAACCTTAATTTCTTATCCATCAGTTTTAGATGAAGAGGCGACGACAACACCCTTTGGACAAGATATTCAAGATTGTTTAGAAGTAACTTTAGATTTCTTTAAAAAAGAAGGGTTTGAAACATTTATTGATCCTGACGGTTACTATGGTTATGCAGAAATTGGTGAAGGTGATTTATTTGCCGTTCTGTGCCATTTAGATGTTGTGCCAGCGGGGGACCCTTCAAAATGGAGTGTTGACCCGTTTAAAGCAGAAATCAAGAACGATGCAATTTATGGACGAGGCACGCAAGATAATAAAGGTCCTGCGATTGCTTCTTACTATGGATTGAAAGCAGTACTTGATAAGGGCTATCAACTGAAACATAAAATTCGCTATATCTTCGGAACGGATGAAGAAAACTTATGGCGTTGTATGAATAAATACTGTGAGGAACAACCTGTTGCAAAAATGGGCTTTGCTCCAGATTCTAAGTTCCCATTAAATTTCGCTGAAAAAGGGTTATTACAGTTTAATCTTAAAGGCACAGGACAAACTGATTTCGTATTAGAAGGTGGAAAAGCCTTAAACGTTGTACCGGAATTAGCAACCTATCAAGGAACAAAAGTTGCAGACGTTGTGAGTGAACTAGAAACATTAGGTTATAAATTTGAGTCAAACACTTCAACTGTTAAAGTATTTGGTAAAGCGACACATTCAAAAGATGCGCCTATCGGAATTAATGCTATTACACGTTTAGCCGAAGCGTTACATTCACTTTATCCAGACAACAAAGCGTTAGAATTATTAGGTGGTGTTATCAAAGGTGATGCGAATGGTGTTAGTGCCATTGGTGAAGTTAAGGATGAACCATCGGGCTTAATGACCATGAATATTGCGAAAGTAACAATGAATGCTGATGAAACAACTATTAGTGTGGATATCCGTTACCCTGTTACTTTAGAAAAAGAAGACTTGGTCGCTAAATTAGAAACTTTAGCTACTAAATATGATTTAGTGTATGAAGAATATGATTATTTAGCACCACTATACGTACCTGTTGATTCAGAATTAGTGTCAACTTTATTAGCGGCTTATCGTGATGTATCTGGCGATACTGAGTCAGCTCCGATTGCTTCAGGAGGCGCAACTTATGCCCGCACAATGCCGAATTGTGTAGCGTTTGGTGCGATGTTTGAAGACACAGTAGAGCTGTTTCATCAAATAGATGAATGTTGGACGTTTAATGACATGGAACGCGCCATGGATGTTTATGCCGAAGCATTCTACCGTCTATGTGTGACAAAATAAAAATAAGAGGTATGATCGTTACGATCATACCTCTTATTTTAATATCTGGTGACCACTTGTTTACCAAACGGCATCAATGCTAGTCCGGCTAATTTAAATGATTGCTTGGCAAAAGGTATTCCGATGATTGTAATCATCAATATCAGACCACTAATCAGATGTCCAAGAGCGATTGGTAACCCACTGAAGATTAACCAAATAATATTGATTAAAAAATTAAAGCCGCCCCCGGTATCAATCACCTCTTTACCAAATGGCCAAAAACTTAATCCAGCTAGTTTAAAACATTGTAAACCAATTGGAATTCCGATAATGGTGACACACCACAATACCCCAGCTATTAACCAACTTAATCCTCCGATGAATCCTCCAAAGATAAACCAAATAATATTTCCTAAAAAACTCATGTTATCACTCCTCAAGCGTCATGTTGTTATAAAAAAGTGTATCACTATATTCATCAAATAGATAGATTTGAACGGTAAAATCATTCTTTAGACGGAGGAATAATCAGTCTCGAGTTGTTGAGAAAGTTCGGTTTTTGTTGATTTATTAATTGATGATGAGAATTTAATCGATATCGAAACTTTTTTTAGTCTCTGGGGTTTTTTAGGCTATTTTTTTCATGAAAAATATTGTAGGATAGATAGGTAGAAAACAGTAGATAGGAGGATTTGTAATGAATCGTTTTCATGAATTTAGCATTAAACATGAATTGTTAACACGAAGCTTGATTATTATTGTTTCGTCAATTATTGGTTCAATTGGATTAAATATGTTTTTAATTCCTGCCAATGTATTTTCAGCAGGGGTCAATGGGGTGGCACAGTTAGTGTCTGGATTTTTAGATATGAAATTTAATCTTTCTATCGATACAGGCGTGTTAATCTTTCTATTTAATATTCCCATCTTCTTAATTGGATGGTTGAAATTAGGGGCAAAAGCCACGATTTATAGTTTTTTTTCAGTTTTAACTTTTTCACTATTTGCAATGATTATTCCGGTACAAGTTATTGTACAAGATGTATTACTTAATACGATTATTGGTGGTCTCCTAATCGGGATTGGTTCAGCTTATTGCTTGAAATACGGTTTCACAACAGGAGGATTTGATTTGTTATCTGTTATCATTTCAAAAGTAACAGGTAAGTCAGTTGGTAGCATGATGTTCTTGATGAACTTGCTAGTGATTGCTGGAGCAGGTTTCTTATATGATTGGACACAAGCTATTTATACAATTATTTCAATTTATGTTTTAAGCACAGTAGTAGATAAAATTCATACAAGTGGCCATAAGCTTACGGTATTCATCGTTACTAGCAAAGAAGATGAACTATTAGAAGCCTTTAAGAAAAGTATTGTTCGTGGCGTAACAGTTTTACCAGGTAGAGGTGGATACACTGGTAAAAATCGATCAGTCTTTATGATAGTCATCAATCGTTATGAGTTATATGACATTGAGAAGCTTTTAAGACAAGTTGATGAAAAAGCCTTTGTTAATATTTTACCTACTGAAGTAGTGTTAGGTGAGTTTTGGACGCCAGAACAACAAAAAGCAATGCTGAGTTTAGCTAAAGGTCAGATGGAATAATCTGGCATACATGTGGTAAAATAAAGGCAACTGATACTAGCAAAGAAATGAGGGACTTCAATGTCAGAACAAAATTGGACAGAAGCACAGATCGAAGATATTAAAGAGCGTATTTTAGCAGCACTTGAAACAGTAATCGATCCAGAGTTAGGGATTGACATCGTAAACCTTGGTTTAATTTATGAAGTAGAATTTGGGACAGACGGCAATTGTTTAGTGAAGATGACCTTAACCACAATGGGTTGCCCATTAGCCGATGTTATTACTGAAGAAATTCATGAAGCATTGAAAGATGTGGAAGAAGTGAAAAATACAGAAGTGAAGTTAGTCTGGTATCCTGCTTGGACAACGGATCGCATGAGCCGTTATGCGCGTATTGCTTTGGGGATTCGATAACCGTATTTTGATTTTAATTATTGCTATATAAGGGTTTGTACGCCCTTATATTTTTTTTGTCCTCTCATTAAGTTAGATGTCCGTGTTAAAGGGTCGGACTCCGGGTATTCGGAGTGTATGAGTAAATATTTTGTTATTTTATAGATTAAAAAGCCGTTTTTCTTTGATTAAATCATAAGAAAGGATGGCTTTTTTTGTATGGAAAAAATTAGGTTGGAAGAATTGATCACGGAGCTGGATTTTACAGATCGAGCAAGAGGTTTGTCACCGAAGACTTTGAAGAAGAATAAAAAAGCGTTGAAATTATTTCGAGAATACATTTGGAAGGAATTTGGAGTAGAAGAGATGGGAGAGGTTTCGACACATATGATTCGTTCTTATTTGATTTATCGTAAGGAAAAATGTGGAAATAAAGAAACCTATATCAATAGTCACTTGAGGAGTATTAGAGCACTCTATCGTTACGCCGTTGATGAAGAATATTTGAAAGAATTTGAGAACCCGACAAATCGGGTTAAGTGGATGAAGGAAGCAAGTCCGGTCATTATAACTTTTAGCGATGATGAAATGAAATCGATGTTAAATTATGTAGATAAACAAAGACAGAACAAATTAGCGAGATATGACGAATTTCATTTAGGCTATATGACAGAATTTCTACGTGAAAGAGATAAGTTGCTGATTATGGTTTTAGCAGATTCTGGTCTTCGTGCATCAGAAATTTGTGGTTTAACTGATGCGACATATAACCAACACGGTATTCATGTTGTGGAAGGTAAAGGGAAAAAAGGTCGTGTGGTATTTGTATCACCACTTGTTTTGAAACAAAAAATGAAGTATGACCGAGCAAAAAGTCGATACTTTGATTCTGTTGATTACAATGTAAAAAAATCCGTATTTGTAACACGTAAAGGTAGTAAATACTCAGTAGATATGATGGAAAGAGATGTAAAACGTATTGCAGTCCATGCAGGTGTTAGACAAGAGGTTCGAGCAAGTCCTCACACCTTTCGACATTATTTTACTCAAAGTTTGGTGAGATATGGAACAGACATTTATACGATACAACGCTTGATTGGACATAGCTCGATTAAAACGACAGAAGTTTATCTTAATAGCTTGGTTAATGAGGTGGTGATAAAAAAGGGATTATCGGCCAGTCCATTGATGAATTTATATGAGTTAGAGAGTTAAGCAGACATAAAAACTAATATAATAGGAGAGTGCCAAATGAAAAAGACAACGGAACAATTCAAAGAAGAAATTTTTGGAAAATATGGGAATGAGTTTGATATTTTAGGTGAGTATCAAGGAAAAGAAATTCCTCTGTTAGTCAGACATCACGTCAATGGATCATATCATGATTATAAGGTTAGGCCAGCGGATTTAAAAAGAAGAGGTTCATGCTCTATTTGTCATAGAAGAAAAAGAACGCATGACGAATTTGTAAAAGAGGTTGACGCATTAGTTGGGGGAGAATATATTGTTGCATCTCACTATATAAATTCAAAAACAAAAGTCACATTTCTTCATCTGACAGAAGAAGGTATCCATTTATTTAACATGACACCAGATGCATTTATTAATCAGCATTCCAGATGTCCAGAATGTTGTGTGCGACGTGTTCCTGATTCATTAGAGGTAATGATGGCAAAATTAGAAGACAAGTTTAGTGGTGAGTTTGAGTATAAAGAGGGATATGTTAATGGTCAAACTAATTGTCAATTCGTTCATCATACTGATTTGGGATCTCATGAGATTATATCAACTCCAGCGAGATTATTGAATACAGGAGGCTGTGGTGTCTGCAAAAATACTAATCTTTCGCATGATGATTTTGTTCAATTATTATTCGAAAAATATGGTGATGAATTTACAGTTCTTTCTACCTACAATTTAACATCAAACAAGTTATTAGTTAGACATAACACGAAGGAAAACCCACATGATTTTGAAGTGATTGCCGGGGATTTATTGCACCGAAAGACGTGTTGTGTTTGTAATCCGCGTTCAAAAACACATGAAGAATTTGTTGAGCAAATCAAAGAGAAATTTGGAGAAGAGTATGAGGTATTAAGTCGATACATAAACAATAAAACACCTATACGGGTAAGACATATATGTGAAACTGGTGAGCATGAATTCATAAAAGAACCATCAAGTATGATAAATCAACATCAAGGATGTCCTCTATGTGCTCCACGAAGTAAAGGAGAAGAAAAAATTCAGCAATATCTTGAGCAAACTGGACGAGAATATCAGAAGGAATTTCATATTTCTTTAACTAACAATACGTTCATGAGAGTGGATTTCATGATTTTAGAGAATGGCCAACCGATTGCTGGTATTGAATATGATGGAGAGCAACATTTTCATCCAGTTGAGCAATTTGGAGGAAAAGAAGGATTTGAGAAAACTCAGGCGAGAGATCAAGTGAAAAATCAATATTTTAAAGATATGGGAATTCCGCTATTAAGGATTTCGTATTTAGAGTATGAGAGAATTGAAGAAATCTTATCTGAAAACATAAATCTTTGGTTTAGCTAAGATATCAAGAATTTTGAAATGTATCATATTAAAAAGGGCTGATTTGTTCAGTCCTTTTTATTTATTCATAAAGTATGTTCTGATAATAAATTCTTCTGAAGGTTATAAAAAACTATGAAATGGCAATTATAACGGTTAATATAGAAGTGTATGTAAAAAAAATATAGAAAATAATATAGATATATTATAAAGGAGTGTCGCAAGTGGCAACTACAACGTCAAAAACATTATCACAAGCACTATGGAATTCAGCGGATATTTTGCGTTCTAAGATGGACGCTAATGAGTATAAAACCTATTTACTTAGCTTGGTGTTTTATAAGTACTTATCAGATAAAATGCTGTTAAAAGCTTCTGAGTTATTAGAATCCGATACAGATGATTTAGCACAAGCACAACGTAATTTTGAGGAAGCCTTTGCAGATGAGGAATTGCGTGATGAGCTAATTAATGCGGTAAAAGAAGATGTCTCGTATGTGATTGAACCTAAATTAACGTTTACTCATTTAGTGGACATGGTTAACAAAGGGAAGTTCCAATTAGAAGATTTAGCTCAAGGCTTCAGAGAGATAGAGCAGTCAAGTGAGATATTTGAAAATCTATTCGAAGATGTGGACTTATATTCAAAAAAATTAGGACCAAACAGCAGTAAACAAAATCAAACGATCTCAGCCTTAATGAAGGAATTAGCAACATTAGATATCGCACACAATGGCGATATGTTAGGCGATGCTTACGAGTATCTAATCGGAGAGTTTGCGGCCGATTCTGGTAAAAAAGCCGGCGAATTCTATACACCACAACCGGTATCACAGTTAATGACGAAAATTGTCATGCAAGGCAAAGAAAATCAAAAAGGCTTTTCTGTCTATGACCCGACGATGGGTTCAGGTTCCCTAATGTTGAATGCCAAGAAGTATTCGAATGAGCCTGGTACGATTGGTTATTTCGGACAAGAATTAAACACGTCTACATTCAACTTAGCGCGTATGAACATGATTCTACATGGAGTGGATATCGAGAACCAGCATTTGAATAATGCGGATACCTTGGATGGAGATTGGCCAACAGATGAGCCAACCAACTTCGAAGCAGTTCTAATGAACCCACCTTATTCTGCTAAGTGGTCTGCCGAAAAAGGTTTCTTAGATGATCCACGTTTTTCATCTTATGGGGTATTAGCGCCAAAATCAAAAGCCGATTTTGCGTTTCTATTACATGGTTTCTATCATTTAAAAGATACGGGAACAATGGCGATTGTCTTGCCTCATGGTGTCTTATTCCGTGGTGCAGCAGAAGGGAAGATTCGTCAAGCGTTGTTAGATCAAGGTGCGATTGATACTGTAATTGGTTTACCTGCTAATATCTTCTTCAATACAAGTATTCCAACGACGATTATTATTTTGAAAAAAAATCGTTCATCTCGTGATGTTTTCTTTATTGATGCATCAAATGACTTTGAAAAAGCGAAAACGCAAAATAATTTAACACCAGAGCATATTGAAAAAATATTAGAAACCTATATCAAGCGTGAAAATATTGAGAAATATGCCCACTTAGCTTCATTTGAAGAAATCGTTGAGAATGACTTTAACTTAAATATTCCACGTTACGTCGACACATTTGAGGAAGAAGAACCCATTAACCTAACTGAGTTATCTAATAGCATGAGAGCAACAAATAAAGCTATTGTACAAGCTGAAACTGAATTATATGACATGATGAAAGAATTAACAGCCAATAATGATGAAACAGCACAACAATTAGCTGATTTGATGAGTTTATTACAGGTAGGTGAGTAAAATGGCGAGTAACATAACTAAACAACCTGAAATACGATTTGACGGATTTAGTGACGATTGGGAACAGCGTAAGTTAGGTGAAGTTTCTCAAATAATGAGTGGAGGAACCCCAAGTACATCTACTCCTGAATTTTGGAACGGAGGCATAGATTGGTATTCTCCTGTAGAAATTGGCGACCAAATATTTGTGAATGGAAGTCAAAAAAAGATTACTGAACTGGGTCTACAAAAAAGTTCTGCTAAGATATTACCGGTAGGAACAGTTTTATTTACTTCTCGTGCAGGTATTGGAAATACAGCTATATTAGCAAAAGAAGGTTGTACCAATCAAGGATTTCAATCAATAGTACCTGGAGACGAATTAGATTCTTATTTTATTTTTTCAAGAACAAATGAGTTGAAAAGATATGGAGAAACCAATGGAGCTGGTTCAACTTTTACAGAAATTTCAGGTAAACAAATGGCTAAAATGCCGATACTTATTCCTAAAATGGACGAACAAAAGAAAATTGGTGCGTTTTTTAAGACCCTCGACCATGCTGTCGCTCTTCAGAATTGTAAGTTAGAAGAAATGCAATTATATAAAAAAGCCATGCTTCAAAAAATGTTTCCAAAAAATGGTGAAAAAGTACCTGAAATACGATTTGACGGATTTAATAACGATTGGGAACAGCGTAAGATTGGAGAATTATATAAAACGTATTCAGGTGCAACACCATTAAGAAGCAAAAAAGAAAATTTTATTAATCCTACAACTCCATGGATAAAAACAACTGATTTAAGGAATATGGCAATAATCTTTAACGAGGAAAATATCTCAGATATAGCAGCAAATAAATTAAAACTACTTCCAAAAAATACGGTGTTAATAGCAATGTATGGGGGATTTAACCAAATTGGTAGAACAGGTTTACTAACGTATTCTGCAACCATAAATCAAGCATTAACTGCGTTAGAACCTATTGATGATGTAAATTCATATTTTTTAATTACAGAATTAAATTATAGAGTCAATGAATGGAAAAAACTTGCAGCAAGTAGTCGAAAAGACCCTAATATAACAAAAAAAGATGTGGAAAATTTTATTCTTTATTATCCTGATTTAGAAGAACAACAAAAAATTGGAGCCTTCTTCAAGTCGTTGGATGATATTATCGATCTTCAAAATAATAAGGTGAAAAAGTTAAAAGAAATGAAGAAAGCACTATTGCAGAAAATGTTTGTTTAATAATAAAAATCTCTTTTCTTATAGAAAGGAGATTTTTTGAATTTGGTTATAGTAAAAATATAAAAAGGTGGTAACGATATTGCAAGAATCCATAACTAATTTTATTACTGATAATAAGGACATACTAATAACAATAATTTTTTCTTTTGTAGCAATTATATTAGCTTTAGATGAAGATGCTTTAGATAAAAAATACCAAAAAAAGATAATACTCGTTATATATTGTATGATGTATTATTTGCTTATTATATCGAATAATATCATATCGGTTAATAAAGCTATGGTATATAGTTTAGTAATGTTAGGAATAGTTCTAATATTCTTTACAATTAACGTATCTTATTCAAATGAAAAGAAGTACTTAGAAAGAGAATTATCGGTGTTAGATTACTTTTTTCTAAATTTTATGAAAAGCTTTTTTATAACAAAATACTACATTTTTATTTTATTCGTAATTATAGAGAGGTTAATAAACGGTATACCTAAAGGATACTCCAATACGATTACTATATTAGAATTTTCGTTTATGATCCTAATTCCGATATATCATTTATTGTCTAATTCAAATGATTGTTTTGGAACAGTTGAATTTTCTAAAACAAGGGATACCGTTTTGGAAAACTCAAAATTAGTTATCAAAAAGACAGACGAGGAATTAATGGAGATAAGTAGGTTATTATCATTATTAGTTTATTTAGAAGATAAAATGCTATTTGATAGAAAGGAAGTTTGTGTAACATTACCTTCGTTATTGGAAGGAAGAAAAAAGTATCGATGTAGAATATTACAATCTAATTCTACTAAAGCAAATGATAATAAATCATTAATCAGATATTCATTTAAATTAGTTAGATCCCCATTAAAAGCCTTGAGAACTTTAAAAAAATATAAACGTGGGTATTCAACATTATTAACACAGTATATTAGAATTAGTTGTATGTATCCTAATTCATACAATTATACTTTCAGAAGAAAATTATTCGTAGAACATATATACTGTAAATTATTTTATAAAAGTTGGAGAAGATTTTTTGTAAGGATAAAATTTTTGGGAGAAGATAAGTCATTTGATTATGTTAGAACTCTTACTTTGTTAGCTTATTATAAGAAGGTTTTAGAAGAACCAATAAATGAATTAGAGTTAATAAATAAATTACAATCATCCGGGAGTAAAGAAATTCTTGTTGAAATTGCAAACTGTTTTTATGAAATTAATGGAGAACATCATATTTATAGAGAAGATTTAATAAATAGAATTTATTCTTCAATACATATTTATAAAAATAGTATTAGATAAAATTAAGCAAAAAACCTTTAAAGATAGTGTTATATAAGAAATTTGAAATACTATTAAGTAAAATTAACGAAGTAACAATTTGGTACGTTTGCTATGATATAATTTTTAGTATAAAGAAATAAGCGGAAAGTAGGGTAGCTATGTACTCATTTACTTCAGAAGAAATTATGGAAAATAACTTAATTCAACAATTAATTACAGGAGAATCGCAGTGGACGTATCGTGAAGATCTACGTACAGAAGATGATTTATGGGCTAATTTCAAACAAAAATTGGAAGCGAATAATAAACAAGTTTTGAATGATGTCATGTTAACGAACCAAGAATTTCAACAAATCAAAAATCAATTAACTTTTGCGAATTTTTATCGAGCGGCTGAATGGTTAAGTGGTGAGAATGGTATTGCGAAAGTCGAAGTGCAACGCGAAGATGCCTCGCTTGGTACCATTCGTCTAATCGTCATGAAGAACCGTGATATTGCAGCGGGTATTTCTTCTTATGAAGTCATTAATCAATATCGTTCAAGTAAAGATAGTGCACAAGACCGCAATCGTCGTTTTGATGTGACATTACTAATCAATGGGTTGCCTATGATTCATATTGAATTAAAAAATAAACGAGAACCTTATATGGATGCGTTCCGTCAGATTGATAAATACTTAAAAGAAGGTAAGTTTACCGGTATTTTCTCAAGCCTACAGATGTTTGTCGTGACAAACGGCGTTGATACTCGCTACATTGCGGCTTCAATTAGTAGTAAACTAAAGCCGGCTTTCTTAACAAAATGGGTTGATAAAGACAATCAACCTGTGACGGATTATTTAGATTTTGCTCGAGAGGTCTTATCTATTCCAATGGCTCATAGAATGGTTGCGCACTATTCTGTTCTCGATAATGAACGTAAGTCGTTGATTCTTCTACGTCCGTATCAAATTCACGCAATTGAAGCGGTTAAAGAGGCTTCTAAGCATCGTCAAGGTGGTTTTGTCTGGCATACGACCGGTTCAGGAAAAACGCTAACCAGTTATAAGTGTGCTCGTAACTTATTACAAATCCCATCAATTGATAAGACGATTTTTATTGTCGATCGAATTGACTTGGACCAACAAACATCTGCGTCATTTAACTCTTACGCGCAAAATGACGCGATTGAGATTAATGAAACAGAAAATGTCTCCGATTTAATCAAAAAATTAGGAAATGGTGACCGGTCAGGCATCGTAGTGACGACTATTCAGAAGTTAAACCATTTAATCAGACGATTAAATAATAAGCCAGACGGACGAGATTACAAAAAACTATCGCAATTACGCGTCGCTTTTGTCGTGGATGAATGTCATCGAGCGGTGAGTGCAGAGAAGAAAAACGAGATAGCGGAATTTTTCATTAATTCATTATGGTATGGTTTTACTGGAACCCCAATTTTTAAGGAAAACGCTAAAGATGAAAAAGGGAATATGGCCCGAACTACTTATGAGCAATATGGTGAATGTTTACATAACTATACAGTGAAAGAAGCTATTCATGATAAAGCAGTATTAGGTTTTCAAGTAGAATATAAGGCCACCTTTGAGGAAGAACAATTGGATGAGATTGTTGCAACTGTGACCGGTAAAGAGTTATCCGAAGTTGAAACAATGGACATGATGGTCCGTGAAGCTAAAGTACCTAAGAAGGTTTATGAAGAAGAGGAACATATGCTGGCGGTTATTAATTCTATCATCAACAAGTCTTCCAAGAAATTAGGTTTTAACAACGGTGTTGGGTACACGTATAATGCTATTTTAACTACGACATCAATTGCCCAAGCCCAAAAGTATTATGACTTGATTAAAGAAGTAAAAGCAGGTCATTCATCGGTGAAAATATCAGAAAAAATTAAACGCGTCTTGCCAGATTTTCCTAAAGTAGCGATTACTTATTCGATTAGTGAGAATGAAGAATCTTCAGAGGTGAATCAGACGAAGATGAAGGAAGCGTTGTTGGATTACAATGCTGAATTTGGCACTAATTTTACCATTGATACGATGAGAGGTTATAACAGTAATGTGAACGACCGTCTGGCTCGTAAGAGAGAAAAGTATCAAGCCAGAAGTGAACAGTTAGACTTAGTCATTGTAGTGGACCGTCTGCTTACAGGATTTGATGCTCCATGTTTATCGACTATCTTTATTGATCGTCCGCCTATGCCGCCTCATAACTTGATACAGGCATTTTCTCGAACGAATCGTATCTTTGACTCTAAGAAGGAATACGGCCAAGTGGTGACGTTCCAGTCGCCTGCTTTGTTTGAAGAAAGCGTGAAAGATGCCTTACGTTTGTATTCAAACGGTGGAGAGAATGAAGTATTAGCGCCGGAATGGGAAGAATCGAAAACGGCTTTTATTGAAGCAATCCACAGCCTAAGACAAATAGCGGAAGAACCTGAGAACATTGATATTGATGCCTCTCCAATCGAATGGTTGAAGAAGTTTGCAAAAGCTTATCAGCGCGTGGATAAGACGTTTAGTGCGGTTCAAGTTTATACAGAATATGAAGATGAGATGTTGGGCACCCTTTTCTCAATCACGATGCCTGAATTAGAAAATTATCATGGGAAATACCAAAACGCGTTAGAAAAAATTAAAGGCGAAGGACCTGGCCCTGATGATGAGATTGAATTAGATGTGGAATACGAGTTGTCGTCTATCAAGACAGACAAGATAAACTACGAGTATATTTTAATGTTAATCCAATCATTTGTCCCAAGCGGTGATGATGACATTCAATTGGTACATACGATGAATGACAAAACGATGCAAGAAGTTGAGAAGTACTTAGAAGACCTTGCACGCACCAATCAAACCATGGCTAATATTGTCAAAGGAATTTGGCAAGATTTACAAGACAACCCTGAAAATTACCGTGATAAAGTAATTTCAATGGAAGTAGAAGCTGTCATTGAGCAAGCCAAGCAACAATTTGTCGAAGAAGTTTCAAAGGAATGGTATGTTGAAGAAGATAAATTGGCCTATTATGTAGATAATTACAAACACGGAAAAGAACATCAATTAGGCGCCAGTGATTTATATAAGAGTGCTGATTACAATCAATACAAAACAACCGCTGAAAATCCAGTCATCAAATTGAGATATAGAAGTGAACTGTTTAAACAAATTAATCAGAAGATTGAAGAAAATATTTTACCGTTACGAGAGAAGTAATTAAATAATTAGTAGGGAGAGAGTTAGGAAGTAGACTTTCTCCCTATTTTTTGGTACCATAAATTCTTGACTAATTAGTTAGTAGATGTTATTTATGTATAAGAAGTGAGGAACTCATGTTAGCCTTATTGGAGTTCTTGAGACACATAAAAGTGTCTGCCTGAAAGGGTGTCGGTGATTCGACAGTGATGAAAGGGCTATTCATCAAAAACTTACTTAAAGACTCATAAGGTGCAGAGTCTATAATGCAACCTCACTTGACAGCTACTTAGTTGTCATTAGAAAAAATCCGGCATAGGAAAAGCCTTATAACATTAAATGTTATAAAAGCAATGCACCTATTAAAAAGTAAAAGCGAATGTGCTGGTGGCATGTTCGCCTTTTTTTATAAAAAGGAGGGATATGTTATGAGAGTGATTAACGCAAAAGATGTTGCAAATATCAAACTACTGGAAGAAGCACTCAAAATGGAAATACCATCTCTTGAACTAAAACAAGGAAGACAACGCCCAAGAAATCCTGATGAAAAAGAAGTGCTGTTACGCTGGGAAAGGAAACGTGGCACAAAGATTGGAACGATATAGAGAAGATATGTGCTGTCAAAGAACAGATAGCGACCATAGATGCAATTAGTCTAAGGAAATTTACATTGTTTGGCTGAACTATATTGGCTGGAATGTAGTCGTCTTTATCTTGTATCTTTGTGTATTTCTCAAACAAAATAACGATGGTGAACACCTTTAAATCATTAATAATAGACTGAAATAATGAACGTAGGTATCAATACTTATAAGCGAAATAGCCGTGCATTATGTTTTTTTGTCTAATGGTTAGCAATATTATTAGTGTGAGTCCACTCATTTTATTCAATACATTCGATGAACAGAGAAAAAAGTATTTTTGAACTGTTTATATATTTAATAGTGCTCCCTTTTTAGTAAGATAGTATATTTATTGAAAATAGGTCAAAGTTCGTTTATTTATTTAATAAATATACGTATGTAGGATAAACCATACTATATATGTAAATTACAGAGTAAGGCATATGGTGTTCCGGCATTATAACTAAACTCATCAGCTTTGATATAGTTAAGGATACTTAAAAGTTAAAACATTGATACCATAATTTGAAAAAATGAGATTGTATTTGCTTATTTTGAGATGGTGAATAATTTTATTAATATGATATACAACTAATTTTAAGAGTCTCAATTGAGGCTCTTTTTTGTGTTCAGAGTTTCTTTTTCATATGTACTTGACTTAAAATACGAACATATGTTCTAATTTGAGTATAAGATTTATTTAGACTGTTAAATAATAACCGATTAAGAAAGAAGGCGGGATTACGATGGGATTATTCAGTCAAAATCCTACATTTGATTATAATAAGGAACCCTCACGAGATATTTTGTGTATTGATTGCAAGAGTTTTTATGCCTCAGTGGAATGTGTAGAACGCAATCTTAACCCATTAACAGCGAAGTTGGTGGTGATGAGCTATCCGAGTGATAATCCTCGTGAAAGGGGTAGTGGCTTGATATTAGCCAGCTCACCCGCTGCGAAAAAAGCGTTTGGCATCTCTAATGTGAGTCGAGCGAGAGATTTACCTTATCCATATCCGGATGATTTGGTAATTGCTCCACCTCGTATGAAAGTGTACATGGAGAAAAATAAAGAAATTAACGCTATTTATAAGAAATATGCCGATGAGAGTAATCATCATGTCTATTCAGTTGATGAGAGTTTTTTAGATGTTACCGATGGCATGACCATGTATGGTGTAAAAACGGCTTATGAGATGGCCAGACTCATTCAACGAGATGTTTATCATCAAATAGGTATCTACACGACGGTTGGTATCGGAGATAATCCATTACTGGCAAAATTAGCGTTAGATAATGAGGCAAAGCATAATAAGGACATGAAAGCCGAATGGCGTTATGAAGATGTAGCGACTAAACTATGGGGTATTCAGGATATTACGGATTTCTGGGCAATAGGAAGCAAAACTGCTGATAGATTACGAAAACTCGGTATTTATAGTATTAAGGATCTGGCTCATGCCGATTATTACAAAATCAAACAACACATGGGTGTGGTTGGGACGCAACTCTATGCGCATTCATGGGGAATTGATCGCACCTATATTGGACAAGATTATACACCTAAGTCTAAATCCGTTGGCAACTCACAAGTCTTACCTCGTGATTACCGAGATGCGAAAGAAATTGAGATTGTTATTACTGAAATTGCTGACCAGGTAGGGACGCGCTTACGTCGAATGGGTGCCAAAGCCAGTACTATTAGTTTAGGAATCGGCTTTTCACTGGGATACCTTAATCATGAGGGACGTGGTGGCTTCCGCAAGCAACTCAAGGTACATCCTACAAACAACAGTCGAGAAATGGCCCAGTACTTATTACAGTTGTTCAGAGAGAATTATGAGGGAGAATATGTCCGAAATATTGCCATTAATGCCACAAATCTCACTTATACAAGCGCACTACAATTAGACTTATTTAAAGAACCGGACGTACAAGTTAATAATGTGAAAGTCGATTATGTGGTCGATACGATACGTAAAAAATATGGGTTTACCTCCATGGTTCATGCGAATAGCTTATTAGAAGGCGGTAGAGCCATTGCGCGTGCAGGATTAGTTGGTGGTCATGCAGGTGGAATGGGAGGCATATAAACATGGGGGGCATTTTCAATGGGAGGCATGTGAGCATGAGAGGAGAGTTATCACCATGGTCAAACGAACCAGTAAACGATTTGCGCAACAGTTTCAAGATTACAATGACTACCATGATCGTCCATTTGGGTTAAAGTGGGGAACGGCTTTTGCGATGGAAGAATTGACCAGTACCATCGACGAGAACCATCTCCACGCATCTAAAGACATCAAATCCAAGCCGTTAATGTCACGAGAAGATATAGATGAGGTTTTATCATTCTCCTATATCAAGAATCAACCAGTAGAAGTTCAATTGAATGAACGAGATGAATTTGGTCGCTTTACGGAACCATTTATTGGAAGATTCAAGGGGGAAGCGTATGTGGATTATGTAGTGATCGAGAAAGCTGATGGACCTACACCCTATAATTGGGAAGATATCCGGCATGTCGCGATTAAAGAAGTGGATAAGTTGTCAAAGGTGGAGTTGTTCGAGTGAAATCTTGAATAAGAATTAATCAGCTTTTTGGTAAGATGTATATGGAACTGTGAATATTTTTTTTTAATTATAATATCAAATTAAAAAAGGACGTTTATGATACGTTTGAATTATTTTCTTTACTAAAGAAAAAAACAAATGTATGCATAAATGTCCTATCAATTTACTAATTACAATTATTTATTAAAATCGATAACCATACGTCCTCGAATTTTTCCAGCTTCCATTTCCTCAATATCTTCAATTTTTCTTGATTCACAATGAGGTACTACTTTTCCTTCTGCACCAAATTGGAATGCCTCTTTTAGATCTTCACGAGTGCCCACTAATGAGCCTACAACTTGAATACCGTCCAATACAAGACGTGGAATATTTAAGTCCATTGAATCAGTTGGTAAGCCAACTGCTACTACGCGTCCACCTGCACGAACTGAGTCAACTGCTGAATTGAATGCTTGTTTCGCTACGGCAGTAACAACTGCAGCGTGAGCACCTCCATGGGTTTTTTCTTGGATAATTTTAGTTGCATCTTTCTCAGAAGAGTTGATCGTTAAGTCAGCACCACATTCTTTTGCAAATTCTAATTGACCATCGTTAATATCGACAGCGATAACTTTTGCATTGAAAACGTTTTTAGCATACTGAAGGGCTAAGTTACCCAAACCTCCTAATCCGTAGATCACAATCCATTGTCCAGGTTTTACACCAGATTCCTTGATCGCTTTATAAGTCGTCACACCGGCACAAGTAATACTACTTGCTGGTTCAGAAGCTAAATTTTCAGGCACTTTAACTGAATAGTCAGCGGTTACAATACATTCTTCAGCCATTCCGCCATCTACAGAGTAACCAGCGTTTTTTACTTCACGACATAACGTTTCTTTCCCATTAATACAATACTCACAATGGCCACAGCCTTCAAAAAACCAAGCGACACTTGCTCGATCACCAACCTTTAAACTTGTTACATCGTCAGCAACTTCAATAACACGCCCAATTCCTTCATGTCCTAAAGTAACACCTGTTACGTCGCCAAAGTCATGATTCTTTACATGTAAGTCAGTATGACAAACACCGCAACAAATCATTTCTAAACGTACTTCACCCGTTTTTAGTGGACGTAGTTTTTTTTCTCGATTTTTACTCCTTTATCTTTTGTTACTACAACAGCTTTCATAATAATTCCTCCTAAATATTAATTACGATACTTTTCGAAAATATCACCTTTTTTGTGCCGATGCAATGTTTTTTTTAAGGTGTAATTTAAGAATTTATTATTTTTTTCGGACTCTTCTCTTTTTTCAATAACATGTAAGAATGCCGTAAATTTAAATAATCGTTTATATAAATAGCCTAATTTGTTAAAAAAATATCATATGATATTAATCTTAATAATTTCTTAACAATTCGATTATTGATTCTTTTTTTATCAAAATGGTACGCTATTAGTGAGAAAAATGGAGGTTTATATGATTGAAAAATTGTTAGATAATGAAGATGCAAAAAAGTATAAAGTGGTTAAATTCATTCAAAAACAGAGAAACAGATATATTAGTATCGAGGAAATCATAGCAGAAACAGGTATTTCCTCAAAAAAAATCAAAGAGATAATCAATGAAATTGAACAAGATGAAAATGAAATTTATCCTAATTGTTCAAAAAATCAAATTAATTATCATAAAAAAATGGTAATTAAATCAACGGACTATAATCCGTATCATTACCTTAAATTTTATCTAAAAAGGAGCTTGAAATATAAATGGTTGGAGGATATTTTTCTTGAAAAACAAATAAATTTAGAGGAAGAAGCTCTGGAATACCACATTAGCACCTCTACGATTTACCGAAGATGGAAGGAATTTAAGCGAGATATATTAGATATGGGACTTTCTATTAAAAAAACAGCGAGACAACGTTACCGAATTTCAGGTGAGGAGCCTACCATTAGGTACCTTTATTATCGAATCTTTATGTTAATCGATTGTCCAATCCCTTTGAA
This sequence comes from Vagococcus zengguangii, assembly GCF_005145005.1. NCBI lineage: Bacteria > Bacillati > Bacillota > Bacilli > Lactobacillales > Enterococcaceae > Vagococcus > Vagococcus zengguangii. Next base: position 1,026,828 of record NZ_CP039712.1, read on the forward strand.
TAAAGAATTGGAAGATGAGACATATCATTATCTCGTTAATCAAAATTATGGCATTGCAGAGGGAAGTATCATTTCATTTCAAACAATGCTGGCTGTTACAATTCAGAGATCTTTAAAAAATCCTATTAATTCGACTAAAAAAAATGATTTTTCTTTAATTGAATTTAAGTACAGTCGGGATTTATTTTTAGAGAGATTTTTTAAATTCTTTAAAAAATATGGAAGAAGTGAAACTGTCATATCAAAAGAATTGGATTTTTTATTTTTCTTTCTGACAACGGAAAATACTCACGACATATCTGAATTTAAAAACGAAGTAATGGATTCTACTGAACTGTCGGATTGCAAGTATTTTAATATTTTAACTGATTTTAAAAACGAAATCATTGAAAAAAGATTTGAATTGAACCTTAATAATGCGGAATTGTTTTGTTTTTACGTCAATACTTATTATGGTTTGAGGAGGAATGATTTATTTAAAAATGCCGTAAATATTGTTATAGAGGGCGAAATGCCCATAGCTTTCGAGTGCTTCAAGGAAAAGATAAAGGATTATCAATTCTATCACATGCTACCGTTAAAACAATTATTTATATTGTTAGAGCCTATTATGAAATTGGAACAGAAGGTGATAAAAATATTGCTAATTAACAGAAATGGAGACCTGGTTACCAAAGAGATAGAAAGGATGATCGAAGAAGAAGCACGATTTTCTCCAGTATTTTCTAAAAGACTATTAGATAAACCCGATATAGTTATTTCTGATGGTCCACTATTAGAATACACAAGCTTACCAGTATTTTACTTATCCCAGTTACCTAACAAATTTGAAATATTATCAATCGTAGAAGAAATTCATGAAAGGTTTGAAAAAAAAACAAGCAGTTAAAATATCGATATAGCGCTATCATCTGTGTGTTTTCTTATTTTGAGGTTCAAAAAATCTCCTATTTTGAGGAAAAGTATCTTTTATTCTATGTTATTCTTTAGTTGTATTATAAATTTAAGGGGGAATTTTTGTGAAAAAAACAGTGTTATGTTCAGTATTATTATTTGGGAGTTTTGGATTTTTAGCAAATAATGTAAAGGCAGAGGATGCCAGCAATACAGGTAGCGTTATGCTAAATGCACCCGAAACAACAAATCCGGTAGAACCTGAAATCCCAGGCGGTGGCGGAACAGGACAAACTGGCCCATTAACAATTGACCAAGTGCCATCTTTTGAATTCGCAAGTGATGAGAAGCAATTAGAAGGAACGTTTAAAGATACACCAGTAGAAGGAATTAAAAAAAATGTACAGGTAACTGACCGCCGAGGAACGTCAGCTGGTTGGACATTGGGAGTAACTATTTCACCTTTTGTTGATGCGAATCAAAAAGCATTAAGAGGAGCGGACATTAATATCCCGATCGCATTACAAGCAGGTGAAGATAACCAATCAGACAAACCTGGTATTATTAAAAGCGCTATCACAGGAGTTATTAATACTGAAAACGGATTAACCGCATCAGATGTCATTACAGCAGATGAAGGTCAAGGTGCAGGTACGTGGATCGCTTTAATGGAGAATGCTGCATTAAATGTTAAACCAGGAAATACAGCTGGAACATATACAAGTACATTTGTATGGACATTAGGAGAATTACCAGCTGGTAACTAAGAATTATTAGGGGGCATAATATGAAAAAATTATTAGGTACATTAATCTCTCTAACATTTTTTTACCTATTAACTATCCCTACTATTACACATGCAGATGAAGTGCCTCCTCATATGAGGTTAGATAATATTTTTACCGTAGATCTTGGTCAATCGGAAAATATTGCCGGAGTGACGGATGATGGAACTGTTTATATCACAACTGCCGGATATAGCCAAATTGGTGCTATTTGGAGCACTGATAATAACTTGCTTGATTTTAAAGAACCTTTTGAAATTGTAGCGTATACGAATCAAGGATTAGGTATGGTGAGTGATGGTAAACAAAAAGCGGATGGCATGGCGTTTGTCATCCGCTCCACTTTACCCATAACAGATGGGGCGTATGAATGGTTCTCGCACTCAGGAAGTTCTTTAGGGGTATATGCGGATGAGGGATATGGTAAATCAAAAAATGGAATCGCAAATTCTATAGCTATCGAATATGATCTATATAAAAATATTGGGGCGCCCGATGCGTTTGACCAGGATCTAACGACCGTTGGCGATAAAGGAAGCCATATTGCGACAGCCTTTCCAAACGATCCGAGTACTTATGATGATAGATATGTCCTACCCATCTTGGGTAAGTCATACAGAGTAATGAAACATGAAAATGTGTTAAATTCAGTTCCTATTCAAACAGATAAATGGATAAAATTAGAAGTGAAATGGCAACCTTCAGAAGATAAGGATATTTCAAAAGGGCAATTGAGCTACACTATCGACAATAATACGTTTATAATTGATAGTAAACGATTCTTCAAGCAGGTTTTTGGCAGTCAAAATGAGATACAAACAGCCTACTTTGGGTTCACCGGATCTACAGGTCCAAGCAATACTGCTGGTCAAGCTGTTGTCTTTGAACAAATTCCATCAGTAGTAAATTCAAACGTCAATACTACGATTAAAAAAGCCGATAATTCGGAAGTAGTAGATGGGGAAACAATTGTAGCCGGGGAAACCTTAACAGTTGAAGTGACACCGGAATGGGTTGGAGGTAATCAAAATTGGTCGGATATAGCAACAGAGATCAATCTCCCCGCTAAAGGTGTTTCACTTGTAGCCAATAGTACCAAGCTAAATGGTGAAGATCTATCAGATGATTATTGGCAAAATGGAATCCTTAACTTACCAGAAGGAACGCTACCTGATTTAGGAATTTTTGAAGGAAATGGTGGAGAAAGTGCTACTATTCAATTTCAATTAAAAGTTGCGAACAATGATGATACTGGGAAAAAGATTGTGTCGTCATCATTTACTGGTAGTAACAATATTTCTAAATCTGAAAGTGTCGGATTCCTTACTGAGAATAAAGATATTATTCTTGAGATAACTAATCCAAAAGAAGGTGACATATTCGTTGATGATGGTCAGACAGAGCTTTCTTTCGATGTAAAATGGAAGACTAATGTATCTAATCCACCTTTAAAAGGCAAATTTCAAATAGTTCAAGATGACAATGTCTATGATATTTCAGATATGGATATTAACGGTAGTGGACAAGGTTCGGTTAACTGGATCAAACAATTCAAAGAAATAGGCTTTGGGAAATTTAAAGCGGTTTTTTCCGTAACAGATGACAATGTTAATGAATCAGTTAGTGTGAATCTGATAAAACAGGATAGACCTATTCTAAAAGTTCTTCGATTAGAGAATGAAGAAGTGGCACCTAACTCCGAAATCTTAGTAAATTTTGAAGTGCAAGATAGGGATAGTACTGCTGGGGATCTATGGATGAAACTGGATGACGGAGAGTTTAGCTTGGTGGACAGCTATAGTGATTTTAATGCGGTTGGCCCCAAACTATTGGATACAACATTAAATACAACAGGCCTTTCAAATGGTGCGCATGTAGCTACTTATTACTTTGTAGATCCAGATGGTAATCAATCGAACGAGTCAGCCCTTAATTTCACCGTATCAGGCAAATTAGAGATGGTAGACAAACCGACTGATTTTAAACTTACGGATATTGCTTTAGGAGACCCAGATACGAAAGTTGATATGGGTAAGATTGGTTTGAGTGATGGAAGATTAGATAAAACATCATGGAAACTAAGTGTTGCTTATTCAGAACCATTCTCTACAACGGTTGAGGGCACTCAGTTAATAGCACCGGATGGTTTCTTATACTATTCAAAAGATGGCGTAAAACATAACGTCAATACAACGGGCACTATCCTTTTAGAAGACACGACGATTCCTGACAATGAGACACTATATGTTGATCAAGAGGACTCTAATGGTTTTTATATCCATACAAACTATGGTATGCGCACAGGTGAGTATAATGGAACGTTATTATGGTCATTAGAGATGACGCCTTAGCTAAGATGGAATTAATGGAGGAGATGTCATGAAAAAAGTAATTACTATGATAATGGTTGTTTGTTCTTCGTTGTGTTTTGCTATACCTCGTGTGAATGCTTCATCTACGAATGGTGCCACGGATGTCACAATTGAAATAGTAAAAAGAGGGTCGATGTCAGGACAAACACCTATTGATAAACTAAATGATAAAATTTTACAAACTGGCGAATCAACAGATATACACCTTATTTTATTGGGATTGATTTGCGTGGTATCGTATTTCATTATAATAAATTGGAAAAAGAAAGGACTGAGCCTATATGAAAAATAAACACATGAGGCGAGATCTTTTCTTCGTCCTTTTATTAACGTTTCCTTTGGTCGCCACAAAACAGTACGCAAGCCAAGTAACATCAACAGGTACAATCACAATACCCCAGGGGACGTTATTGTTAGAAGATGTTTCATCTACTATTGATTACGGGAAAATTGAACAACCAATAGAGGAAGAGGTCTATTCAATCAAAGTAGAGCTAACGGTGAATGATACGAGAGAAGCCTTACCTGGTTGGGATGTATTTGTAAAAAATGCACCAGTCAATTGGGATGAACAAAACCTTAAACTTTCAATCGATGATAAACAAACTATATCATCAGATGAATCGGTCAAAATATTATCATACGATCCTGCCACTTATGAAAATACAACTACTGAAGCATTTAAAGTATTTCTTACAGTGGGGCCTAACATACAGCCGGGATTGTACGAAACCAAGCTTATTTGGGAATTAGGGGCATTACCTAAGTAACGAATAATAGATATGTAATGTGGAGGGAATTTATGCGCAATTTATATAAGTTTATGATGCTTTCGATTGTTGGTATAGTCATGATGTGTTCGTTTCAACGCTTTGCTTATGCAGATGACAGCCCAACATTTGAATACTATGTCACACCAATCTTCACGGATAATCAATCGGATGATAAACGAGGTTATTTCGACTTATTAGTGAAACCTGGAGAAGTTCAAGAACTTAAACTTGAGGTATCAAACACGAGTAAACAGAAAAAGAAGTTGACGATAACGCCTACAACAGCTGGGACAACCAGTAATGGAACGATTGACTACAGTGGTAAGGAGTGGCGTCATACATCTAACTTAGTTGCCAAATTTTCTGATATTGCATCTGAACCACAAACGGTTGAATTGAAGCCTGAGGAAAAGAAAGTTGTGACGTTTGAAGTCAAAGTTCCTGATGAAAAATTTGAAGGACAAATAGTTGGAGCCTTTTATGTAAAAGAAGACTCAACCGAAAAAGAAGAAACAAAAAGCACAAGTGAGAATGGCATCGGAATTAAAAATGAATTTGCTATGATTATTGCATGTGTATTAATGACAGATGAGAAAATACCTGATCAAGATTTTGAATTAGGACCTGTTAAAATTGATACTTATGGTGGTTTGTTGTCGTTAAAAACTGATTTATCTAATCACACAGCACGACTACTTACCAACTATAGCTTAGAAGGAACTATTTTAACGGCAAAAGGTAAAAAGGTAATGGACATTGCGTTGAGTGATATTTCAATGGCACCTAATAGTATTTACGAAATGCCCTTACAGATTAATTCCTCTGATTTTCCTGCGGGTAAGTATAAAATGGCGTTAACCATTCACGACCGAGCGAAAGAGAAAGAATGGGAGATCGCTACTGACTTTAAAATTAAAGCTGAGGAACGTCAAGAAGCAATTAAGGAGAGTATCGATTCAGTCGTTTGGTATAAAACAACCAGTGGCATGTTAATAATTGCATTAATCGTATTGGTTATCATTATGTTTATCGTGATATTAAGAAATAAAAGAAAAGGCTCGCAATAGTGAGTCTTTTTATTTTGTCAAAAAAAATATATCTACATGCATTAACATTAAAAGTATCCGTTAGAACAGCTGAAAAACTTCTAAAAAAATGAATTTTTACTTTTTAGGAATATTCTGAAATGTATTACATATAATTCAATATAAAATTAATTAATTTAAAAAATAGAGAAAAATAAACATTAGCGGAGAGTGGAGAATGAATGATAGATAAAACAACAGTTAGTTCTGAAAAAATCAATGGATCGAATAACACGATAGCAACAAAGAAACAAAAAAGAAAGGCGAAATTTATAGCAACAAGTTCGGCTATCCTGACTTTTATTCTTTCTTTGTTATTAGTAAAAGAGGTGGCCTATATAGAATTGTTTTTTGGAATTATTTGCACTTATTTTTATGTGTACTATTATATCCTTGCTGAAGAGGAGTATACCCTTATTCTCGATAAGAATAAACAAGTACCAAAAGAAACATAGCTTTATTTATCAATAATTAAAAAAAATCGATATTTTTTTAAAAAGTCAGAATGAAATATTGTGGTAGGTTTCTATAGTTGGTATTATTAGCTCATAAGAACAAGAGATGCAAGATTCCAGCGATAAACTAAAGAGAGTGTAAGCGATAGTGAATCAGTTAATGAGCACTACTTGTCTTTCCTTTCTAAAAAAGCCTATTTATTTTTTATTTGAACTGCTGAAAACTACGTTGCGGAAACAGTGTAGCGAGTAAGGATTAAAGACGACTGCGGAAACAGTTGTCTTTTTTTGTTATTTGAAGTTAAAGTCTACAATATTAAATAATTAATGATAAGCAAATGATATGTACAGCAAACACTCAATGACAAATTTCGTTGTGTAGTAGTATTGATATTATTTAAAAATACCGATAAATTAATATTAGTGGTAAAATAATGTAAAAATTATAATTACCAACACGATGGAGGTGTGTCTAATGGATAATGAAAAACTTAAGCACAAGTTACTGAGACAATTAGGAACTTTAACGTTATCAACTGAAGAATTAAATCAGTTGGAGGCTATGTATCGTCAGTTCGTTATTAATGATACTTTAAATGTGGGATCAACGAAATCAATTAAAAAGCTGATTTTAAATGAATTGTTTAAAAATAAAGATATTAGACGCGTTTGCGGAGATTTTTTTCAAAATAAAGATTATTTTAATAAAGCTGATTTAGTTCAGTTGTTTTCTATGATTGCTTCAAGTAAAGTTGGGAAATACGAGTTATTTGATAGTAACTACTACTCAGTTGAATTGGAAAGTGTTATAGAATCATATTCTGACAAACTATTGACTGAATATGGGTTTGAGAAAGTTAGAAATGGTTGGTATAAAAATCAAGATTCACCAGAAGATGATGAGTTTGAAATTCAAATATATTATCCAAATATGATATTTAGCCATGAATCAGCTTTATATTATCATGAATTAACGAATGTGATTCCTAAAAAATATATAACTACTGTTCCAAGAACATATAACAATTCTAATACCCGATATGGTAAATTGCTAAAAATTGTAAGGACCTCCAAGTTTATCTCTAATGATGACGTTGTTATAATGAAAACAAATTATCAAAATGAAATTAGAGTTACAAGCATTTACAGAACAATTTGTGACGTTATGAATCCCAAATACAAAATGAATGCAGAAATAAGGAATAGGCTATTAGTAGAATCTCTGAAAAGAAATGATGTTAATATAACTAAATTATTAAATAAAGCAAAAGAACAAAATGTGGAGCATATCATTAGACCTCTAATTGAAGTGTTAGCACAGAGCATGATTGAGTAAAAAGTTATGTCTATTTAATGGAATTAATAGATTCTAAATAGATGAACTATCTTTCTGCCGCGCAATATGAAGTAGTTTAGTAATTATTTGAGGTTTTTAAAAACATCTTTCAATTGGTTAATGCTTATGTAAGTGAGGTTAATCTTCTACATTCAGTGACTATCCCAACCAAGTTATTGGAATAGGCTATTAAAAGTTATCTGGTTTCTTTTTAAAAGGTTACAACCTATCACGTTGTTGGGGGTGTTAAGGTTTTATCTATATCAAATAGAGAATACATGAATAGTGAAAAATGATAATTTTTACTATTTATATAATTAATAGTGCTCCCTTTTTAGACATATTTAGTATAATGAACAAAAATTTTCTTATAAAAATGAAGTAAATTAATAGTAATGATTTCCAACTAATCAGAAGAACCAACAGCATAGCAATGTAGGCGTGGCGCTACTAATGATGTTGGAAAGTTGCATATAGACAACTTAACTTAGAGAACAGTTTTTTGGGGGATTTGACTTTAAATTAAAAACTCAAGTTTATGAAGAATTTATTTAGATAAATCTGAGGAAATCCGAATACAATTCAATAAATTAGAAGAACTGAAGAAGAAGTCGAAGAAAGGATGAGAAGGTTAAACTATTATAAATAGAAGCCTATAGTTTCTTTTGCTAATTCTATTTTCAACCTAATTACGGCCGAAATCATCTTATAGAACATGAATGAGTAGAGTGCGCCTACATTCCATCCTGTTTTTATTAATTAAATTTATTGATTTTGGCTTTATTCTCTGTAAGAAGATTCTCTAAAAAGATAATAAATAATAAAAATCCAAATATGACTTTATTTTTGTAAAATTACTTTATAAGTATTTATGAAAAAACAACAAGTGATGATAGCATTTTTATGTTGTTGATGGTGTTTTGAACTTAGATACATCAACTAATAGCGATAAAATTGTATAATTTTGAGATATTATATAATTAATAGTGCTCCCTTTTTAGACTGGTTAATCAAATAAATGACTAAAATAATTTAAAGTAGGCGTAATATAGGGAGATAGGTTTGTTTTATCTTATATTAGGGTGATGCCTCCCTATTTATTGCGCCAATTATGTTTTCTATAAAATCAATTAATTCATTATTTAAATTTAAACGTTGACTCACCTTAATTAACTCTGCAAGTTTAAAGTTCTTATGGTTGTATAAATTAATCCAAGCTTCAACTAATGTTGATTCAGAAATCAATACGTCGTCTGAAAGACAATCTAAGAATGTACGATAAACATTAGTAACAGGTACTAAATTTCCTAAAGGAGTATCTACTAATTCGATGTCTTCAACTGGCACAGCATGAGTTGATGAAGAAGAAGCTATCGTTGTCGACTCCGAAATTGAATAGTGACAAGGTTCTTCAGTAATTAATTTATGAAGATACAAAGCAGTATCATGTGAATAGACACAGCCAATATTTTCGAAAAGAAACTTAAATAGTTCATCATATACTTCATCTTCAACTGGTGATTCATCAATTCTTGATGCAACAAATGATTGATAAACGCTATCTAACAAGTTTAGTTCTACAGAATTTAGAGACATTTCTTCTATTTTAGTCAGCATTTCTTTTTTTGAAAGTGGTAGTTTAGACGATTTTTTAAAATCTGAATTATGTAACATTTGGGTTCTTCCCTTCTATAATCTCATTAGTGAATACAAGACTATTATATACGAACGCACATTCGGTTCCTAAGGTTTTAGTAGTTTTAATTCGCTGTTTTTATACTAAGATTGGTGTTAAAATAACAAAAGTTAATTCGCTTTATTATATATATTTCACTTATAAGAAGCATATAATACCATATGAAAAGAGAAAGGAGTAGAACTACAAATTAGTTGGGAAAAATCAAGAAGGTGGTCATATAATGGATTATGTGCAAATTTTTAAATTAAAAGTGGAAAAGATTATGATAGAGAGTAATAGGAAATATTTGGTTAAGGATGTAGATAATGGATTCAAATTGATTAATTTTAACTCAGAAAATATTTATATTTTTGAATATCAAAAAGGAAAATGGATATCAAAAATCAAGTAAAGAGAAGGACAGAAGCATAAAATAGAAGATAAGGTTGATTTACTCTATTTGAATCTTCTTCAATTAATTGAAAAAGAAAATAGAGATTTACTCGGGATCACTAAAGAAGAATTAGATTCTGATTTTGTGTTTCATGAATCAATGAAAATTTGGCAAATACTTTTACAAACGTTAAAAGACGAAATGTCAGATACTATTAATCAGATTGACATTATGGAATCACAAATAGTTGTTGAGTTCAAAAACATTAAAGACTATTATCCAATGGTTTTTCTGAATTACGTTCATAAATCGCAAGTCTGGGTTTCTGAATATATAGAATTTCTTGAAGTAGACGAAGTTTTTGCAACTTATCATAATCAATTTCAACAGATTGAAATGTATTTAGATATGATAAACAATCAAGAACCTTTAAGTTAACAATGCAAATGTAGTCCCTTTTTTGTGAAAAGAGGGCTTTTTTTTACTAATGTAATTGGAATTACTGGTTTATGATTGCTTGTATATGGTGTATAATTGTTTTAAAAACGAATGTTAAAAAGGGGAGTTTGTATGAAAAGTAAAAAAAAGTCTTTGATGATTGCTGTGTGTGGTTTACTTATTATAGGTGGTATTGTATATAAAGTAGATGCAAATAAAAAAGCAGAAGCTGAGAGGATAAGAGTCGAACAGGTTAACAAGAAAATAAAAGACATAGAATTAACCTTTATTTCTTTTGAAGAACTAAAAGATAGCGATAGGAAATTAGAAAGTTTAAAAAAACTAATTAAAGACTATAATAGTTATGAGAAAAGTGATGAACCTGATTCGAAAATATTAAAATCCTATGAAGATGCTATAAAAAAAGAGAAAGATGTATTAAAAAAAATTAACACAGATTCTCTGAAATCAATCACTTCTAAGGATGTTTCTAAAGAGGGAAAAGACGAATTAAATTCAAAGATAAAATCTTTAGAATCTCTAAAACAAGAAATATCTGGCCAAGAGAATGTGGTTTATTCCGAAAAAGAATTCAAGGAGATAAATGATAGTATCGTAAACTTAATTAAAAACTATACTGATAAAGTGAAGGAAATTGAGAAGAAGGAAGCTGAAGAAAAGGCAAAAAAAGAAAAAGAAGCTAAAGAAAAAGCTGAAAAAGAAGCCGAATTACAATATCAAGCTCAATTACAAGAAGAATATCAGAGTAATCAAGTAAATCAAAATCAAGCTTATAGTGAACAAACCTCGAATAACGAGAATAGCTATAGTCAGGGGGGAAGTCAAAGTAATAATCAAACGATAACTTCAAATCAAGAATCAACTAATTCAAATTCATCTGCAACTTCAAATCAAAACCAAGGTAATAGCAATCAAGCTCATGATTGGAATGGTTGGAGTAATGATGGGGCAGAGGGACCTATTGCTGATGATCTTTGGGCGGATTATGGCGAAGATGGAAAAGTTACAATTGGTGCTGGTGATGAAGAATTTGGAGGATGGCAGCCTAATTAATCAGCCTTTGAATAGTTTATAATTATTTATTTGTCATACGTAATCTGTAACCAGCTTTTTAAAAATCATAGCGAATTTTGAAATACCCCCAGCAACTATTTTTCACTGTCAGTTGCTGGGGGTATGTTCATAATATGAAATAATCGTAAACTCATTTGGATCATACCAGAAGTCTATAGATAATTGTATATTGTAGTATATTTTCATAATCTGAATTGCTTAATAATCTATAGTTTCATAAATAGTTCAAGTGTACATTTTTATTTATAAATCTTCTAATCTTTTTAGAGGTTCTCCAACGGTAGAATATCGGGCAATTGTACCATGTGGTGATACCAAGAAGTACCCCCTGTTAGGTGAGCCTAACTCAGATTCAAAATGAACCTGTAATGAAATACCATCATCTGCAAGTTTTACTTCTGGATAGGATAAATTCCAATCGGTGTACGTTCTAACATATTCATCAACGTATTCTATTACATTTTCACTGGTAATATTAACTAAATCATCATTATTAGATTGATCACTATAACCTCCGTTGTACAACTTGTCCGTAGCCAGCTTTTGGGCAGTGCTATTTTGTTCTTCTGAAATCCATCCATTTTGGTAAGCATTTCCATAATAATCAACAATTCCCCAAAGAATGATATTGTATTCTTCTCCTGACAATCCAGAAGAATCAGACGGACGCACACTTCCACGTTGTTCTGGAGGCATGGGATTTCCATTCATAGAAAATTCATTATACGCTTGAATAAATTTTTCAGGATTATCATTTGATAATATTTCTTCTGTAGATGGGATGTTAGAAGAAGCCTCACTTGTTGTTTCAATAGTAGTGGAAACTTTTTCTTTTGAGGAATTACTTTCTTTTTCTTGTGATGAAAAATTAGTAGATTGATCAGTTTCATTTGAATTAGTAGATTTTTTAGTATTCCCAGTTACATGAGTCTTTAATGACGAATCATTTTTTATTTCAGATTTTTTTGAGCAACCAGTACCGATAATTAGTAAAGTTGAACAAATTAATATGTGATTGATTTTTTTTAACAATTTAACATCCTCCATTTGATAAATTATAATAGCCTAAAATGTATATCAGGTGTACATTAATGATACCATTATTATAATCGAATCAAAAGCTTTATCATAGTATACAGGTTGTTAAAATTTAAATTAATCCCTGTAGATAGTCAATCACTTTCTGAATCTCTTCTTTCTCAAATGATTCGACAACTTTACATATCACTTCAACTTTAGTCGTATCAAAATCATCTTCATTACCCCAATAAATATCGCCACCTGGCAATACTCCCAATACATTTTCAACCAACTCATCTAACCCTGGTAGTTCCTTAGGCGCTAAATCTTGTTGATATGTTTCATCATCGATCCATCTTCCATCCCAGTAATGAGCTCTTGTAGCTTCGTTTCTGCTATAACCATTTTTTTCACGTATACCAGCGGATAGTTCTTTAAATAATTCATCCATAGTAGGTATATCGCCTTCGCTCATTAGTCTCATGATCTGCTTATATTGTTCAAAGGAAATATATGCCAGTTTACTAAGAGGCTTTGTCATCTCAGGTCGATTTGAGATCATTTCTTTATCAAATTCATGATAGAAAGTGTGTAGGAAAAGTTCTAACTCATCAGTCGGTATTGATAGTTGGTTGTAAATGGAATGAACAGGAATCGATTGGGCATCTCCAGTTGAAATATACCAACCGTGTGTGCCAATATAAGTCATTTCATCTCCAGCTCGAGTCTTTTCTAAAGAAGCCCACAAATTGTACGTAATGTCTTTTAACTTTTCATAATAAGACTGCTTGTAATTACCTTGATTGTAATAGAGTATTGATAACTTGTACGGCTCTTTATCGAAATAGCTAATTAAGAAATCTGCTGGGTTTACGTAAGGATTTTTAATGAAGTAGGTACTATCTATATTAATCCCGTTATCTCGGTAATTAGGCATTAAATGTGGATTTCTGTCAGCCCAATAAAACGCCTTATATTTTTTCAATACAGCCTTTCCTACATCTGTTAATACTAACATTTTTTTGTCGTTAACTGCCGAAATTTGGTAATCAGCTAATCTTTCTTCTATTCTTTCAATTAATTCTGCTTTGGTACCTGTCGTTTTTTCACTATTTCGTTTTAAAACTTCTTTCAGTTCAGGTATCTTTAGGTAATCCAGACTATTGAAAGGGGTGCCTACTTCAATTCATCCTTTATTCAAAAGGGGAGGGATACTTTTGATATAATCATGATCTATGTATGAAACTTGGCCACCAGTCATTTTTCTTTTATAATCATTTGCGTTTATCGGGTTAGCATTGACAACTCTTAGTGCACGCAATTGATTAAGGGTAGGTAATTCATTAGAGCTATTGGTCATGTTATTATCTCCTTTTTCTTCTATTATATATGCGATTTTACGACGCCATCATATTCCTAATTTGAAGTCCATTAAACTCCTACCAATTTCATCTTCTGTAATTCCGATATATCGTTTCGTGATATTCTCAGATGAGTGATTGAAGATCTGCATCAATGTGGCAATATCTCGCGTCTTTTGGTAATAATGGTAGCCGAATGTTTTTCTCAGGCTATGCGTCCCAATATCATTCCGACCTAATTTCTCTGCAATATCCGCGTACAGTTTGTAAACTGTATTGACTTTAAGATGTCCGCCTTGTTGTCGGCTTGGAAATAACCAATCATCATCTTTTTTATCTTTGGTGTAATCCTTGATAAGTGGTTGGAGATTTTCCAAATAGAGTTGCTTTTTCTTTTCGGTTTTCTGTTCCGTTATTACGGGTCTTATTTCGTACTTAATATCTTTTACTTTTAGTTTCACTATGTCGCTCATGCGTAATCCATTATTGATTCCAAAAATGAACAGAAAGACATCTCGATCCGCATGTTGGGTTCTTCTTAGCCAAAATTTGAAATCTTCGATTTCGGTCTGAGTTCTGAGTGGTTGGACATTATAAGACATATAATTTCTCCTTTATTTTATGGATTTCACTTCATTAATTTAATTATATAGATTAATAATAGTGAACTCAATAGATGAGGAATTAAAAATGCTATTTTATCAGCGTTTTGACATCACTATTTTCTATCAAATAGTGAACTGTAATTGTTTTTGTGTGAAAGTAAGTTAATTATTGATTTAATGTAGAACGTATGTTCAAATAGTATTAAGAAAACAAACGAAAAATCGAGTGACAGGATTATCATGGCTGAGACAGTAAAAGTAGTTGAAATTAATACAGGGTAATCAAAAAGAATGTATGGCTTGAAATTTCTAACAGAATTATCGGATAATTTATCTTTGAAAAAGTGTCGAAAGATTCGATGGATAAAAGAAGACGGGTATTTGATGGTACCCATTTGAACAAGAACTAACAGAGAACGTGTGAATAATATCAAATTGCCTGAAGGGGCATTTAAAATGATTAAAGTAAAAGATACGAAACTATTATAATAAGTGAGGAGAAAATAATGAAACTTAATATGAGGTTTGCGACCAGAGTAAATAAAATTCTCTCAGAAGAAGGTATTTCAGCAGAAGAGTTCGCAACAATGCTGGAGTTAAATACCAAATATGTGAGAGAATTGTTAACTGGGAATCGTGTGGTTACAAAAGAGATAGTTAAAAAAACAGCTGAGGTTTTGAATGTTTCTGTAGAAGAGTTAGTTAAATCTGATCAAAAACCAGGTACTGATATAGAAATTGTTCACCTGTATGGTCAATTTGATTCAAGACAAGGGCGTCGCGCAATTGATGAGATGAAGTTTCTAATTAATAATTATATGGGATTGCTGGAGAGAAAAGAAAAGTTATCAAAAGATGAGTAATGCTTTAAGCAAAAAATAATAATTGGCATTGCTTTAAATATTTAACAGATATAAGTAATGAATATATTATTTAGTATAAACACAAAGTTCGGGCGCTTAATTGAAAAGGCTTGGACTTTTTTATTTTTCAAATCCCTAAGATAATCATAACTAAAAGTCGAGATACGATATCTCGGCTTTTTTTTAGCCGATTTTTTATAAAAAATAATATCCGAATCATCGGATGTTTTATATTAACGTTATTTTATTTTTTATAAACACTTTAACAATAAGGGTTTAAAGGTTTTTTTGTGTAAAAATAATTTATTTTTTAAATCAAGCTATATTTTGGGGAGAAATATCTATAATAAATAAAATGTTGAGTTAATACCATTCACAAAAAAAGAAACTAAAGGAGAAAAAACAATGAAAACAGAACAATTATTTTTTGAAGAAGAGGCGTCAATTTACCTTTTAATCTTGTACAAATTTGAAATCGAGGTTGAAGAAGAGATGAAATATTATGGATGCATCGAGTACAGAGAAGATGTATTTAAAGTCAAATTAAATTATGAGGATTACCAAAAATCAGATGCACCCGAAAATTTTGTGACAGAAGATCAGTTTTTTCGAATGAAGGAATTTTAAGAGGAGGAAACTATGGAAAAGTTTAACAATGTAGAATTTACAGTTACAAGGATTATGAGTAGGAATGAGACAAAAGCTAAGGAAATGTTTTCTTATTATATCAATGGAAATATTTCAAAAGTTGCCGGAGAAAAAAATTGTAAAGAGCTTCATAGCAGAGTAGGAAAAAGAAATGCAAGTATTACATTTGCTTTTGAAGAAGAGGTTAATGTTAGAGACAAATTTACTGCTGACGTTAAGGTGTGTCAGTCAAGTAACGGGCAATACTTTTTGAAATGTCTGTGCGTTCAAAAAGAGATACCAGCGTCTGATAGTAAGCTATATGGTTATTTAGCTTCTAAAAGTAAAGAACAGAAACCAAAAATCACAAAAAAAGATTGGGAAAAAATAATTGAAATCAAACCTCTTGATGAAATTATAAAAAGTGGAATCTCTAAAGAAGAGCTCATGGAGATGAACATAAAAGAAAGTAAGGTAGATACGATTATCAAAGTGTTAACAGAGAACGTTATTCATTTAGGTAGAATTCAAGCCTTAACAAAAGCATTAGCTCTTAATGTTGCAGAGTCTATAAAAATATTGGACAAATTCAGTGTTCAAGATAATCAGGATGTAGATTCGATAGTCAATCAAATTAAAAGCAATCCCTTTATTTTGATGTTTAATTATTCATTTTCGTTTGAACGTTGTGAACAAATTTTTGAGAATCCAAAGATTAAAGTAGCTGAAAAAGTTTGGAATGCTGCCCGTCTTTATAATATGCTCACTACGCTTTTACTAAATAATGGAGGATATTATATCTTAAAACAAGAGTTAGAAAGTGAATGGACCGCGTATGAAGAGGAGAAATCGTCAAATGTAAGTAGCATATCTTTTGATGATTTATTAAATTACTTAATTAATAGTGAGTTTGTTAAATGTGGTTTGAGTCGAAATGATAACGAACAAACGGCAAATTTTGTCACAACCAACAGATTATACGAAGGAGAGTGTGAGTTAGCTTTTGAAATTGCAACGAAATTGTCAAGGGAAGTGAAGGGAAGCACCGCAATAAACATCGATGGGTTAAGTGTACCTCAAAATGCAGCAGCAAGATTAATACTTAGAGATTTTGCAATAATAACTGGAGGTCCTGGAACAGGTAAAACAACAACATGCAAAGGACTAATAGAACTGATTGAAAAATTATTTCCTAATAAGAAAATTTGTTTACTTGCGCCTACAGGTAAAGCTGCTAAGAGATTGGCTGAATCAACAAATAGAGAGGTAATGACAGTTCATAAGAAATTGGAAATAATAAATTCAGATGACGATAGAACTGTTACAGTATTTGATTCAAATGACATAGTTATCATTGATGAAGCTTCAATGTTAAGTACTTATTTGTTGCTCAAAGTATTTCGTTCAATGCAACCAGAAACCAAATTGATACTAATTGGTGACGTAAACCAATTACCTTCTATTGAGTATGGTAAACAGTTTTCAGATTTGCTTAATGTTGAAGAAATTTCAAACATTAGACTGAGGGATGTTTACAGACAACAAAAGGACAGTAAAATAATTGATATTTCAGATGCAATTATCAACAATACTTCAGAAATCAAAAAGCTTTTTGAAGTAAATAGAAATGAAGAAAAGTTTTTTGATGGAAAAAATGAGTCGAAAATTGTTGATACTGTCGTTAAACTATCAAAAAAGTGGAAAGAAAAAGGAAATACTTTAGAGGACATGCTTGTGCTGACCCCGATTAACAATGGCTTAATTGGCAAAGATGAGTTGAACAAGAAATTGCAAAAAGTTTGGAATGAACAGAATAACAGCCAGTATGTTCTTGATCAAGATAGATCGATAAAGTTTTATGAAAATGACAAAGTCATGCAATTAGTAAATGATTCAGATCAAGGTTTAGTGAATGGTGATGTGGGTACTATTACTAAGGTTATTCCTAAAAATGATGGCGGAATAGTTGAAGTGAAATTTGACAATGCAATCGTTACGTATGATTCAACTAATTTGAAAGAATTAGATTTAGCATATGCCTATACCGTTCATAAATCTCAAGGGTCTGAAGCAAAATTTGTCATTCTTGTGAGCCCACCTGAAAAAGTGTTCAAAGGAAACAAAAACCTATACTACACAGCAGTTACAAGAGCAAAAGAATTTTTGATAGTAGTAGGTTGTCAAGAGACATTTGTTAACAGTTGTGAAATAAGCGCGTTAGAAAACCGACATACATTATTAACAGAAAGAGTAAAACAAAACATTAGAAAATTAAAGGAGAATAGCAAATGGAAACAATAAATAAAGAAATTTCACAAAAAATAATGGAATTATATTGTGATTTTAAAACAAGCTACTACGTGAAAAATAAAGAAGGGGATTTTGCGATTGCAAAGTCCTATACGAAAGAGGAAGAAGAGGATAAATTGGATAAAATTTTATCATTGTTTCAAATTATGGAATTTATGAAGAATAGGAACAT
Organism: Vagococcus zengguangii; assembly: GCF_005145005.1. Classification (NCBI taxonomy): domain Bacteria; kingdom Bacillati; phylum Bacillota; class Bacilli; order Lactobacillales; family Enterococcaceae; genus Vagococcus; species Vagococcus zengguangii. The sequence goes on from NZ_CP039712.1 coordinate 1,045,091, forward strand.
GGAAATGAGGTTAGATATTTCTTTGGATACTACCAAATTTCTATCAATCGAGGTTGTTGATGATAAAGATTTAGTAGAATCTATTTTAAGGATTCTGACTGAAAAATTTCAACTACGACAACAAAATATACTTGTTAGAAAGTATGAAAATAAGTATTTTGTCGATTTGTTTTTTAGTTTTCATCTATCAAATCTTATTTCACAAAAACTATATCTTTTTATTAAAGATGAGTTGAAGTTGACTAATTATGAGATTAGCTATCATCCGAAGTCCGTGAGAGGATTTGATTTGCATTTTAATAAGTTGGAGCATGAGATATTTGATGCTGAAATGAAATCAGTCGATATTAATTATTTATTGGCGATTAAGAAAATTGATATCAATTCGGAAGATTTTAAATTAATTGAACATGCTATGTTGTCTAATATTGATGAAACAAGGCTGAAAAAATCTGGTTATTTAGACGAAGAATTTGTCAAGTGGCCTTCAGAAATACGAAAGATTGAAGAACAAAGAGTATTTGATTTAAGCCTCGAACACTGGAATTATGCCGTCTATTATCATATTGGAATAAGAAACGAGGAATTTAGCAGAAAACAAATTGAGGAAATTTGGAAGGAAATAATTCAAAATACCTCAATTAAATATGGTGGACAGATAGACACCGATAAGCTTAAAAGAGCTGTTGAAAAATCACTTGATCAAAATTATGAGGATAAAGGATATATAAAAGAAACACCTCTATTTTTAACTAAAAAAGAGGCGTTGTTTATCTTTAAATCACAAGACAATAAACGCAAAAGGGAAACATTATTTGCCTTGTACATGTATTGTCGAATGTACAACAAGCCGACAAAATTTCAGTTTTCATCGAAGTTTTTGTCTAAAAAATTCGGATTGGGAAAAAGAGAAGCTATTGTTAATCGTATTGAACAGATGACGGATGAAAATGGCGAGATAATGGTAGGGGTTGAAAGAGTTGGTGCAAGTCAATGGAAAGGAGAAGAAGTTAAAAAAATGAATACATATAGTCTGAATTTTGAAATGAATTTGGATATCGATGTGGCAAAAAAAGAAAAATACATTGTAATTACTGATTTTGATAGTAGAAACTTTTATCGAGTAGTGACTGAATTAATTGACGAAGATGAATTGAATCAGATTGTTAGTAAAAGTGACTACCAAAATTATTTTAAAAAACTATACAAAGAAAAGGAGGAGGTAGTTGTTGGTTAAAAATATTGTGTTAGCTTTAGATTTATCATTAACAGAAACGGGATATGCTATTTGCAAAATTGAAAAGGGGAATTTTGAGGTGTTAGAGTTTGGAACGATTAAAACTTCTTCAAAAGATAGTATGGGCTATCGGCTTCAATTGATTGAAAGTGAACTGATTAGAATTATGCAAAAATGGCATCCAGATAGTGTAGTGAAAGAAAAATCATTTAGCAATAGGAACATTACATCTACGCAAGCTATATTTCAAGTGGTTAGAATTGCTTCATATGCTATTTGGAAAGAGTTGGAATTGGTACCTATCGATTATGCTGCAACTAATATTAAGAAGACTTTAACAGGTAATGGCAGAGCGAGTAAAGAACACCTGATGGAAAAAGTAAAGGCATTGACGAACTCAGAACCAACCAATTTTGATGAATCGGATGCGATAGCGGTGGCTTATACTTATTACTTAGATAAAGTATAGAAATATTCGATAAAAAGCGATTAAAATCGAGAATTATTTTTGGAGTGATTTTGGAAATCGACATATTTTATCACGGGTACCTAAGCGTATGAGAAAAAAGTGCTCATATGCAGGGATATCCCTGCTGTAACTCTTGAATTAAGGTTAGAAAGATGGTAAATTAAACGTAAAGAAAGAACGGCTTTTTAGAAATATCACAACTACAATTATTTACAAAATGAGGGACTTCAATGTCAGAACAAAATTGGACAGAAGCACAGATTGAAGATATTAAAGAGCGTATTTTAGCAGCACTTGAAACAGTAATCGATCCAGAGTTAGGGATTGACATCGTAAACCTTGGTTTAATTTATGAAGTAGAATTTGGGACAGACGGCAATTGTTTAGTGAAGATGACCTTAACCACAATGGGTTGCCCATTAGCCGATGTTATTACTGAAGAAATTCATGAAGCATTGAAAGATGTGGAAGAAGTGAAAAATACAGAAGTGAAGTTAGTCTGGTATCCTGCTTGGACAACGGATCGCATGAGCCGTTATGCGCGTATTGCTTTGGGGATTCGATAGCGTTATATCAAAGTCTCTAGGGATGTTGCTTAAAATTTGATGAGTGAAATACTCACTGAGTATGGTGTCCAAGATGAATTTCTCATTGTTTGGATAACAGACTAAAAGCGTCAATTTTTGCATGAATCCTATATTAAAACGACAAAAAATATTAAACTCCTTCGTTAACTGAAAAGTTAGGGAAGGAGTTTTTTTAGAAAATAACGAGATTGGCTGAAATTTCATTCTTTGACTTTTATTATGACGATATATTTATTACGATGCCTACTCAGGTAATTGTTTTTTTATGAAAAAATTTGTTGTTTTGTATTAAATGTATTATGATATGATTATATAAATGCAAGGTTAAATGAAAAAGAGGTGAGTTTGTGGAAGGGATACTAAATTTATATGTTTCTCATCTAAGCAGTGAGCCACTCTTATGGGTAGTTGTGACTGTATTGATTATCTTTGGTATCAGTATGATGACACGATTTATTGATATTGATTTTTTAGATTTATCATTTGTGTGGATTATTATGATAACGTTATTTGTTTTTCTTGATTGTCCGTGGTGGCTCGCGTTTATTGCCGGGCTAATCGCGGCGTTTTTACTGAAAATCTTGATTATTTTTCCATTCAGAGAAAAAATGAGTTACTCAACCATTATTAGCAGTAAAGAATTGGTTGGAAAAGACGGAGAATTAATGACATCTCTAAATGTGAACGAGACAGGACAAGTTCGTTTGATCTTAAGTAGTGGTATTGAAAATTTCCCATGTAAAATGATGGGTGAGCAGTCTACAACTTTGGCACGTGGAGAAAAAGTCAGGGTTATGTCTGTTGACGAAAAAAATAATCTCATCTATATAACCAAATTGGTTGATCATAATTGGGATGAATTTTAAAAACAGGAGGAAGAAAGATGAATGTTATCATGACTTTAGTACCAGTAATTATTATTTTAGCTTTAATTGCAATTGGATTGTTTTCGTGCTACCGAACAGTACCAAATAATGAGGTAATGTTGGTATATGGAGGACTTTTAGGTAACAAAAATACGTTGACTTCTTCATCAGGATCAAAATTGAAAATGGTGAGTGGAGGAGGTTCATTTGTTATTCCTATTGTTCAATCTACGAAACGCATGAAATTAGAAAACATGAAGCTTGATGTGAGTGTCGAAGACGTTCCGACGAAAGCTGCAGTTCCAGTAAATGCCGAAGGAACGGTAGTGATTAAAATTGGGAATAGCCAAGAAGCGATTATGACACACGCCCAACAGTTTATGGATAAACATGTTGAAGAAAAAATTGAGCAATCACGTGAAGTTTTAGAAGGTCACTTACGTGCTATTTTGGGAACACTAACCGTTGAAGAAATCTATCAAGAACGTGATCAGTTTGCCAATCGTGTGCAGGAACAAGCAGAAACGGATTTAGCCAACATGGGATTAACCATCGTTTCCTTTACTATTCGAGACATTAACGATGAAAATGGCTACTTTGAAGCAATCGCTCAACCTAGAATTGCAGCTGTAAAAAAAGATGCACAAATTGCGACAGCTATTGCGGAAAAAGAAACTCGTATCAAACGTGCTGAAGCGGAAAAAGAAGCAAAAGAACGTGAAATTTCAAATGCGACAATGATTGCAGAAGCGACAAAAGATAAAGAGTTGAAAATTGCTTCTTATATCGTAGAGCAAGATACGGCAAAAGCCAAAGCCGATAATGCTTATGCAATTGAAAAAGCAAAACTTGACATTGAACTGAAATCGCAACAAATGAACATTGAAATCCAAGAACGTAAGAAACAGATTGAATTAGAAGAACAAGAAATACTGCGTCGTGAAAAACAATACGATTCTGAAGTTAAGAAAAAAGCAGATGCTGATCGCTATCAAGTCGAACAGGCTTCTGAAGCTGAAAAATTTGCGCGTGTCAAAGAAGCGGAAGCACAAAAGGAATTAGTTGCATTAGAAGCTCAAGGGCAAGCAGAGAGCATTCGTGCAATTGGTGAAGCGGAAGCTTTAGCAAAAACTCAAGTGGGTCAAGCAGAAGCAAATGCTAAGGAAATGATGGCAGAAGCTTTACGTCAATACGGAGAAGCAGCGATTAAACTAGAATTGATTGATCGTTTACCTGAAATTGTGAAACATGCAAGTGAACCAATAGGAAACATCTCTGATATTCGTGTGATTGAAGGTGGAAGTGGTGAGGGCCAAGGTGCTTCTAAAATCGCAGGTCTTTCAGCTAAAAATATTGCCGCAAGTTCTGAAATATTGGAACAAGTACTAGGAATTAATTTAGGAAACTTGATTCAAGATTTCGCTGGCACAAGAACGGGTGTTCAAGCCAAACGAATTGCTGATGCGTTAAATAGTGACGAGAAAAAAGTAGAGAATGAGGAAACATCAGAAACTAATGATTCTGAGTCTAACAATGAAGAGAATTAAAACTAAAAATAAGCCTATGTAGGCTTATTTTTTTCAATCTTGAGTTATATCTGTCATTTGATTTCCCCTTAAAAGATCACTCTCAATAAAACTATTATGCTATAATTAATTAAAATAACTAGAATTAGAGGATAACTAATGAATTTTAAAACAGAATTATTGGGTATATTAAACGATGACTTATTGATGACAATTGCTGAAGATATGGTGGGACGTTTTAATATTCAAGAATCAGCAGATAAACGATTTGATAAATTATCACGGTTTGTCAATAGCATTCAATCAGTTTCCGACAAGGTAAACAATCATTACGTGGTAAAAATTATGCAAGACTTTGATGATGAAGAAGACGAGGATGAAGAGGGATACTGGCGTCCGTTTTTGTACCATGTGAATGAGGATAAACTATATCCAATAGATTTAATCCCTTTTACAGATTTATTTACCTATCAAATTGACGGGTTAACAGATGATTTAGATTTATTATCAGAGGTTTTATTTGAATTGACTTTTGATGGTTTTACAATCGAAGAACAGCAAATAAGCATTATGGCATTTGAGGATTCTTTAGCCTCGCTAGAATAAAAGTCAAACGAGAGTGGCAATTGCTTCTCTCGTTTTATAAGAAGATATTTGTTTATTAATGGCTCTTATAATATTGCCTTAATGATAGCTAGGAGGGATAAAATGGTACGTCCAAAATCAAAGGAATCGTTATGGCAACAAGCAGAAGAAAATTTTGACAAACTATAAAATACTATCAATCAAATGACGTTAGAACAGCAATTAGAACCATTTGTATTCACAGAAGAATTTTTAATGACTAAAAAAGAGGCTCACTGGCGTCGTGATGAAAATCTACGAGATGTTTTGATTCATTTGTATGAATGGCATCAACTTTTTCTAAATTGGGAGAGTGCTAATGGTCAAGATCAATCGGTTCCGTTTTTACCTGAACCTTATAATTGGAAGAATTATTCACAAATGAATGTTGAATTTGTTGCTAAGCATCAAGTGACTTCCTTATCTGAAGCGAACGAATTGTTAGCAACAAGTCACCAACAGATGATGGCTATCATTAAGGGTTACTCAAATGAACAATTGTTTGAGAAACAACAGTTTAGTTGGACGGGTAGTACAACATTAGGCAGTTATTCGATCTCTGCTACATCCAGTCATTATGATTGGGCAAATAAAAAACTTAAGCAACAACTCAAGTTATTAAAGGGGAAATAAGGGCCTTTTTTAATAGAGATTGACATTAGTGAAAGCGTTTGATATATTTTATATATAACATAATATTTATGAATGCCGATGGATAGTGATTGTTTATAAATGACAAGCTAGACCTGATGACGAGATGTAAGACCGCTTTTTTGCTGTGTCTAATCTTGTCATTAGGTCTTTTTCTTTTTATCGGAACCATCATAAAAAATATAAGAAAGTGAGTGAAGATACATGGGATTTCCAACGAATTTTTTATGGGGCGGGGCAACCGCAGCGAATCAATGTGAAGGGGGCTATAATGAAGGTGGACGTGGTCTAGCTAACGTGGATGTGGTGCCAATTGGTAAAGATCGTTTCCCAATCATTGCAGGGATTCAAAAACATTTAGCCTTTGATGATGAACATTTTTACCCAGCTAAAGAGGCCATTGATATGTATCATCGCTATAAAGAAGATATCGCATTATTCGGAGAAATGGGCTTTAAAGTGTATCGCTTGTCGATTGCTTGGAGTCGCATTTTTCCTAACGGTGATGAGAGTGAACCAAACGAAGAAGGACTGGCTTTTTATGAAGATTTATTTAAAGAATGTCATAAACATGGCATTGAGCCATTAGTTACGATTACCCATTTTGATTGCCCGATGCATTTGATTACGGAGTATGGTGGTTGGCGTAACCGTAAGATGATAGGCTTTTATGAAAATCTTTGCCGCACTTTATTTACGCGTTATAAAGATTTGGTTAAGTATTGGTTAACATTCAACGAAATTAATATGATTTTACATGCACCATTTATGGGAGCTGGGATTGTTTTTGAAGAAGGTGAAGATAAAGAGCAAGTTATCTTTACAGCCGCTCATCATGAGTTGTTAGCAAGTGCAGCAGCTACAAAAATTGCCAAAGAAATTAATCCTGACAATCAAATTGGTTGTATGTTAGCAGCAGGTAACTACTATCCATATACTTGTAATCCTCAAGATTATTTTGCAGCGATTCAAAAAGACCATGAGAATTATTTCTTTATCGATGTGCAATCACGTGGTAAATATCCTAACTATGCGTTGAAGGAGTTAGAGCGTAAAGGTATCAAGCTACCCATTGAACCAGGTGATTTAGAGTTGCTAGCTGAAAATACAGTAGACTTTATTTCATTCTCATACTATTCTTCAAGAACTGTTTCGACTGATTCTGAGTTGAATAAACAAACCGAAGGCAATATTTTTGCCTCATTAGCTAACCCTTATTTAGAAGCTTCAGAATGGGGCTGGCAAATTGATCCGCTAGGTTTAAGAAGTACGATGAATCAAATATATGATCGTTATCAAAAACCTTTATTTATTGTTGAAAATGGTTTAGGGGCAGTGGACACGCCTGATGAAAATGGCTATGTAGCAGATGATGATCGTATTGACTACATGCGTGAGCACATTAAAGCCATGAAAGATGCGATTGACTTGGATGGCATTGAATTAATGGGTTACACGTCTTGGGGTTGTATTGATTTAGTATCAGCTGGGACAGGTGAAATGAAAAAACGTTATGGCTTCATTTACGTTGACCGTGATAATGAAGGGAACGGTACATTAAAACGTACACCAAAGAAATCATTTGATTGGTATAAGCAAGTAATCAGTACTAATGGTGAGGACTTAGGTGAATAATTAAGTTTGTATATAGCTACGTAGGCTTGTTCTACGTAGCTTTTTTGATTTGTTTTAGCTAATCTATCAATAAAACTCGATTTTTACGTAAGATATTAGAGATATTGTTCATGAATTGACGAAAAATGAGGTATAATAGCATAGAATGAAAGGAGGAGCGTCGATGAAACACGACTCCGTTTATGCTGTTGTCGATTTAGAAACAACCGGCACGAATTCAAAAGAGGATAAAATAATTCAAATTGGCTGTGTCTTTGTCCAAAATGGTCAAATAATTGATATTTATCGTCAAGATATTAATCCTCGTATTAAATTAACCAAGCAAATAGAATCTTTAACAAGATTAACCAATCAGCAGCTCGCAAGTGCGCCTTATTTTGAGGATATTGCAGCTGAATTAATGCAAAAACTAACGAACTGTGTGTTTGTTGCCCATAATATTTACTTTGACTATCAATTTTTAAGTCAGGCGTTCGTTCAAGCTGGATTTGAACCGCTAACGATGCCGGGAATTGATACGGTTGAATTGGCACAAATTTTCTTGCCTACTTTACCAAGTTATCGGTTAACCGATATTGCCGACTTTTTAGAGTATGAACACGATCGTCCGCATCAGGCGGATAGCGATGCACTTGTGACTAGCGAATTGCTGATTTATATTGATCAAAAAATTAAACAATTACCAATTTGTACCTTAGAACAAATTGTCACATTAAGTCGTGTCTTAGGAAAAGAAACCTCAGACTACTTAGCCATGCAATTAACACAACTTAAACAAAACTACCCGCCATTAGCTCCAGGGCTTAAAGTTGTTAATGGTCTAGCTTTACGGCAAAAGCCTGATATGAGTGATTTATACCCACATAAAGTTTTAACAGACTTTCCCGTAGGTGTAGAAGCGAAAACAGAAGCTTATGGTGAGTTACTAGAGGTACGTGAAAGTCAATCACGTATGATTGATGATGTGTACCAATTTTTTACCAATAAAACACGAGAAAATGTTGAAAAAAACTTTGCCATTGAAGCACCAACGGGAAGTGGAAAATCATTTGGCTATTTGTACCCGATGAGTTTCCTAGCAACGTGCGACAATCCGGTTGTGTTGAGTACGACCTCAATTTTGCTTGAACAGCAATTAATTAATGAAGCAATTCCGCTTGTCAATCGAGTCAATCAGAATAGTCTTGTCGGTACAATGATTAAAAGTTCTCGCTACTTTATCGATCTTAATAAATTTAATGTTACCTTACAACAAGCCCCACGACAAAAACAATTTGCCATCCATCAGATGAGCGTTTTAGTATGGCTACTTGATACAGAAACGGGTGATTTAACGGAGCTTAACTTAGCTAATTTAGAACATCCATTCTTCAGACAAGTGAAACACTTTGGTGAACGATTTATTCCGACAGGTTCACCTTTTTATGAAGAAGATTTTTGGCGTTATTTAAAAAATCGTGTGAACCATTCGAATGTGCTGATTGTCAATCATGCCTTTTTAATAAAAGAGAATTTTCGTGAGTTTCCTTGGTTACCGGCAAGTGATTATTTAATTATCGATGAAGCCCATCATTTACCTGAAATTGCCGAAAAAATGGGACGTGAACAATTAGATTTTTCGAAAATTAAGTTTATTTTCCATAAATTGACGCATTTTGAAGAAGTAATGGCTAATTGGACGCGCATTCAGGGGGATAAAGATTGGCCAATTAATGTCCAACTATTAAATCAAATTGTGACAGAGTCTCATCAAGTGTTAGAAAATCTAGAGGCTGATATCGTTGAAACAACTGTATTAGATGGGAAATATAAGTTAAATGAGGAGCTATTGATAAGTCAAGAACAGTTAGAAAATTTACCGATATATGTAGTTCAAGACATTTATCGTTTGATTCGGTTATTAGCTGATTTAAATGCGTTGATTAACCAATGTCGGGACTTCTGTTTCCAACATTGGGAAAAATGGTTGCCAAGTGAGCAATTAAGTATTCAAGCTTGGCTAGACTATCAAGATGAGCTTCAAACCATTTTAGCGTTTGTGACCGATTATATCCAAAATGATAATAAACAATTAATTAAATGGTTATTTATCGATGATGATAAGTATCAAATTCGTTTATTTAAATCGGATGTCGGCGCATCACTCGTGGAGGATACTACCTGGTACGAACGTTATCAGAAAATTCTATACACAGGTGGTACCTTATCGACAGGTGATCAGGATAATTTTTTAGCAAAAAATTTAGGGATTGAGTCGATTCCAATGGTGAAATTCAAAGGGACATTTGATTACGAGCAACAGGCACGACTATATTTGCCAACTGAAAGTGCGCAGTTTACTAATTTATCAAGTCCTTATTACGAATCATATGTCGCACAGAGTATTCTTGAATTAGCAAAAAATAATTCGGTCAATATACTTGTGTTATTCACGTCATTAGACATGCTAAAAAATGTTTATTATAAAATTCAATCATCGTTAATTGATGATAGTATTGAAACATTAGCGCAAGGAATCACGGGTTCAAGGGAACGCATTCTGAAACGCTTCACCAAACAAGGTGGACAAAAAGTTTTACTTGGGGCTGATTCTTATTGGGAAGGGGTCGACTTACCTGGAGACGCTCTTGAATTAATCGTAGTTGTTCGCCTACCATTTGAATCACCTGATCGTCCGTATATCAAAGAAAAATTACGTCTCTATCAAGAACGTGGGTTAGATGGTTTTCAGCATTACTCATTACCCAAAGCGATATTACGTTTGCGCCAAGGGATTGGTCGTCTTATTCGTAGTAATGATGATCATGGGGCTATTGTAATACTTGACCCAAGAATTGAGACTGCACGTTATGCCAAAAAAATTAAACAGTCACTGCCCGATGGCTTGACGTTAGCTGTTAAGCCCCTGGATAATATTATCAGCGAATTAACAGATTTTATCGGTAAAAGAAACAACAGGTAATAATGGAGGAACAATATGTATAAAAAAATAATGATCGCATTAATTGCGTTATTAGTGATAATTATTTCAGGCAGTGTCTTGATTTTTGTAAAATCAGTTCAACCTCACCAACAAGCAGAAAAACAAGCGCTGGCGTTTGCCAAAAAATATATCGATCTTGAAACAGTCGATGAATTCTATTGGTTTAATCGTAAGGAAACAAATTTTTCATTAGTAGGGACGACTGAAAAAGGTAGTGAAATCGTCGCGTTTATTCCCGAAAGTGGTGATAAAATTAAAGTCATGAAACAAAAAGAAGGCATTAATTATGACCAAGTGATTAGTTTGATTGAAAAAGACTACCAACCTAATAAAATATTACGAGTAAATTTAGGGATGATTGATGACATTCCGCAGTGGGAAGTCGTTGTTCAAAATGAAGATGAGACGTTAACCTATTATTTAATAGGATTCGAATCAGGTAAAATAATCTCAGTTATTGAAAATGTATAAAATAGGAGGAATGCAAGATGGAATTATCTAAACGTGCTAAACAATTATCACCGTCTGCTACCTTAGCAACGGCTCAAAAAGCGCAAGACTTGAAGAAAACAGGGGTTGATGTGATTAGTTTGTCATTAGGACAACCAGATTTTGTAACGCCGATAAATGTTCAACAAGCAGCCATCTTATCAATTGAAAATGGAGAAGCAAGTTTTTATGCGCCATCTAACGGAATTTATCCATTGCGTCAAGCAATTATTGATCGAATTGAAACAGATTATGGCAAGCGATATGAACTAGATGAAGTAGTGGTGACGGACGGTGCCAAGTTTGCACTATACGCATTATTCCAAGCGGTATTAAATTCTGAAGACGAAGTGATAATTCCAGTTCCTTACTGGGTAAGTTACGCAGAACAAGTTAAATTAGCTCAAGGTGTGCCCGTCTTTGTTGAAACGAAAGAAAGCAACCAATTTAAAGCAACGGTCCAAGATTTGGAAGCTGCTAGGACGGACAAAACCAAATTAGTGATCATTAATTCTCCATCAAATCCAACAGGTATGCTTTATTCTAAAGAGGAACTAGAAGCAATCGGGAATTGGGCAGTTAAACACGATATTTATATTGTTGCGGATGAAATATACGGTAAGTTAATATACAACGGTTATGAATTTACTTCAATGATTGAATTATCTGATGCGATTAGAAAACAAACGTTCATCATCAATGGCGTATCAAAAAGCTATGCGATGACCGGTTGGAGAATCGGCTATGTTCTTGGAGACAAAGAAGTGGTTAAAGCGATTAACACTATAAACAGTCAATCAATTAGTAATTGTGCAGCGGTCAGTCAATACGCAGCGGTTGAAGCCTTGAGTGGACCGCAAAATTCAGTTGAAGAGATGCGTCAATCATTTGAAGAACGTTTGAATACAATTTATCCGCTAGTTGCAGCCTTGCCAGGTGTAACTATTGAAAAGCCTAAGAGCGCGTTTTACCTATACCCGAATATTCGTGAGACGCTAAATTTATGTGGGTATGAGAATGTCACAGATTTTGTGAATGATTTATTAGAAGAAGCCCATGTCGCGGTAGTAAGTGGCGAAGGATTTGGCACACACGATCACATCCGCATAAGCTATGCAACGGATATTGACACGTTAAAAAAAGGTGTTGAAAGAATTGCATCTTTTATTGAAAAAAAGCAAAAATAACGATATAGTAGTAGTAATGCTAATGAAACAGTGAAGGGGAGACTTATTAGATGGAAAGAATTCGTATTATTGATTCTAAAGACCACGTTGGCGAAATTGTACAAATTGGTGGTTGGATTGCGAATAAACGTTCAAGCGGTAAAATCGCTTTTCTACAATTACGTGACGGATCAGCCTTTTTCCAAGGGGTTGTCGTTAAAAATGAAGTACCTGAAGAGGTATTTGAAACAGCTAAAGGGTTAAGCCAAGAAACATCAGTTATCGTAACAGGTGAAATTCGTGAAGATTCACGTTCTAAGTTTGGTTACGAAATTGGTATTCAAAATATTGAAGTGGTAGGGGAAAGTAATGAGTACCCAATCACACCGAAAGAGCACGGGACAGACTTCTTAATGGACAACCGTCATTTATGGTTACGTTCAAGTCGTCAACATGCTATTATGCAAATTCGTAACGAAATTATTCGTGCGACATACGAATTTTACAATAGCCGTGGATTTACCAAAATTGATCCACCAATCTTAACAAGTAGTGCACCAGAAGGAACAACTGAATTATTCTCGACTGATTACTTCGGTCAAGATGCTTACCTTTCACAAACAGGTCAATTGTATGCTGAAGCAGCTGCAATGGCGTTTGGTAAAGTATTCTCATTCGGTCCAACTTTCCGTGCTGAAAAATCTAAAACACGTCGTCATTTGACAGAGTTCTGGATGATTGAACCTGAAATGGCGTTCGTCAAACATGAAGAAAGCTTACAAATTCAAGAGCAATATGTTGCCTTTTTAGTTCAATCAGTTTTAGATAACTGTGATTACGCTTTAGACGTTTTAGGTCGTGATAAAGACTTATTGAAAACTTATACAGAGTTACCATTCCCACGTATTTCATACGATGAGGCAATTGAATTATTAAATGCTAATGGCTTTGACGATATTAAATGGGGCGATGATTTTGGTTCGCCACATGAAACTTATATCGCGAACCATTTCAGTAAACCAGTTTTCATTACTAACTATCCTAAAGGAATTAAACCATTCTATATGCCTTCACCAGAAGACCGTGATGATGTTGTAATCTGTGCGGACTTAATTGCACCAGAAGGCTACGGTGAAATTATCGGTGGTAGTGAACGTGCAATTGGATACGAAAACATGAAACAACGTATTGAAGACAACAACCTAAGTTTAGACGACTATGGTTGGTACTTAGATCTAAATAAATACGGTCCAGTTCCTCACTCAGGATTTGGTCTAGGTTTAGAACGTGCCGTGACTTGGATTTCAGGGATTGAACATATTCGTGAAGCAAGTCCATTCCCACGTCTATTACACCGTATTTACCCATAGTAATAAACAATATAACGAAGAGTCCAATTTGGGCTCTTTTTTGTTTTTTTGATTATTTAATTACTAGTTTATTCAATGAAATTAAGGTCTTTAAGGTGGTTGTCTGTTATTTATTCTTCCTCCTTGTAGATTATAATTGACAGTATCAAGTGTATTAGTTAATATAGTACACATAGAACAGTTGGTTGAAAGGAGGAAGAAACGTGCAATTAGATAAGATGAGCCGAAAACCTTTGTATGAACAAGTCGTTTATGGCATAAAACAAGATATCTTATTAGGGATTATAGAGGCAGATGAAAAGTTACCGTCTGTTAGAGAACTGGCAAGTCAATTATTAATTAATCCTAATACCATTAGTAAGGCGTATAAACAACTAGAAGCTGAAGGGGTTATTATGACAATCCGTGGTAAAGGGACATTTGTTGCGAGACAAGAAACGGCGCAACGAGATGAACGTAAAGTTGAAAGTATTAAGGCTAAAATGAAAGAAGTCGTTATTGAAGCGATTTATCAAAATGTTGAAGAAACCGAATTAATCTCTTGGATAAAGGACATTGTGAGTGAGAATGGAGGAATGAGAAATGAAGGTTGAACATTTAAGTAAAGAAATTGATCAACGTCTAATTATAGATGATATAAGTTTTGAATTAAAAAGGGGAGAAATTGTTGGCCTGATTGGACGTAATGGGGAAGGAAAAACAACCCTCTTTCGCTTATTAGCGAATCACTATAATAAAACAGCTGGTAATGTGTTTATCAATGAAGAGAACATTGACCGCCATCGCGATTTATATAGTCAGCTATTTTATATTGATAGTCAATATCATAGCTTAAACGGTATGTCGCCTTTACAAATTTCTAAAATGTATCAAGAACTTTATCCGATGTTTGAAGCTGATAGATTTAAGAACTTGGTTGTAAGAAATGAATTGCCGTTAACGAAAACTTACCGAACTTATTCAAAAGGGATGCAGGGATTACTACAAATTATTTTAGCTATTTGTACGAATGCCAATTATATATTGCTTGACGAACCCTTAGACGGTTTAGACTTTTATGTCAAAAAACAAGCTCTGCAATTGTTATTATCAGAAGTTGCAGATCATCAAAAAACGTTATTAATTAGTTCGCATAATTTAGAAGAATTAGAATATATAATCGATCGGGCGTTAATTATTAAAGCGGGTCGTTTAGTGAAAGATTACCATCTTGATGAAGTAAAAGAAGCGGTGAAGAAAGTTCAGATGATTTTTCCGAATAACGAATTACCTAGTTTTGTGACCGAACACGCGATGATTATTGAGCGTAGAGGGAAAGTGAGTGTCGGTATTTTTGCTGAATTAACGGATGAGATTTTAAAAGAGATTTCTAAATATCAACCTATTTTATTCGAAGAGTTACCGATTAGTCTAGAAGATGTGGTCGCTTCTCAAGTTTTAGATGAAGCAGAATTAAATAAGTCACAGCAGGGAGGAACGTCAAATGAATAAATCGTTAATAAAGATTGTCTGGCAACGTCATAAATGGATACTAATTGCTGGATTAGTAGTGATTATAGGTAGTTATATGCAATCATTGACAACTCAGTATACTAGCTGGAAAAGTCAGCATGATTATTATTATTCAAAAGAATACAAAGAGATGTTTGAGGAAGAAGTAAAAAATAACTTAGCAGAAGGCTATGACGGGGCGATTTACTATGTGGGTGATGAGATGGAGGAACGCTACACCCAAGATTTTGATGTTTATCAAGCCAATGATTTAGAGACTATGCGCATATTTGAGGACGACCATAATGTTTACGGAATTAGCTACTATAGCTATTTTTTCTATAGTTTACTATCGTTGGTGACAATATTCTTTGGATTAGCCGTGTTTCTATTTGACAATAATGGTAATTTTAATCAAACATTATTTTCTTCACGTTTTACTAGAAAACAAATTTTTTGGACCAAACTTAGCCTATTTAGCTTAGTGTTTTTTATCGCTCATATTATCGGAACGTTTATCTATCTAACAGGGATGTATAGCTTAATTCCAAATGATATGATGGGGGCAAGTATCACTGAACTATTGCCTAGTGTCATCGCAACTATTTTAGTGGGAGGCTGTTATTTCTTTGTTTCTGTTTTAGGCGGTGTGATAATGGGACAATGGCTATTTGCGGTCCCAACAGTGATGGTATTTCTATTGTCTACTGAGTACTTTGCTAGTACGATTAAAGAGTGGTTAATTGTGTTTAGTGGTCAGTACGATGCTTACTATAATGGTTATGATTATGATGAGTTATCTCAAAAGTATCATTTGTCTTCTTGGGTTACGAGCTATGGGAAAGGCGACGTGCCAATGTCCCAATGGTTAATGATGGGAGCGATTATGATAGTCTGTGTTGCAGCTAGCTATTGGTTATTTAAACGTTTATCAACTGATAATGTTCATCAATATATTGCCTTTGATTTCTTAAAGAAACCAGTTTTAATAACAGCGATGGTCTATATTTTCTTTAGTGTTTTTTCAATTCCTTTCTTTGCGACAGTCGTTTATGAGAAGTTAGGAGCTGTGATGGCGATGATGGGAATCATGTTGGTCACTATGGCGATGTTTTATATCGTTTTCTACTTGTTGATATATCGTCAATTCCCTTTTAGTAAAAATGAAAAAATTTTTGAATTAAAAGTTAAATAATGAGTTATTTATTGAGTACGGAGTAAATCTTCGTACTTTTTTTGAAAAAACAGTATAAAAAAAGTAGATTTTTTATATGAATATTGATATATTAAGTATAATTTAAAAAAGGAGGATTATGTATGGGGTATTTACAAAGAGCTTGGGCAAGTGTAACAAGAAAAAAAGGCAAATCATTCATCTTGTTTGCGGTCATTTTTATTTTAGGAAATGTGATTGCGGGAGCAATTGCTATTCAACAAGCTACGAGTAATGTTGAAAAAAACATCAAAAAATCTTTGAGTGCTAGCGCAACACTCACAGTTGATTATGAAAAATTAGAAAAGGCTAGTGAAGATTTTGATTACGAGAGTTTAAAATCTCAAGACTTGAAGGTGATTAATCAAATTGGTGAATTACCACAAGTTGACTATATGGATTATACGCTTCAAGATTACCAACAAGTGAAAAAAATCAAAACAATCAGCTCGGAAAATATGGGTGGAATGGATGGTTTAAACTATAAAGGTGGGAATCAACCAGGAATTAGTGATATTAAAAAAGGTTTAGTAGAGCTAAAGGATGGCCGTGTTTTTGATGAGAACGAAATTGAAAACGGTAAACAAGTCGGATTGATTTCAAAAGAACTAGCGAAAGCCAATAATTTAAAAGTAGGAGATAAATTTGTCATTGAACAATTACAAGATTTTTCATGGCTTGATGATGTCACGTCTTCAGATTCAGAAGATATGGAAGAAGATGGAACGGGTATGCCAACGATAACTAATGAAAACAGCGTTAATGTTAATTTTTTGATTGAAATTATTGGTTTATTTGATTTAGTTGATAAATCCAAAGATAAACCCAGAACGCAAAATCAAGAGGATCAATTTGCCTCTGAAATGCAGAAAACAGAACTTCAAAACACTGTTTATTTACCAAATAATACGATGAAGAAAAATACGCGCCAAATTGCTGAAGCTGTGAAAAAACAAAATCCTAGTTTTTTCGAAAATATGTATGGTGATAGTTCATTCGATGAGATTGAAAAAGAATATTCATTTGGGCAACCTTTTTACATGTTGAAATCACCTGAAGAGGCTGAAAGTTTCAGAGAAGACGCGCAAGCGCTTTTAACAAAATATGATAAGGTAGTCTTGTCGACAGATCAATATGATGATGTTGCAGGTCCATTGAATCAGATGTCTAAATTATCAACCATTGTGTTATGGGTAGCTATCGGTGCTTCTATTGTGATAGTTAGTTTAGTGGTGCTATTGTTCTTACGCGATCGCAAACATGAATTGGGTGTTTATTTATCAATGGGTGAAAAGCGTGGAAAAGTGATTGGTCAAATAGTTGTTGAGGTTTTAACGATCGCGATTATAGCCTTAAGTGCTTCAGTAGTAACAGGGAACTTTGTTGCGAGTTCAGTTTCGGATTCAATGATTGCAGCAAATGTGAAAAAAGAAAATGAAAAAGCGCAAGATGGCTTTACGATGGACTATGAATATCAAGCGTTAGGTGCAACGGCGATTAGCCAAGAGGAAGTGTTAGACGCTTATCAAGTGAAGTTAACACCTAAATTTGTTGGCTTATTTTATGGCGTTGGTTTAGTGACGATTCTATTGTCTGTCTTGGTCCCACTACTGTATATTGTACGCTTAAATCCGAAGAAAATTTTAATGTAGGAGGGAAAAGGAATGGCGATTTTAGAAGCGAAACATATTAATTATTTTTATCAAGATGGCGACCAGTTACGTTATATTTTGAAAGATACGACGATTGGCTTTGAGAAAGGGACTTTCTATGCGATTGTGGGACAGTCTGGTTCTGGTAAGACAACTTTTCTCTCGTTATTAAGTGCGTTAGAAGAACCTAAAGAAGGATCGGTCTATTTTGAAGGCAAGGATATTAAAGAAATTGGCTATGAAAATTATCGTCGTGACAATATAAGTATTATTTTTCAAAGTTATAATCTGATTCCTTATTTAACGGCGGTTGAAAATGTGTTAGTTAACATGTCAATTACTGATAATGAGATGCCCGGAGATGAGCGTGAAATTGCCTATAATTTATTAGACTATATCGGATTAGATCGTGCTAAAGCAGATCGTCAGGTCAATCAATTATCTGGTGGGGAACAGCAACGTGTAGCAATTGCGCGTTCTTTATCTACGAATGTCGATGTTATTTTAGCCGATGAACCAACCGGAAATCTAGATGAAGGAAAAGAAGAAGAAATTATTGAGATTTTTAAAGAATTGGCTCATAAACATGGTAAGTGCGTAATTGTTGTGACTCACTCAAGCGAAATTGCTGAACAAGCGGACGCATCAATTACGCTCCGTAAGGGAGGCTTAACATTCAATGAGTGATTTTTTATCAAATTTTACTAACGATAATTACGAAAACAAACAAGCTGAAAAAAAGACTGAATCTAAGATTAATCCTGAGCAAACAAATGAAAAATCATCAAATGATGAGGAAGTTCTAGAAGAATCGCAAAAAAATCAAGCGAATGAGATGGAAACATTGCACCGAGAAGCAGATGATATCGAAGCAAAACAAAAGGAATTTTCTGAAAAACTGCCTCACTTTGATGAAGAAACCCAAACGATGACTGACCCGTCTTATGGCAAAAAACAATTACGTAAGAAGATTATTATTGGAACCTCGAGTTTGGTGGCAATTGGGTTAATCGTTTTTGGTTATCATCGAATGACAACCGTTAAAGTGCCTGATTTTGTTGGTAAACAAGTGAGTGACGTTCGTGAGTGGGGTGTTGATACAGGCGTAAAAATTACACCAGAACAAGTCTATGATTTTGATGAAGAAATTAATTCTGTCATTAAACAAAATCAAACACCTGGTGAACGTATGAAGAAAAAACAAAAGTTAGTAGTTTATACAAGTTTAGGTCCTGATCCCGAACAGTTAATTAAATTACCTAAGTTTGAAGAAATGACCTTAACTCAAGCTCAGGAATGGATTACAGAACAAAAGGCCGAGAACGTGACTATTACTGAAGAGTACAATGATAAAATTGAAAAAAATAAATTAGTGAAGCAAGAATTTTCTCAAAAAGATTTTGATGCCTCTAAGTATAAACGTGAAGATCAGATGATTTTAACTTATTCAAAAGGTAAGGAAGTTTTTGAAAAAAATATTGCTATGCCAGACTTTGTTAAAACAGATAAAAGCAAACTTGATGAGTGGATAAAAGCTAATCAAATTAAGGCGGATATTAAATGGGTAGATGCAGACTTAGCTAAAGGTAAGGTAGTATCACAAAGTATCGAACCTAAAGTTAAGGTAGCTAAACGTGATAACATAGCGTTCACTATTTCAAAAGGCAAGGCGATTATTGTCCCAAATTTTGTAGAGTACAACAAAAACAATATTGATGAAATTTCTGGTTTAACTGTACAGGTGAAAGAGCAGTTTTCAGATGCGGTGGCGTTTGGCGGGTTAATTTCGCAATCAGCTGAAGCAGGGAAAAAATATTACGAAGGCGATGAGATACCGCCTGTTACGGTTGTTTATTCAGCAGGCCAACCTTACTTGCGTTCTTATATAGGTGAATTGGAAGGCGATTTAGCTGAACGATTTTTCAATGATTATCGTTCAAAAGGGGCAGATATTACTTATACAACTTATCGCATGGCTTCTAGTGAACCAAAAGGAACTGTTGTAAAAATGAGTACGTATAATGAATTTGTTCCGACAACATATAGTGTTTCAATAGGAATAAGTGATGGTACCTTAACAGTTGAAGAACCGAAAGCTAATACAAAATTAACAGAAGAGGATACGCTATCGTCTGACACTTCAGTAGATGAAATTGAGAAAGAATCGGAATAAGTGGTAGGTTCGATAAAAAAATATTACGAAAAGAGTAAATTATTAGATAATTTGCTCTTTTTTATACTATATCTAAAAATTCGGGATAATTCTTTTGTTATATCAAGGAATTGTGCTATAATAGATTATGTAAATTTATGTTCGCAAAAGTTCGCGCTAGGTTAACTTAGGGCGATTTTTAATCGAATGAAATTTGAATAAGTGACAGAGGGTGAAAAGAAGTTGAGCAGAATACCACAAGAAGTACTTGATGAAATTAGACATCAGGTGAACATTGTCGATGTCGTTGGCCAATATGTTCAACTCAAGAAATCGGGTAAAAATTATTTTGGTTTATGCCCATTTCATGATGAAAAATCCCCTTCTTTTTCAGTAGCAGAAGATAAGCAAATTTTTCATTGCTTTGGTTGTGGTAAAGGGGGCAACGTATTTCAATTCGTTCAAGAAGTTGATGGTGTGTCCTTTGTAGAGTCAGTTGAAAAAGTAGCAGAAACCAGTCATGTGCAAATTAATTATCAATTTCAACCAGAGATGTCTGTTAATGAAACAGTCCAAAAACGCAAATTTGATACATTAATCGAGATGCACGAAAAAGCTGCAACACTTTATCAACATGTCTTACTAAAAACCAAAGTGGGAGAACCAGCGTTAGATTATCTGTATCAACGTGGGTTAACTGATGAACAAATAGAGCATTTTGGCATTGGGTTTGCACCAACTGAGAATAGTTTGTTACGTCGTGTTTTTGAAAATGATGGCTATAGTGAAGAAATGCTTGCCGCCTCAGGATTAATGTCTCAACGAGATAATGGTGAATTTTTTGACCGCTTTTTCGGACGGATTATGTTTCCTATCAGAAACAATCAAGGGAAATTAGTTGCTTTTTCAGGAAGGTTATTTGACCAATATTTATTAGATCAAAAGAAAAGTCCTAAATATCTAAACAGTCCCGAAACCGAAATTTTCAATAAGCGTCAAGTGCTGTACAACTTTCATGAAGCTCGTAAAGTAGGTCGCAAGGAAAATGAATTGGTTCTTTTTGAAGGGTTTATGGATGTGATTGCTGCTTACAATGCAGGAATAAAAAATGGTGTTGCTTCAATGGGAACCAGCTTAACTAGTGAGCAAATTAATACGCTGCAACGTACAGTTAGTCAAGTACTAGTCTGTTATGACGGCGACAATGCAGGTAAAGAAGCCAGTTTCCGAGCGATGAATGTGATTAATGATCATTCAGCATTAGATATTAGTTTAGTCTTATTACCGGAGCGTATGGACCCAGACGAATTTATTCAGAAGTATGGCCCAGAACGCTTTGTTAATTTATTAAAGAATCATCGTGAATCACCATTTACTTTTAAATTAGAGTACTATAAACAAAATAAAAATTTAGATAACGAACTAGACCGTCTAGAGTATCTTGAGACCATGGTTCGTGAATTGTTGTCAGTTAATTCGGTTATTGAACGAGAAGTTTATATTAAGCAATTGGCGGATGATTTTGATGTTTCAGTGGAAGCAATACAAGCTGAAATCCAAAAAGGCCTGACAAATCAAGCTCAGGTTCGACAAAATCGTCGTCGTGAGATAGCTCAGGCTGAACTTGTTGTGCCCCAAGTACAACAAGTACCCAAACTATCTTTAGCTGAAAAAACCGAACAGATGCTATTGTTTCGTATTTTACATGAGACAGGTGTGGCATCTTCAATTAAGAATTTATCGGATTTTCAATTTATCCACACAGAGTATC
Organism: Vagococcus zengguangii; assembly: GCF_005145005.1. NCBI lineage: Bacteria > Bacillati > Bacillota > Bacilli > Lactobacillales > Enterococcaceae > Vagococcus > Vagococcus zengguangii. Next base: position 1,066,973 of record NZ_CP039712.1, read on the forward strand.
AGCAGATTTTTGAAATTTATCAAGAATATATGCTGTTACACGGAGAATTTTTGGAAGCTGATTTTTTAAACGCATTAACCGATGACACATTAAAAAATAAATTAATTCAAATTAGTTATTTAGAAATGTCAGAAGAAAGTAGTCAGCAAGAAATTAATGATTATGTTCGAACGATAAAAAAAGCTAGTTTGGAGCAATTGAAACAAGAAAAGTTGATGCAACAAAAAGAAGCATCACGCATGGGTAATAAGGAATTAGAACTTCAATTAACGATTGAGATTATTAATATCCAAAAGTTACTTAAGGATTAGAATATATTAGGGGGCATGGTCCATGGCAAACCAAAATGAAACAAAAAAGGTAACGTATAACCAAGCAGTTACCGCGTTAATTAGCGAATACAAAGCAAAAGGGTCAATCTTATATGATGAGTTGACTGATAAAATTGCGACGCCTTATGAATTAGGTGATAAAGGAATGGACAACTTAATTCAACGTGTGGAAGACCAAGGGATTAGCGTGGTTGATGAGGATGGCGAACCAGCAAAAAGAAGTTTACAAAATGAAGATGAAATCGACCAAACAGAGGAAGATTTATCTGCCCCAGCTGGCGTTAAAATTAACGACCCTGTACGTATGTATTTAAAAGAAATTGGGCGTGTTGATTTGTTAACAGCGCAAGAAGAAATAGATTTAGCACTACGTATTGTCGATGGTGACCAAGAAGCGAAACAAAAATTAGCGGAAGCTAACTTACGTTTAGTTGTAAGTATCGCAAAACGTTACGTGGGTCGTGGTATGCAATTCTTAGACTTGATTCAAGAAGGAAACATGGGTCTAATGAAAGCTGTAGAAAAATTTGACCATACTAAAGGGTTTAAGTTCTCTACTTATGCAACATGGTGGATTCGTCAAGCGATAACACGTGCGATTGCCGACCAAGCAAGAACGATTCGTATTCCAGTTCATATGGTGGAAACTATCAACAAATTAATTCGTATTCAACGTCAATTATTACAAGACCTAGGACGCGAACCTACACCGGAAGAAATCGGTGCTGAAATGGACTTACCAACTGAAAAAGTTCGTGAGATTCTTAAAATTTCTCAAGAACCTGTTTCATTAGAGACACCAATTGGTGAGGAAGATGATTCACATTTAGGTGATTTCATCGAGGACCAAGATGCAACAAGTCCAGCTGAACATGCAGCGTATGAAATGTTAAAAGAACAATTAGAAAACGTCTTAGATCAATTAACAGATCGTGAAGAAAATGTTTTACGTTTACGTTTCGGTTTAGACGACGGCCGTACACGTACGCTTGAAGAAGTGGGGAAAGTCTTCGGCGTAACACGTGAACGTATTCGTCAGATTGAAGCCAAAGCGTTAAGAAAATTACGTCACCCTTCACGTTCAAAACAATTAAAAGACTTTTTAGAGTAGACATAATATTAAGGGTGTGACGACAATCGTTACACCCTTTTTTAGTAGATAAGTACGATAATTTGTAAGAAAGAAGAAGTGAGACAAATGAAAGTAACTAACTTGTTTGTTAAAACTGACGGTAACATATGCGTGCCGTTAGTTGGTAGAACGCGCGATGACATTCTTCAACAGTTACCACAAATTGTTGACGTGCGACCAGATTTAATTGAATGGCGTCTAGATTATTATGAAAACTATCAAGTGATTAAGGAAGTAGCGGAGCTCTTGTCAGATATCCGATTACAATGGGGAAATCGTCCTCTTTTGTTCACGCTTCGTACTAAGAATGAGGGAGGGCAGGCTGAGATATCGCCAGAAGATTATCTGTCTATTCTTATTCAGTATGTTACCCAGCTAGACCTCGACTTACTTGATATTGAAATGATGTCAGTAACAGATGCTAGCGAGCTAAAGGCAGTATTAAAAAATAAAAACACAACCCCTGTCATTAGTTACCACAATTTCTATGAAATATTGACTGAAGGGTCTACAATTAATTTGTTGAAACAAATGAAGACAGATTATCCAGACGCAATATACAAATGTGCCCAAATGCCCAAAACATTTGAAGAGGTTCTAATGATCATGGCAGTAGGAAAAAAAATTGGAAGTAAGCAACCATTAATTATGGTTGCCATGGGAGAACTAGGTAAAATAACTCGCGTTTTAACGAAATCAATGCATAATCTCGTGACGTTTGCTTCAGTCACACAAAGTTCTGCTCCGGGACAGCTTGAAATTCACATTTTACGTGACTTGATGGCTCAATTAAATCATTAAAAAACCTAGACCTCGACGTTTTAGTTGATAGATTATGGTATAATTAAACAATATTATTCAGAAAGTAGTGAAAGTATGAATGAACAAAAATTATCAAAAAGGTTAGAAAGAGTAGCGAGTTTTGTTCCTAAAGACGCCATTGTAGCGGATATTGGATCAGATCATGCCTATCTACCGGCTTGGTTATATTTAAATCATAAAATTAAAAAAGCCATTGCGGGCGAAGTGGTTGAAGGTCCATATAATTCAGCTAAATCACTTGTAGCTTCTCTCGGATTAGAAGAACATATTTCTGTTCGATTAGCAGATGGGTTGGAAGTATTAAAGGCAGAAGATGGTGTAACAGCGATTACGATTTGTGGAATGGGAGGCACGTTAATTCGTGACATCCTGATTCGAGGAAAAGCAAAAGGTCATTTATCTGGTAAGGAACGCCTAATTTTACAACCTAATGTCGGTGAACCGACTCTAAGACGTTGGTTACAAGCTGAAGGCTATCAAATTTTACGTGAAGATATTTTAGAAGAAGATGAAAAAATTTATGAAATTATAGTGGCGGAGAAAACTGGTGAAACTACCAATTATGATGAACGAACCTTGTTTTTTGGCCCATTTTTAGGTGAACAAAAGGGTGAAGTATTTGCTCAAAAATGGCAACAACAATTAGAAAAATATCGCTATATTTTGGCTAGCATGGAGAAAGCTGAACAAGTCGATTCAGCAAAAGTGACGGAAGTAAAAGAGAAAATAAGTTGGATTGAAGAGGTGATTTAAATGTTAGCAACAACGTTTATTGAGCGATTTGAACAGCATTTTCCCCTTAATATGGCAGAAGCAGGAGATCCTGTTGGCTTACATGTCGGGACTTTGAATAAAGAAATTAAACGAGTGATGATAACCTTGGATGTCCGTCCAGAAGTCGTGGCGGAAGCTATTGCTAAAGAAGTCGACTTATTGGTTGCAAAACACCCACCAATTTTTAGACCACTGAAGGATTTAGTTATTGATGCACCACAGCAACAAATGTATGCTGATTTGTTGAGACATGATATTGCGGTTTATGCAGCTCATACTAATATGGATATTGTCCATGATGGTTTAAATGACTGGTTTTGTGAACTGCTTGAGATTGAAAATACAACGTATATCACCAAAACTCATGAGATTGATGGGGAATCTTTTGGTATTGGTCGTGTCGGGGATTTACCTACTCCGATAACTTTAGAAAACTTTGTTTATCAAGTAAAGGAGACGTTTGCTCTAGATGGTCTTCGATTAATTAGTCATTCACCAGAAAAAATGATTCAACGTGTGGCTATTTGTGGCGGTAGTGGCGAAAAGTTTTATCGTGATGCACAAGCAGCTGGTGCGGATGTTTATATTACAGGTGATGTTTATTATCATACAGCTCATGATATGATAGCTGATGGTTTTTCAGTTATTGACGCGGGTCATTACATTGAATCTTTATGCAAAGAAAAAATAGTTTCTCTATGTAATGAGTGGAAAAAGGCGTATAATTGGGATGTAGAAATTATTGAGTCAATGGAAAATACAAACCCATTTACTTATTATTAAAATTTAAGGAGTTGTCGTTAAATGTATGAAAATTTAGTGCCTCGTTTTATTAATTATGTAAAAAAAGAAACTCGTTCTGATCATACGAGTCAAACAGTTCCTTCAACATCAAGTCAAATTGAATTTGCGCATATGTTAGAAGCGGAATTAAAAGAGTTAGGAATGACAAATGTTAAATATAACGAATCAAATGGCTTTGTAACAGCTGAACTACCAAGTAATACAGATAAAGCTGATGTACGTAGTATTGGTTTTATTGCGCATATGGATACGGCTGACTTTAACGCAGTTAATGTTAACCCACAATTCGTAGAAAATTATGATGGCGTTTCAGATATCACATTAGGTGACAGCAAATATAAATTAACAGTAAAAGATTTCCCTAATTTAGCAAATTACACAGGTCAAACGTTAATTACAACGGACGGCACAACGTTATTAGGTGCTGATGATAAATCTGGTATTGCTGAAATTATGACAGCAATGGAAATTTTAATCAATAATCCAGATATTAAACACGGAAAAGTTAAAGTGGCTTTTGGACCAGATGAAGAAATCGGAGTAGGTGCAGACCGTTTTGACGTTGAAGATTTCGATGTTGATTTTGCCTATACAATGGATGGTGGTCCAGTAGGCGAATTAAACTATGAAACGTTTAGTGCTGCTCAAGCTAATATTACGATTCATGGGAAAAATGTTCATCCAGGTACAGCTAAAAATACCATGATAAATGCTTTATCTTTAGCGATTGCCTTTGATAATCAGTTACCAGCGGATGAACGTCCACAGTTTACTGAAGGTTATGAAGGATTCTTCCATTTAATGGAATTATCTGGTAATGAAGAAGAAGCTAAAATGAGCTATATTATTCGTGATCATAAGCGCGAAAAATTTGAAGCACGTAAAGCTTTGATTACGGAAATTCAATCAAGAATGAATGCAGTTTTCGATGAAGAGCGTATTTTGGTAGAAATGTATGACCAATACTACAATATGGGTGAAATTATCGAAAAAGATATGAGCATTATCGAATTAGCAAAAGAAGCAATGGTTGAAGTAGGCATTGAACCTAAAGTTGAACCTGTTCGTGGTGGTACAGACGGCTCTAAAATTTCTTATATGGGATTACCTACACCTAATATTTTTGCGGGTGGCGAAAATATGCACGGACGTTTTGAATTTGTCGCAGTAGAAAGTATGCAAACAGCGACAGACGTTATCGTTGGTATCATCAAATTAAACGAGCAAAAGGCAGTTTAATATGAGTACAGGAATTTTAGTCTATTTAATCGCGGCTAACGTGTATGTTTTTTTCTTGATGTGGCTTGATTATCACCAAGAAAAAACGGGTAAAAAAGAATGGCCAGTTTCTGAATGGCAAATGATGACAATTGGCTTGTGCGGTGGCGGGTTAGGTGGCGCACTAGCCATGATTATCTTGGGTCATAAAGAAAATCGTAAACGCGTAAAAATTATTTATTCACTAGGTTTGATTATTGCCGTCATTTTGTTTGCTAAAATGATAGGTTGGATTTAATATAATGGGGCAATGAGCTGGAAATATAGGCTTTTCTAGTTCATTGCTTTTTTTGAAAGGAAAGAATGATGCTAACATTTGATGAGAAAAAACAAATTATTGAAGAATTTAAAGAATTACAAGCTCAGCCAGTTTCAATGAATCGCATTAACTATCACTATCCCGAAAGCGCAGTTGATCGTACGGTTGTGGTAAAATACCTTCATCCGAAAAGTCACAATGCGTTTGTGTATGCAGGGTATCTACCAGCTGATGAGACTAATGACGGTTATATTTCTGTTAGAGACGCTTCAGCTGAAGAATTACGTCGATTAATTCAACTTGGTATTGAGGAATTACGTAAAACATTAGACGGTTTTGAAGAAGGTTATGAAGAAGAATGGCAGGATGAACGAGGGGATATTTTACGCCTACGTTATGTAAATCCAGTATGGGCCGTTGTCATGCAGTCGGAATCAATTGAGGCTATTTTTAAAACGAAAGAAGCTGCAGAGAGTTACTTAGAAGATGAGGGCTTCTTTTATTAAATAAGAGTAAACAAAAAAACTTCCTAATTTTAGGAAGTTTTTTTGTTTACTCTTCGTCTTTGTCATCGTCATCATCTGATTTTTTATCTTCATCAGTTTTTTGATCGGTGTTAGTTTTTTTCTTTTCTGTCGTAGTTGTCTTTGGTTTTTTAGTGGATTCAGTCCAGTATTTGTTGTAGTTTTCGGTTGTACCGCCTACACCAAATTCATAACTTGGGCTAGAAGGTTGATTGCCTTCTGAATAATATGAAGTGACAGATTTTCCAGGTGTGTAATAATTACGATTATTATACTGGAAAGAACCAATTGTTGTACCTGTTTTATCAGAAACTTGATAGCTTTGTACAGAATCATCAAGACTAAAGGTTTCATTAGTTTTGAAGACATCAGGTTTTGCCTGATACGCTGCTAAAGCGATATGCGCCCATAATGTCATGTTGTTTTGACCAAAAGTATAAGGCATATTGACATTGTTGGGGTTATCAGTATTTGACTTACCAATCCAAGAGCTTAAGGTCACTCCTGGTGTAGAAGCAGTAAACCAAAAGTCACGGTCGTTTTCCGATGTCCCGGTTTTACCTACCCAATCAGCATAAGCAAGGTCACCATACAAGGTACTTTTTGCTGTTGTTCCGGTACCACTTGTTAAGACATCACGCATCAAATTGTTCATGATTGACGCAGTCGAACGTTTATATACTTGTACAGGGTTGTTTTTATGTTCGTAGATAACTTTTCCAGTAGAATCTGTAATCTTCTGAATTACATAACCTTCGAGATATTCACCGTGGTTGGCTAAGGTTTGATAGGCATTTGTTTGTTCAATAACACTCATACCATAATCCATCGCACCAAGTGGAATCGATTCACGTATAAATTCATCTGATCCCATGTCAATGTTCATTTTGTCAAAATACTCTTCTGGATTAATTTTATTTAATAATTCTTGATATAAGTTTACGACAGTAATGTTTCCAGAGTTTTTAAGAGCGTCTCTAACAGATATAAAGGATTCACTCGATTTTTTACCATAGTTGGTTAATTCAACATCACTAGAGTTCCCTTTATAATTACGTTTAAAGTCAGGGAGCATGGTTTCACTACCGATTAGTCCGACATCAATCGCTGGCGCATAAGCTAAAATTGGTTTCATAGTTGAACCAGGAGAACGCTTGGTTTGGAATGCATGGTTATTTTGATTTTCTGAGTAATCTAGACCTCCGACAAAACCTAAAACTTTACCCGTCGCATTTTCCATTAAGACGCTACCGTTTTGAATTTGATTACCTGACCAGTCATTAATTAACCATTCATTATTTTGAACCGCTTGATTCATGGCAACATAGACATCTTTATCTATGGTTGTTTCAATCGTGTATCCTTTACGACGAATATCTCTCTCAGCAAGTGTATAGTATCGATTATAGAGATTTTCATCGTTCTCAACGTCCTTACTTGTCAATTCATCCGCTTCATAATAGAGTTTCATTAATGTTTTTATGGCTTCTGATTCGACTAAATAGTATAAGTAGCCACGTTCATCTTCTTCGTTAACTTCTTGTTTTAGAAAATCTTTTTTGATGTCATATTTCTTTGCTGTTTCGTAATCTTCCTTAGAAATCAGTTTTTCACGATGCATATTTGCTAATACTTGTTGTTGGCGTTCAATGCCTAAACTAAGGTCTTCTTTTAATTCCCCTGTATTGGTGTAAGGGGAGTAAACAATTGGACTTTGTGGTAAACCAGCGATATAGGCAGCTTGTGGAAGCGTGACGTCTTTGGCTTTAACACCAAACAATCCTTGTGCTGCTTCTTCAACGCCGGCTATGTTTTCTCCTTTATTATTACGACCGAACGGAGAAACATTGAGATAAGCTGTTAATATTTCATCTTTTGATAATTCGTCCTCAACTTTTAACGCATATAAAATTTCATTGGCTTTACGTGAAAAACTTAACTCGTTAGTTAAAAGTTGTTGTTTCACTAACTGTTGGGTAATCGTTGAACCTCCTGATTGTCCGCCTAGTCCTGTAACATCGGAAATCATTGCTCGGATTAAAGCCTTGGGAACGATGCCCTTATGGATGTTAAAGTATTCATCTTCGGTTGAAATTAATGCCTCTTTAATTAGAGGAGAAATTTCATCTTGATTGATTCTTGTTCGCACAATGTCAGACCTTAAATCAGCTATTTTCTGACCACCAGCAAAATTAATATGCGAAACGAGTTCGATATTGTTGATGGCTTTGACTAATTCTTTTTTTTCAGGAATTCTAGTGGTTTCAGTCAAGTTGGTAAAATAACCTAAGACGATACCCGCTCCTAATGAACCGCCAAGAATTAGCAACGCAAGTAGTAGATAAATCCCTGACTTGATTACTTCCATGGATACGATACCTCCAAAGAGCAAGTTGTCTTTAAGCGTGTGTTTATCATTTGATCGACGTTTATTTTCTTTTTTCAGTGTCATCACCTCATTAATCTACAATCATTCATAATTATAGCAAAAAACGTACGTACTTCATAGTTTAATCGGTTTACTTTAATTGAATTGAAATATAATGTATACTTTCAGAAGAAGACATGAATATTTTCATAAAAAGTGATGAAAGGTAGTTTTTACAAATGATTTTTTTTGATTTAGATGATACATTGTATGACCAAATGGCACCATTTAAGAAAGCCTATGAGCAAGTTTTTGTGGAGGAAAAATACCAAACAATCGACTTAATTGAGTTGTTTGAACATCGTCAAAAATATAGTATAGAAGCTTACACACTTTTTACCCAAGGTGAATTAACGAAACTTGAAATGTTTAGTTATCGTTTATGCCGATCGTTTGAAGCGATGGATGTGAAGATTACAGACGAACAAGCGCTAGCTTTCCAAGAAGCTTATCAAGGATTTCAAGGTAAAATTGAACTCGATCAAGAAATGGTAAAAGTACTGGACTATTGTACCGCTAATGCTATTCCAATTGGCATTTTAAGTAATGGTGAAGAGCAACATCAATGGAAAAAAATCAAACATTTAAATTTAGAAAAATGGTTTACTAAAGAAAATATTTTCGTTTCAGGGGCTATAGGATTTGATAAACCTGATCGTCGTATTTTTGAACATGTTAGGACATGTATGCAGTTAGAAGAGCATGAGTTATGCTTAATCGGTGATAATTTTGAAAATGATGTGGTGGGTGCATCAGGGGCGGGTTGGCAAACGGTCTTCTTGAATAAGTATCGCCTTGATACCACAGATTTAACTCAACCAAACGTTGAAATTACTAAAAGTAAAGAACTATTACCTTTAATTGATGAAATTGTTACCTTTGACAAAGTCATTATGACATGGTAAGGTGTAATCAATATATTTGAGAGGAGCGATAACATGTACAATAGTCATTCAGTTTTAACTAATACGATGAATTTATTAAACTGGCAAAGATACTATTGTATGTATGGCTTCTGAACTGAACCCATAGATACAATTTTAGAGTACTTTCTAAAACGTGTATCTATGCCAATTCGAACGAAAGCATAGAGCAATCTATGCTTTTTTTGTTTTTTTAGAAAGTACTCATATGGTCAAAAAAATGAATGTGAGGAAAATTTCTATGAATACAACAAAACAACTAACCAAAATGCTAACACTAACACCAATTTTAATCGTCTTAGGTCAAATTTTAACGTTAATTACACCTAGTCTTTTTGGATTAATTCGTCCTGACTTTGCGTTAGTCTTCTTATTTCTGTGTGTGATAATCAATCCAACCTTTAAACAAGTGATGATAGCTAGCTTATTAACGGTCGGCTTATCTTTACTAGCAGGGGCTAATCCCTTATTTTTAATGCCATCTTTGATAGACCGTTTATTGTCTGCTATGTGCTGCTTACTAATGTTCAAGTTATTGAAGGGGAAAAATATGGCACAAAATACGACCTCGGTTAGTCTGATTATTTTTATATCTACTTTAGTCAGTGGCATCGCCTATTTGTTTAGTGTCTTTATGATTGGAAGTATGATTGGTATGCAAGAATTGTTGATAATTTTTAAAATGGGACTATCATTGTTAATTATTACAGTGGGGGCAACGGCTGTTATTAATTTCTTTTTTGCTAAATTCATCTTAAAAATATTTAAATTAGTCACGCATTCAGCCTAGTTTTATCTTCCCAACACCTTAATAATGTAAAAAGTCCAATAAATGAGTTAAAAAGGCTTGAATTTAAGCAATTAGATTGTTATCTTGTCAAAAAAAACATACAATTATTAAGATGATAATTTTAGGGGGAAGATAGATGTTAATAGGATCACATGTAAGTATGAGTGGCAAAGCAATGTTATTAGGTGCAGCTCAGGAAGCGGCTAGTTATAATGCTAGTACGTTTATGATATATACTGGTGCACCACAGAACACACGCCGTAAAGCGGTAGAAGAAATGAATATTGAAAAAGGTCAGTTGATGATGAAAGAGGCTGGGTTGAGCCATATGGTCGTTCATGCGCCTTACATTATTAACTTAGGCAATACAACGAAGCCAGAAAATTTCCCGTTTGCTGTGCAATTTTTAAAAGATGAAATTATGCGTTCTGAAGCATTAGGGGGTACACAAATTACCATGCATCCAGGTGCTCACGTAGGCGCAGGAGTGGATGCTGGCATTAATCAAATAATTAAAGGGTTGAATGAGGTCTTAACCAAAGAACAAATCCCACAAATCGCTTTAGAGACAATGGCGGGTAAGGGAACTGAATTAGGTCGTTCTTTTGAAGAGATTGCTCGTATTATTGAAGGTGTTGAATTAAATGAGAAATTATCAGTTACTTTAGATACGTGTCATATTCATGATGCAGGTTATGATGTTACTGATTTTGATGCGGTTTTAACAGAATTTGATAAAATCATCGGGTTAGATCGTCTAAAAGTAATTCATGTCAATGATTCAAAAAATGTTCGTGGAGCTGGTAAAGACCGACATGCGAATATTGGTTTTGGTGAGATAGGTTTTGAGGCATTAAATCGCATTGTTCATCACGAGGCATTAAAGGATTTACCAAAAATCCTAGAAACGCCATATGTTGGTGAAGATAAAAAGACAGCAAAAGCACCTTATAAGCATGAAATTGAAATGTTTAGAGCCCAAAAATTTAATCCGAATCTGTTGGAAGACATACAAAAATAACAAATTTGTTTAAAAACATAAAATAACCTTTTCAAAATGCTATTCTTTTAGTAGAATTAGTAATTGAGAGAACGAATCTAAAGATGAAAGGGGCGATTTAAATGGGTACAGGATGGGTAATTTTAATTGCTATTATAGCGTTATTAGCTGGTTTAGTCGGCGGCTTCTTCATCGCAAAAAAATATATGGAAGATTACTTACAAAAAAATCCACCAGTCAACGAAGAATTATTACGTTCTTTAATGGCACAAATGGGACAAAAACCTTCTGAAAAGAAAATCCGTCAAATGATGGCTTCTATGAAAAACCAAAATCAGAAGAAAAAATAGGATTTGATAAGTTCAATTCGTATGCGAAAAAGCGAGCGCTTGTAAACGGGCGTTCGCTTTTTATTTTTTAATGTGAAGCTCGTATCAAAGCAGTATTACGGAATTATTAGGAGGTGCAACATGCAAATTTTTAAAAAGTTAGGCTGGTTTTTCAAGCAAGAGAAAAAAGCTTACTTCTGGGGTGTTTTATCATTAATTATCGTCGCACTTTTACAAATTTTAACCCCAAGAATTATCGGTTTGGTTGTCAATGAAGTCAACAATAAGACATTGACGAAAGAAAAGTTATTATTATATGTAGGCGTGGTGTTCTTCGGCGGAATATGTCAGTATATTTTACGATTTATCTGGCGTACTAACATCTGGGGGAGTGCCGCTCGTTTAGAAAAAACTTTGAGAAAACGTTTGTTCCATCACTTTACTTCAATGGACCAAGTCTTTTTCCAAAAAAATCGTACAGGCGATTTAATGGCACATGCGACCAATGACTTGAATGCCATTCAAAACGTGGCTGGAGCAGGTGTTTTGACTCTTGTCGATTCACTGTTAAATGGTGGGATTACTATCGTAGCTATGTGTTTATTGATTGATTGGCGATTAACGTTGATTGTATTAATTCCATTACCATTACTAGGCCTAATGTCACGCGTTTTGGGAACTAAAATGCATGATGCGTTTAAAGAGTCTCAAGAAGCGTTTTCAATGATTAATGATAAAACACAAGAAAGTATCACAGGGGTTAAAGTAATCAAAACGTTCGGGCAAGAAGCAGAAGACATTACAGAATTTTCGGAAAAAATTGATTACGCAATTGGTAAACAAAATCGCGTAAACTTTATCGATTCATTATTTGATCCGCTAATTACCATTATTATCGGCTTATCGTATGTTTTAACGTTATCAGCTGGCGGTTACTTTGTGTCCAAAGGTATTATCCAAGTTGGGGATATGGTGTCAATGTTTGCTTATATCTCGATGCTTGTTTGGCCAATGTTTGCTATTGGTCGTTTGTTCAATGTATTAGAGCGCGGAAGTGCTAGTTACGACCGAATTCAAGAATTGTTAAAAGAAACCTCACAAATTCATGAAAAAGACAACGCGATTACTACACCAGCCAAGGGTGATTTAGCATTTTATATTGCCTCATTTACTTATGATGGTGATGAAAAATCAAGTCTTGATAATGTTCATTTCTTATTAAAAGAAGGCAACACATTGGGCTTAGTCGGTAAAACAGGTGCTGGTAAAACAACGATTTTAAAATTATTATTACGTGAGTTTGACCATTTTGATGGTGAAATTAAGATGGGTGGCGAGTCATTAGCTGATTATTCATTAGACGCTTTATTATCATCCATCGGTTATGTGCCACAAGATAATTTCTTGTTCTCAATGACGGTTCGTGATAACATTCGTTTTGCAAAACCTGAAGCGACTCAGGAAGAGGTCGAAGAAGTAGCCAGAATGACGGCTATTCACGATGATATTTTGGGATTCCCTGAAGGATACGATACGATGGTAGGCGAACGTGGAGTGTCTCTTTCTGGTGGGCAAAAACAACGTATTTCAATTGCGCGTGCCTTACTAGTTAATCCAGAGTTGTTGATTCTAGATGATTCACTATCAGCAGTTGATGCCAAAACGGAAGAAGCAATTCTTTCGAATTTAAAGGCTACTCGTCAAAATAAAACAACAATTATTGCGGCACACCGTTTAAGTAGTGTGATGCATGCGCAAGAAATATTAGTGATTGACGAAGGAACAGTGAGTGAACGTGGCACGCATGAATCACTTGAAGCTGAAGGTGGCTGGTATGCAGATATGTACGAGCGTCAACAGTTAGAAGCAAAAATTGAAGGAGGGGTTGAGTAATGGCTGAGCATCAATCAGAATGGACAAAATCGATGTCGACTAAAGAACAGTATCAGGTTGTGAAACGGATGATCCGTTATACTAAGCCATATTGGCACTTATTTATTCCTTCAATTATTTTGTCGCTAGTGTTAGCGGCGGTCAATATGGTGTTACCAAGAATTATTCAACAATTTATCGATAATTATCTAAAAGTTGGCAATACGGGCTTAAACATTTTCTTCTTTTTTGCAATGTTATATTTTGCAACGGTCCTTGTTAAAGCAGTTATTTGGTTTTTCCAATACAGCTTATATTTAAAAGGAGCTGTTAGAACGTCGCAAAGTATCCGTTTAGCCTTATATAAGAAGGTACAATCATTAGGTATGCGCTACTTTGACCAAACACCAGCTGGTTCGATTGTCTCACGTGTGACCAATGATACGGAGACCTTAGTGGACTTCTGGTTTGTTTTTCAAAGTGTAATTACCGGTGTCTTTGGGATTATTTCAGGGATTATCGCGATGTGGTTACTAAGCCCAGACTTGACCTTGAAGATTGTCTGGTTCATCCCGTTACTACTGGTTATTATTTGGTATTATCAAAAATTCAGTTCACGTGTTTATCGTCAAATGCGTGAAAAATTAAGCCAGTTGAATACGAAATTAAATGAATCGATTTCAGGTATGTCAATTATTCAACAATTTAGACAAGAAAAACGTCTAGAAGCTGAATTTGAAGCAATTAATGACGATTACTTACAAACAAAAACAGCGATGATTAAAACCAATTCATTATTATTAGCGCCAGTTATCAACTTATTAGTCGCGTTATCGACTGCTTTAGTGTTGTATTATTTTGGTAACTTGTCATTGAATCAGTTAATTGATATCGGGATAATTTATGCCTTTATTACGTATGTTCAGACATTCTTTCAACCAATGATTAATATGATGGACTTCTTGAGTGTTTTCCAAGATGGGATTGTCGCAAGTAGTCGGATTTTAAAAATTATGGATCATGAGGAATTAGCGCCGCAACAAAATCAAGAAGCAGATGCTAAAATTACCCAAGGGAAAGTCGAGTTTCGTAACGTTAGCTTTGCTTATGACGGGGAACATCAAGTTTTAAAAAATATTAGTTTTGTGGCTAATCCTGGTGAAACCGTGGCTTTAGTTGGACATACGGGTAGTGGGAAAAGCTCTATTATTAATGTTTTAATGCGTTTTTATGAGTTTTATGACGGCGAAATTTTGATTGATGATCGAGATATTCGTGATTATCCGATGTCTGAATTACGAGATAAATTAGGGTTAGTTTTACAAGAAGCCTTTATGTTCTATGGTGACATTAAGAGTAATATCCGTTTGCTAGATAAAAGTATTACGGATGAACAAATTGTTGAGGCAGCTAAGTTTGTTCAAGCAGATAAATTTATTGAGTCGCTACCAGATGGTTATGATTCAAAAGTCATTGAGCGTGGGGCTAGCTACTCTAGTGGGCAACGACAATTATTATCGTTTGCAAGAACTATAGTAACGGATCCTAAAATCTTAGTATTAGATGAAGCTACGGCTAATATTGATACGGAGACAGAAGGGTTGATTCAAGAAGGCCTACAACGTATGCGTAAAGGTCGAACAACGATTGCGATTGCCCACCGGTTATCAACGATTAAAGATGCAAATTTAATTTTAGTGTTAGATAAAGGACGTATTGTAGAGCGAGGGAATCATGACGAGTTAATCGAACATGGTGGCTTGTATTATGATATGTATCAATTGCAACAAAAAGGTGAATAATATATAAGAAAAGGATGTGGCCAGTGTTTTGGCTACATCCTTTTTTAGTCATTAAGTGATTGCGTGTTAGACAACATTTTTATTTCGCCAGTGACCAGATTGCCAACGTTTTGACATTGCAATAGAGCGTAGCCCCTCATCAATAGTGTAAGCTAACCAAACCCCAACTAAGCCCCATTTAAAAACAATAGCGAGTAAATAAGAAAATGGGAGACTGATGACCCATAATGCAATCAAACTACAAATCAGAGGGAATTTAACATCACCTGCTGCATTGAGTGCACTGACTAAAATCATATTAATTGCACGACCAGTTTCTAGGGCGATATCAATCAATAATATGATCTTAGAAATCTGAATAATTTCTTGGTTGTCGGTAAAAATCCCCATAAATTGTTCAGCAAAAAGATAAACGATGAATGAAAAAACAATGGTGATTATCGTTCCAAGTACCGCACTGCGTTTTGCACGATCAAAGGCGTTATCATAGTCTTTTGCACCTACAAAACGTCCCACCATAATTTGGTTACCTTGTGCAATAGCGCTTGCGGTAATATAGACAAATTGGGTAATGGTTTGTACGTAAGACTTTGCGATTAAATATGATTGACCAAGTGTTGCCACGATGATGGTGACGACAATTTGTGACGCTTGATAAGATAATGATTCTCCAGAAGAAGGTAAGCCTAATTTGAAAATTTTTCCTAAATAGCTTTTTGAAAACTTCAATGGGTTATTCTTTAATACGTTATAACCAACACATTGATTTAATAAATATAGCGAAATAATTAACCCTATGGTATTAGCTATAGCACTCGACATACCTAAGCCTTTTACGCCGAGATGCGGGAAACCAAACGGGCTGAATAAAGCAAAATAATTTCCTATAACCGCTAAAATTGTTGAAACCAATGGGATAATCAACGCAGGTTTTGTTTGTCCATGACTTCTTAAAACAGCGATGACAACTGCGGTTAGAGCAGAAACAATCAAACTCCCACCGAAAAATTGTAAATAGTCTTTCCCAATTTCTACTATATTAACTGGTAAGTTCATAAAGACTAATAATTGCTTTGAAAAGAAAATAAATGTCAAACTAATCAATAACCCCATGATAAAAGCACCAAAAAGGCCAGTTTGAATGACTTTATTAATTTTGTGATGCTCTTTAGCCCCGATTAATTGGGCGATAATAATTTGTGTGCCGACTGTTACAAAACCGTAAATAAAAACGGTTAAGTTGATTAATTGGTTAGACGAGCTAACCGCAGCCACTGCTGGCTCAGAATAACCAGAAATCATTAGGACGTTGATATTTCCAATAATCACACGTAAAAACAATTCAACTAAAATAGGCCAACTTAATAGTAGTAACTCTCGGTCACTACGAGTTGGTGATAAATAACGTAACATAAGCCCCTCCTTTTATTTATTATCTTCATTTTAGACTACCTTCACTTAATGTCAATTAACTTTTAAACAAATTTGAAAAAAACAAAAGGGTAGACAAAATGCTGATAAGTGAGTAAAGTAAAGGGAGGAAAATTGATAGAGAAGAGGGAATGAAATTATGTATGATGTAGTCATTATTGGAGCAGGTCCTGGTGGGATGACCGCTGCTTTATACGCCTCTCGTGCGGATTTAAAAGTGTTAGTTTTAGAACGAGGTATCTACGGTGGTCAAATGCAGAATACTGCTGAGGTAGAAAATTATCCAGGTATGGGCATGATTAGCGGCCCAGAACTATCTGAAAAAATGTATCAAGATTCAAATAACTTCGGTGCCGAGCATGCTTATGGGTATGTAACAGGTATTGAAGTAAATGAAACATATAAAACAGTTGTCACAGAAGACAATCGCTATGAAACAAAAACTGTGATCATTGCAACAGGAGCAGAACATCGTAAATTAGGTGCCCCTGGTGAAGATGAGTTTGCTGGTCGAGGGGTTTCATATTGTGCGGTTTGTGATGGAGCATTTTTCCGTAATCAACATTTAGCTGTTATCGGTGGTGGGGACTCCGCGGTTGAAGAGGGAGCTTATTTAACACAAATGGCTTCTAAAGTGACAGTTGTTCACCGTCGTGATGCGTTACGTGCGCAAAAGATTTTACAAGACCGAGCGTTCAAGAACGAAAAAATGGCTTTCGAATGGAACAAAACGGTTGAAACCATCGAGGGTGATGACAACAAGGTAAAAGCACTACAATTGGTCGACACTCAAACTGGTGAAAAATCGACGTTAGAAGTTGACGGTGTTTTCATTTATGTCGGTTTAGTGCCAATCACAGAAAACTTCAGTAATTTAGGTATTACTGATGAAGAAGGTTGGATTGTGACGAACGAAAAAATGGAAACCTCTGTCCCAGGTATTTATGCGATTGGTGATGTGAGAAAAACAATTTTACGTCAGATCACCACAGCTGTAGGCGATGGTAGTATCGCTGGACAAGAAGTTTATAAATATATTGAATCATTAAATGACTAATTATTCATAGTTAAAGGAGAGGTAACCTAGTTATCTCTCCTTTTTTCGTTTCAAATAAAGTTATGATACACTAGTAACATGACAAATTAAAGAGAGGTTCTTATGAAAAGTTGTGGCATAATAGCAGAATATAATCCGTTTCATAACGGACATCGTTATCAAATAGTGGAAGCAAAAAAAATAACGGGCGCTGATTGTTTAGTCGTTGTGATGAGTGGTAACTTTTTACAACGTGGTGAACCGGCGATTATTGATAAATGGAAACGGACTGAACTAGCCTTAGCTGCAGGGGCTGACTTAGTCATCGAATTGCCGTTTGCTCATGCGGTGCAGGCAGCTGATTATTTTGCGGCAGGTGGGGTTGAATTATTACAAGCTCTAGGGGTTGATTATTTATCATTTGGCACAGATTATGAAGGGGAGTTAGATTATCATCAATTTGCGGAGTTTCAACTTGAAAATCAAGTTCAAATTGATGAAGCGTTTAGACGAATTCAAAATAATGGCATGAATTATCCCCAGCAGATGACAGAAGTTTATCGCCAGTTATTTCCTGAGATGCGGTTAGATTTCTCGTCACCGAACCATATACTAGGAATGAGCTACGCAAAAGAAAACATTAAGTATCCACGTCCGATGCAATTAGCTCCGATTAAACGTCATCAGGCCCAGCATAACGAACAATCGGTCAACCACGAAGTCTTCGCTAGTGGCACAGCCATTCGTCAAGCAATGCTTGCTGGACGATTTGCCGAGGTCCAACCAGTTGTTCCACTTAAAACTTACCAGGCCTTAACTGAGTGCCCCCTTATTTCGTGGGAAAAACTTTGGCCGTATTTAAAGTATCAATTGACGATTTTATCGACTAGTGATTTAGCTGAGATTTACCAAATGACACAGGGAATAGAATATCGTTTAAAAGAAGTTGCGAAACAGGCTGAGAGTTTTCATCAGTTTGTAGAATTAGTGAAAACTAAACGTTTCACTTGGACAAGAATTCAACGTTTGTCTACTTATCTATTATTAAATATAAAAGATCAAGATATTTTAAGAGCACGTGCGCAAAATTATTTACGTGTCTTAGGATTTAGCCAGACAGGTCAGCAATTTCTTAAACACATAAAAAAACAAACCACTTTACCAATTATTACGAATATCAATAAAAAAAATGAAGAGTTGTTAATACTAGATATTAAGGCGGGAAAAATTTATCAAATGGCGACGGCTGAAAAAAATGAACAGGACTACTATAAACGTCCGATAACTATAAAATGCTGACGATATTCGAACTATAAACCGAGTGAAATGTGGGTCTTAGGTCTGATGGCAATTGTCATGAGGAGGCGTATGATTAGGTTATTGAAAAACACTAGGGGGAAGAAATTATGACAGAAAAAGTTGTCGAGATTAATCATTTAAAAAAAATATACGGAAAGCCTAATGAAAAACAATATCAAGCATTAGCTGATATCTCTTTCAATGTGCATGAAGGAGAATTCGTTGGGATTATGGGACCTTCTGGTTCAGGGAAAACAACATTATTAAATATGATTTCAGCCCTTGATACACCTACAAGCGGTAGCTTAAAGATTGCCGGCGAAAATATCGTGGACTTAAACGAAAATCAATTAGCTGATTTTCGTGCTGAAAAAATTGGTTTTATTTTCCAAGACTTCAATTTATTAGAAAATTTAACGATGCGTCAAAATATTGGGCTGCCGTTATCGCTACAAGGTGTCTCAGCGAAGAAAATTAATCAACAAGTAGAGAGAATTGCCAATCGTTTAGGCATTGACCATATTTTGGACAATTATCCTACAGAAGTCTCAGGTGGACAAAAACAACGTGTAGCAGCTGCTAGAGCGTTAATCCATCAGCCTGAATTGCTACTAGGTGATGAACCAACAGGGGCACTAGATTCAAAAAACGCAAAGAACTTATTAGAAGCGTTACGTGACTTAAACGAGCAAGATAAAACAACGATCTTAATGGTAACGCATGATCCAATGAGCGCAAGTTACTGTAAACGAATTTTGTTTATTCGAGATGGTGAAATCTTTAAAGAAATCGAGAAAAAAGGCAGTCAACAAGTCTTCTATGAAGAAATTCTTTCTATCTTATCACATGTTGACTTTTCATCAGAAAGTCAGGTGTAAGAGATGACTTGGAAATTAGCACTTATTAATGTAAAAAAACGCTGGCAAGATTACGCCGTGTTGATGATGGGGTTAGTCGTATCAGTGGCTATTTTTTATATGTTCCAAACATTATCTGTGAATACGACTTTCTTGGAAGAAGTCATTCCAACTGTTGCGATTGTAGGCTTTATTTTCCAGATTGGTGCAGTAATGCTAGGGCTACTGACCATCGTATACATATTCTATGCCAACTCGTTCTTACTATCGATGCGTAAAAAAGAATATGGTATGTATATGATGTTTGGCGCTAAAAAAACTAAAATTAAACAAATGATGACTATCGAAACGTTATCAATTGGTGGGTTAGCGCTGTTAATTGGAACATTTGTTGGGGCAGGGTTTGCTAATATTATGAGTCGTGTCTTGATGAAAATGTTAGAACTTGAAACCAATGCTTATAGCGCATTTTCTACCAAAGCAATTTTGATTACTGTAGCTTTCTATGTTATATTATTTATTTTTACAGCTATTGTTAATAATTTGAAATTTTCAAAAACAAAACTATTGCAATTGCTTAATGAAGAAGGGACAAGTGAGAAGTATCGACCAAACAAATTTAAGATTGTTGGTTTAACTCTAGTATCTATCATTTTATTAGCGATTGGTTATTGGGTAATGGCCCATTTAGATAAAGTAGGACAAATGGGTATCGTGATAGCAATGTTGACGATTACGTTTGGGACATTTGCTTTTTATCAAGCCTTATTCCCATTAGTTGTAAATTTAATCAAAAACTCTAAGTTCTCTAAAAAGAATTTACGTATTTTCACTTTATCACAGTTAAGTTTTAAAGCAGGTAGTATTAGTCGTGTGTTAGGCATGATAACTATGATGTTAGCTTTATCATTAGGTGCGATTACGGTCGGATTTGGTTTTAATCATGAAAAAGAATCATCAGTGGCGTTTTATCAATATGATGTTGTGAGCAATAATCCTACACCTGAAATCATCAAACAAATTGATAATTTACCAGGAGTTAAAGACAAAGTTATCTATCAAGTTAAAGAAGTTGGGGACAAGACTTATTATTTATATGATGAATTAATGGCCCATCCGCTAATTGTCGATAAATCACGTATGGATAACACTGTAGTTGTAGGGGGCTTTTCTGAAACAGAGTTTGTAGAGTATAACGAGTTCAATGAGGGAGATGTCTATAGCTATAATAATGATAGTTTAGGTGAGGTATTAAATACGTTGGGTAATTTAGATAATGCTTACCAACCTTATAAAGCTGATCCTGAATATCATATCGTTTCACAGGCTGATTTTGATCAAGTAGAGGCGCCAATTATTGAGAAATATGTTGTCCGCCTTGATAACTTTAAGGATGGCTTGACACAGCTAAAAGCAATTAATCAATTAGAAACTAAGCGAAGTGATATGGAGCAATTTAATGCTTCTAGTAAATATAGTTTATATAGTGTCATGAGCGGTATGATGAATGGCTTCATGTTTATGGGAGCCTTCTTGGGAATTGCTTTCTTAGCAATGCTTGCAAGTTGTTTAATGTTCAAAATTTTAACAGGCGCTCATGCCGACAAAGTCCGTTATGATATGTTAAGTAAAATGGGAGTTCGTAAAAGCTTGTTATTAAAATCAATTGCTCAAGAAATTGGCGTATTGTTTATTGTGCCAGCGTTGTTAGGGACAGCTCATGTATTGTTCGGATTAAAAATGTTTGAATCATTTCTAGCTAATCCATACGCACAGCTATGGTTGCCGTTCAGCTTATTTGCTGTTGTTTATTTAATCTATTATGTATTTACAGTGGTGCTTTATAAAAACATCGTTTTAAAAAAAGTTGATAGATAAAGATAAAAAGAGCCTGTAAAGAAAAAACACTTTACAAGCTCTTTTTTTAGTGCTAAACTATCCATTGTAATATATTTCATGGAGGTGACATAATAATGGCAGTTAAAATTCGTTTAAAACGTATGGGTTCAAAAAGAAATCCATTTTATCGTATTGTAGTAGCAGATTCTCGTTCTCCACGTGATGGACGTTTCATCGAGGTAGTAGGAACTTACGCTCCAACTAAAAACCCTGCAGAAGTAACAATCAAAGAAGATTTAGTTTTAGATTGGTTATCAAAAGGTGCACAACCTTCAGATACAGTTCGTAACATCCTTTCTAAAGAAGGCGTTATGAAAAAACATCACGAAGCTAAATTTGAGAAAAAATAAGGTGGCGTAGATTATGACAGATGTGAAAGAATTGATCGTAACTATCATTCGTCCGTTAGTCAGTCATCCTGAAGATATCTCATTAACGATTGAAGAGTCAGATGAGTTTATGGAATATAATTTGAAGGTACATTCAGATGATATCGGTCGAATTATCGGTAAGCAAGGACGCGTTGCCAAAGCAATTCGTACGATTGTTTATTCAGTAAGAACCAATGGCCCTAAAAAGATTCGTTTAAATATTTTAGATTAAGAGAGAGCATCTGTTCTCTCTTTTTTTGCAAAAAAAGAGCTGTGACGCACAGGCGTCACAGACTAAGGTTAAATTATTTTGTTAACATTTTTTTCAAAATTTCAGATAAGAAATCGCCAGAACCAGAAGCTTCTTCACCAGTATTTTGTAAACTTGATGGAATTTCAGGCATTTCTGGTAAGTCGTTATTTTGAGCAGAAGCTGAAGTAGCACCACCCAATAAGTCTTTTAATGAACCGAAGATATCAACTGAACTATCAGTAGCTGAACTAGATTGAGTCACATCAGCTTTTTCGCTGAATAAATCCGTTAAATTACCAAAAATATCGTGATCAGCTGTTTCATTTTTTTTTGCAAATAAATCCGTTAATTGACCGAAAATATCACCAAATTCAGAGCGGTTTTCTTCGACTTGTGTTTGTGCTTCTTCAGCTTTCCCCTCGTTCATTAAATTAAAAACTGTTTTTAATAAATCTTCAATATTCATTTATCTGACACTCCCTCATATTTTTATACTTTATTTATATCATTTTACTAATTAAATAGCTAAAAATAGGGCTTACATTGGCTTAAAAGACTGGAATAAAGAGCGTTAAGTGATTATTAGAGGGGTACATAATGTAGGAAGGTGGGAGGCAGTTTATGAATTAATTGAATATTTTGGGAGAAATGATGGCGTATGTTTAAATCTATTATTGCAAGCCTATTTAAAATCATGTAAGTTAAATGAATAAGAATGTATTTATTAGGGGGAAGTTTATATGGGTGTCTATTTAGAACCAATAAAAATGGCAATGATTGCATTTCCAATTATGGCTTTTATGATCAGTTTGCCAATTTTTTTATACCAATATTATAAGCACGTAACATTTCTACGATGGTATGGACTCGTTATTTATAGTTTTATGTTATACCTGATTGTTGCTTATTTTCTAGTTATTTTGCCTTTACCTGATCGAGAGGAGGTTGCTAAGTTTACAACAGCACGATACAGCTTGCAACCATTTCAATTTGTACGGGCATTTATTGAAGAAACAAGTTTAATAATTAATCAACCTGCAACGTATTTGTCAGCGTTAAAAGAGTCAGTGGTTATTCAGCCTGTGTTTAACATCTTTTTGACGATTCCGTTCGGTATATATATGCGTTATTTGTTTAAAAAAGATTTGAAAACAACTTTTTTATTATCATTTGGCTTTTCGTTGTTTTTTGAATTGACACAGTTAAGTGGGTTATATGGTTATTATCCTCGTAGTTATCGTTTATTCGATGTGGATGATTTGTTTTTGAATACTTTGGGTGGTTTAATTGGTTATGGCATGACGCCTTTAGTTGAAAAGCTGTTTCCACGAGAAGAAGCTCTTAAACGTCGTCAGGAGAAAAGTGCTAAACAAGTGTCATATATTAAACGTGGTGTTACGTATCTTACTGACTGGTTAGTCTTTACTTGGCTGTTGGGAATAGTTGAAGGGTTTCTGGGCAACGGTTATCTAATAAGCGTTCTATCGTTTTTTATTTATTATTTTGTAGTGCCGGTAACTATTTTTGACGGGCAAACGTTAGCTCAGAAAGTAACAGGACTTAAGATGATAACCGAGACCGGTGAGAAAATTTCTAAAAAAGCCTTATTCATCCGACAATTATTATTTGGTATCAATTGTTTCATAATTAATGTTTTGCTTAGTAATGCGTTAATTGCTACGGGTACCGTTCCAGATGAACAGCTTGATGTTGTCTTGTATATGGTGTTTATCTTAACGTTCTATACGTTGGTATTTGTGTTGCATGTTTTATACAATATTATTACCAAAGATAAACAGCTGTTTTATGAAGATATTTCTAAAACGATTTTGATTAGTACGAAATAAATAGTCAACCTAGTGAAAATTCACTAGGTTGACTATTTATTTTGAAAAATATCCTATTAATATGCTATGATAGTTAGGTACCAAATTAATTGGCTTATAAATAGTTAGTTAGTTTGAATGTAGAAGGGAAGAGATATATGAAGAAAAAATCAACAAACATGATACTTGCCATTCTTCTGTTTGGAACATTTATTGCCTTTTTAAACCAAACATTAATGAATGTCGCGCTACCGAGCATCATGAAAAATTTTGGCATCGATGCTGCACAAGGGCAGTGGTTAACAAATGGTTATTTGTTAATTAATGGCATTATGGTCCCAACAACAGCCTATCTAATCGATCGATTTAAGACACGTAATTTATATTTAACGATTATGACGATTTTTGCTGTTGGGACATTAATCTGTGGGATTTCGGATAATTTTACGTTATTAATTATCGGTAGGATGCTGCAAGCAGCTGGAGGTGGGGTAGTTGGACCACTGTTAACCGTCATAGTCATGCGCTTATATCCGATTGAACATCGCGGGACAGCAATGGGCTTCATCGGTTTAGCGATGAATTTTGCGCCGGCTATCGGACCAACTTTGTCAGGATGGATTGTTCAGTCCTTTACATGGCGTTACTTATTTTATATGATTTTACCTTTAGTGATATTAAACCTTATTTTAGCGGCTATTTTTATGCCCAACATTGGTGAACCAAAAGATATTAGTTTGCATAAACCAAGTATCTTATTATCTTCACTAGGGTTAGGATCCTTATTGCTAGGTTTTAGTAATGCAGGTAGTCATGCTTGGGGTAGTTTTAATGTGGCGGGGTATATCTTGCTAGGTATTGTTATTTTGATGCTATTTGTTCGTATGCAAGTTAAATTAAAGGAACCCGTTTTAGATTTTGCTGTATTTAAAGAAAAAATGTTTAAGTTATCTACGATTGCTAATTTTTTCATAATCATGGGTCTGTATGGAGGTATGTTATTATTACCACTATTCTTACAAAATGTAAAAGGGGTTACACCTTTACAGTCAGGCATGGTGTTACTACCAGGAGCACTTTCAATGGCTGTTTTGTCACCAGTTACAGGTAATTTATTTGATAAATATGGTTATAAAATATTGAGTAATATCGGATTGACGATTTTAGCAATCGGTACGTTACCATTTATCTTTTTCAAACCAGAGGCAAGTTTAATGGTAATTGCCTTGTGTCAAATGGTTCGTAACATCGGTATTGCTATGGT
This sequence comes from Vagococcus zengguangii, assembly GCF_005145005.1. NCBI lineage: Bacteria > Bacillati > Bacillota > Bacilli > Lactobacillales > Enterococcaceae > Vagococcus > Vagococcus zengguangii. Next base: position 1,092,278 of record NZ_CP039712.1, read on the forward strand.
GTTAATGCCAATCCAAACGCAAGCGATGAACTCATTGCCTGATGCGTTATTGAGTCATGGAAATGCAATGTATAACACAATTCGACAAGTGGCAGCCTCAATTGGTACGGCTGTGTTAATTACGATTATGTCGACTGCCAATAGCTCTTATGCTAGTCTTCACCCGGAAGTAACTGAATCAGCTTCATTATTGTTCGGTATTCATACAGCTTATGCGGTAACGTTCGCTTTAGGATTAGTCGCACTATGTATATTAGCTTTTATTAAAATTCCTAACAAAATTAAGTAATTATTTAACAGACCTGAATAGTCAGGTCTGTTTTTTAAAATTCAATAAATAGACACTGTTTTTGTTAATGTTGTATAATTTATATAAGTTATGATGTTATGTTTACTGTAGGGTGACGATGGGTTGTTTAATAATATTATTATGTAAACTTATCGTTTTCCATATTGAATATTGGGGGAGAAAGAATGGGCAATTTAGTATTAGCATTTATTATTGGACATTTATTGGCTGATTTTCCGTTTCAAAAAAATCAACTAAAGTTGACAAGAAAGCAGATGGTAGGCCATATTTTCATTCACTTCTGTGTGTATTTAGTGTTAGGAATTGCTTATTTGCTGTATTTACCAGAAGTAACTAGTGAGATTATATTGAAGTTAGTCTACGTTATTTTATTAATATGTTTCTTGCATTGGGTTGTTGATATTGGTAAAGAACATGTGATTGATTTGATTGATGAAAAAGAAGAGGATCTTCATTTAGAAATGATTTATCAAGTTGGGGTCTTTTTGCTTGATCAAGTAACGCATTTGACGATTATAGTAGGAGCTATCAGCTTTGTTTTTAAAGAAAACTTTAGAGTCTTTCAAAGTTTAGATTTATTACTTAGTGGCATGTTGTCACTTGAATTTAGCTCGCAACTCCTTTTAACCATTATTGTATTATTAATGAGTATCTTTGTTGTTGGTAATTTAAATAAGTTGATTTTAGGCTATTTCGAACCTGATCGTGAAATCGTTGAGAAAGTTGAAGTGGAAGAAACTAGAGCAGTCGGTGATTTTTCAGAAATTGAACGTGTGGTGACGAATCGAGTATTTACTGTAGAGGAGTTTCCGACTAAGTCAGGATTATGGATAGGTGGATTTGAACGTTCCATTGTCATGATGTGTTGCTTTGCCAATAATTTGATTGCAGTTGCGATCTTTGCTTGTTTTAAAATGTTAGCACGTTTTAGACAATTTGAAGATAAATCGTATGGTGATTATTATTTGTTAGGAAACTTAATTAGCTTTGCTTGTGCCATTTTTTTAGGTTATTTTTTGAAATTCGTTTGGGGATTTGAAATTAACTTTTAAAATATTTAAATAGAGTATGACGTGATGTCATACTCTATTTTGTATTATTAGAAGCCGTTATTATCAGAAACTTGTTTAAACCAACGACCGCTATTTTTTATGCTGCGCTCCCAGTTTTTATCAAGGTTAACTGAAATGAAACCATAACGGTTCTTATAAGCATTGGTCCATGACCAGTTATCCATGCAAGTCCACATATGGTAACCTAGACAGTTAGTGCCTTCTTGAATGGCTTGGTGAACATATTTTAAATGTTCTGAAACAAACTCAATACGGTAGTCGTCTTCAATAATCCCTTCAGCATTACGGAATTTTTCTTCACCTTCAACACCCATTCCATTTTCAGAAATGAAACATGGAATATTGCCATAGTTTTCTCGGACATTTGTTAAAATATCGTAAATGCCTTTTTCATATATTTCCCAACCACGATGAGGGTTCATTTTGCGTCCTGGCATTTCGTAATTATCGAAGTAATCTTCTGGCATAGGCCCATGCTCATGGTTGATAGGAGTTTCTTTTGCTTTGACACGACGTGGTTGATAGTAATTGATACCTAGTAAATCAATGGTATTATTTTGGATAATATCTAAGTCTCCATCTTTTATTTCGGGCATCATATCAAGCTCTTTTATGATATCAACTAATTCAGTCGGGAATGTTCCTTTAACAGAAGGGTCTAAGAATGAGCGGTTGAACATCGCATCGGCAATGACAGCTGCTTTTACATCCTCAGGGTTATTTTCGTCACGTGGATAGCTTGGGGTTAAATTTAAAATAATCCCAATTTGTCCATCTAGGTTTAATTCATGATAAACTTTAACAGCCATTGCACTTGCTAACATTTCATGATATCCCACTTGAATCGCATGTTTTAAGTTGATTTCATTTGGATAGTGGAATTGGTATAAATAACCAGCTTCAACCGGAACGATTGGCTCGTTATGGGTGAACCATTTTTTCACACGATCGCCGAATAATTCGAAACACGTTTTTGCATAGTTGACATAGGCATCAACGGTTTCACGATTTAACCAGCCACCTTTTTCTTGGAAGGGCATTGGCATATCGAAATGATATAAGTTCATAAAGGGTTCAATATCATTCGCAATCATTTCGTTAATTAAGTCATTATAATAGTCAACGGCTACTTGATTGACTTCGCCAACCCCATTTTGAATCAAACGACTCCATTGGATAGAGTGACGGTACGAGTTATGCCCGGTTTCTTTCATTAATTGAATATCTTCTTTATAAGTTTGATAGAAGCGTGATGCGTTATCGGGACCGACATTGTTAAAGAATTTTTCTGGTTCAATGGTGTACCAGTAATCCATTACATTTTGTCCTTTGCCGTCACCTTCGAATTTACCTTCTGTTTGTGGACCACTTGCAGCGGAACCCCACCAAAAATTTTCAGGGAATTGATAGTTTACCATGAAAACGCCTCCTAATATTATTATGTTTTAATGATAACACAATTTAAGTTAAATGACTATACATTTACACTTTAAATGATATAATTATTATAATAATGTAAAGGTTTGCAATAGATAGGTATGCTATAATAAAAAAGAATAAAATGAGGGAGTATGACAATGACGAAATATGAATACATCGCGGATATCATTCGTAAGCGTATCTTAGCGGGTGAATATCCTGAAAACACCTTAATTCCCAATCAAGTTGAATTGGTTGAGGAATTTCAAGTAAGTCGCATGACGATAAAAAAAGCCATTAATATTTTAATGATGGAAGGGTTAGTTTACAGTCAAAGAGGGCTAGGAACGACCGTATTAAATAATCAATTACCTGAAAGAAGTGCCACATTAGCTACAGATTATTCAGGCCTAACTAAAGGTTTAGAAGGCAAGGAGATTAAAACCGATGTCATCAAATTCGATGTAGCTTTTCCTGATGAATTTATTCAAGAAAAACTGAAAATTACGGCTCATCAACCCGTTTATGAAATTATTCGTTTACGTAATGTTGAGAATGAGCCTTATACGTTAGAGCATACGTTTATGCCGGTTGACTTAGTGCCAGGTTTGAATGAAGAAATCAGTTCTCATTCGATTTATTCGTATTTAGAGGAAATTGGAATTGAATTTGCTGGAGCACATCGAAATATTCATGCGGATAAATCAACCGAATTAGATCATCAATATTTAGACTGTCAACCGAGTGATCCAGTTCTTGAAGTTGAACAGGTGGTTTACCTTAAAAATTCACGTCCAATTGAATTTTCAAGAAGTCGCAACCGTTATGATAAGAAAAGCTATACCGTGTTAGATGTGATGTAACAAATAGAATAAAGGAGGCAATAAAAATGACAACCATCACGGAAGGTTATATGCCATTTAAAGGTTACCATACGTATTACCGAATTATCGGTGAAAAACAATCGGGAAAAGCACCGTTATTAATGTTGCACGGTGGTCCGGGTTCTAGTCATAATTACTTTGAATTATTAGACGAATTAGCTAATAGTGGGCATCAATTGATTATGTATGATCAAATCGGTTGTGGCAATTCACAAGCTGAAGGACGTACGGATTTATTTAATTTAGCCACTTGGAAAGAAGAATTAATGGCGTTACGTGAACATTTAGGGTTAGAGGAGCTTCATATTTTAGGCCAATCATGGGGTGGGATGTTATTAATTGCCTATTTGATTGAAGAACAACCATCAGGCATTAGGAGCGCGATTCTTTCTAGTACTTTATCATCAGCAAGTTTATGGAAACAAGAACAGGAACGTATGATTCGTTTGATGACACCCAAACAGCAAGCATTATTGCTAAATCCTAAACCACCAGTCTCAGGTGAGTTACTAGATGCTTACCAATCGGTAGAAGATTTGTATATGTTACAACATGCTAGTGGCCCAATTACTGAAGATTCTCCTGAGCCATTACGTCGTCCTAAGGCTTCAGGAAGACAAGCTTATGAAACAGGCTGGGGACCAAATGAGTTTACGCCACAAGGCAATTTGAAAGCATTTGAATATACAGAACGATTAAGGGAAATAGAAGTCCCAGTCTTAATCACAAGTGGCACCGATGATCTCTCAACACCGTTAATAAATAAAGTGATGTACGACCGTTTGCCAACTGTTGAATGGGAATTATTCGCTAACAGTCGGCACATGCCATTTGCTGATGAGAATGAACGTTATATAATTGTTCTCAATAACTGGTTATCTAATCATTAAAAAAACATGAAATCTCTATCCGTTTGACGTTACGATTCAAACGGATAGAGATTTCATGTTTTTTATTTTGAACGATTTGCAAATGCTTGCCAATTAATTTGACGGGCTTCACACCAAGTTTTAAGTGGATCCATCAAGATTACATCACTTGCAGTTAAGTCAGCTACTGATTTAGCACTTAATAGTGTCATCATAGTTTGAATACTATTTTTCCAACGTTCAACTTCAGCAATGGTGGCTTCAACACCTTCGTTTAATACTAAGTGTAAAAAGTGTCCTGATAAACCAGCTGCTTTAGCACCAAGCGCCAACGATTTAACAATGTCATAAGGGTTACGAATTCCCCCAGAAGCAATAAGTTCTACTGAGTTGGTTAAAGTTGATCCTTCTAATAATGAAATAGCCGTTGATTGTCCCCAATCTTCAGCAAAAGCAAACTCTTGATGTTCACGGCGTGCATTTTCAATTTTTAAGAAGTTTGTGCCGCCGTTACCACTAACGTCAATGGTTTGAACACCAGCTTGTTGTAATTTCATGATGGTTTGACGACTCATTCCAAAGCCGACTTCCTTCACAATCACGGGGACACCTACTGATTGTACCGTTTTTTCGATATTGTTTAACCATGTTTCAAATACGCGTTCACCTTCAGGCATGACTAGTTCTTGAGGCGCATTGACATGGATTTGCAACGCATCAGCTTTCAAAATATCCACGGCTCTTAAATAGTTTTCAAGTGGATGTTCGGGTCCTAAATTAGCAAACACTTTACCGTTGGGATTGGTCTGGCGAATGATTTCGAAGCTAGGGGCCGTTTCAGGATGTTTAATCCCGGCACTCACTGATCCTGACGCCATCGCTAAACCAGTTTCACGTGCAACAGTCGCTAAATCTTGATTTATTTTATATGTCTTTTCACTACCACCAGTCATTCCGTTAATGAAGAAGGGAGTACTAAAATCAAGTCCAGCAAAACTAGTCGCTAGACTAACGTCTGCTTGATTGACTGTTGGAAATGAATGGTGAACAAATTTAATCGCGTCATAGTGATCTGTTTGACGCTCATGATAGAAAGCTTCGGCTAATTCTACATGCTCATCTTTACGATTGATATGTTGTGTCATTTTAAAAAACTTCCTTTCTGATTAAATTTGTTTGATCGCATCATAATGAACAGACAAAGGTAATGGGGTGATATTTTGGTTTAACCATTCTTTAAAAAGTGGCGTATAAGTTGGTTGTTTTTCAATAATCACAATACCGCAGTCGCCACCGCCAGCACCTGATGATTTAGCGGCACCACCATATTCTTGAGCGATTTCGCACATTTCAAAAAGCGTAGCCGTTTCAATTTGAATGCCACTGTTCTTGCCTAGTTGTTGTAAGAGATTACGATTTTTATGAATCCCGTTTTGAATTTTTTGAAGGTTACTCTCAGAAAAACCGGTTAGTATTTCCTCGACGACGGTTTTACTCTGTGCTAAAAACTGGCTGTAATAGTCTTGGATTTCAGCTTTTTCATCGTTAATTAAATCGACTAGATGAGTAGTTGAGGCCGGAGAACCGGTCCAACCGATTAACAGTTCTAAGTTGTTAGGAACGGGTAGTGGTTCAATTGTCAATAATGGCCAATCCATTGCCAATAATTCAGATAGGGCATGTTGAGTACTCTTTTCAAGTAACCATTGACGGTCAAAACAAGAATAAGCAATCCAACCACCATATGAACTGGCGGCTAAGTCACCAAACGAACCATTGCTATTAATTGCAAGGTGTGTGATAGCGGCTAATTTATAAATAGTTTCGGCTGTATAAGGCACTTGATAAAATTGCAACAAGGCTTTGATAGTTGCTACAGTCACGGCGCCGCTTGATCCTAAACCATATTTTCTTCCATCATGGTTATCTAAGTCGCTCTCAATTTCCAAATTGAAAAAGTGTAAAGGTTTGTTAAGTTCAGTTATGTATTGTTCCGTCGTTGTAACAGCTTGGACTACATAGGCAAATGGGTTTTCACGTTGGTCCATGAAAAATTTACCTTGTTTTCGAGTCCATGGGATTGGAAAACCATTTGTTAAGCTTGAACGAATCGTTCCTAAATTATTCGTTTGGGTTAATTTAACGGTAATATATTGGTTAAGCGCGACTAATATAGCAGGATGTCCAGGCTCTAGTACGGCGTATTCACCAGCAATATATAATTTTCCAGGTGCGCTAGCTTTGATCATGATATTCGTCCTTTCTTATTCGGCGGATAGTATATAGGCATCTCGTCCTACGCCAGAAATAATTGTGGGATTATTAGGGAAAGTATCATCTAGTAGTTGTTTGATTTGATCAGCTTGATTAGCTTGACAAATCACTTTAACGTTAGGTCCAGCATCCATTGTATAGTAACAAGGTAAGCCTAGTCCACGTATTTCACGAATTCTTTGTAAAACCTTAACTGTTAATGGTTCCCAGTAACTAAAAGGGGGAGTTGCCCCTAACATGGTACCGTGCATTTTCATCCCATTGGCTTCAGTTATCTCACCGAGCCTAATGAAGTCACGTTGACTAATCGCCTCTTTGATAGTAATTAAATCTTTCCCGGCTTGTTCAACCCACGCAGGATAGAAGGGGGAGGTTTCAACCGTCAATTTCATGCCTTCACGACTAGAAATTTCTTTTTTCCCAGTATTAACTGGAATAGTTAGCATAGCTATATTCCAGTCAGCATTGTCAATTTTGTTGGCGCAGCTATCAGAGCCATCAGATTTTGTACCCATTTGCCATTCAACAAAACCGCCAAAAATACTACGAGTGGCACTTCCTGAGCCTTGACGAACGAACGTTGATAAAGTAGTTTGATCGAAATTCAATTCAAATAATTCGTTTAATGCTGTCCCTAAGGCTGCAAAGGCTGATGCCGAAGAAGCTAAACCTGCAGCAGTGGGGACATGATTAGTACTTTCGACTTTAATCGCTGATTGGTGTCCTGCTACTTTTCTAAATAAATCAATAAACTGGCTGATTTTATTAATTTCTTTGATTTCTTGTAGTTCGCCATTTAAAACAAATTGATCGCTGTTTCCTTCTATTAAGGAAACAGTGGTATCGGTATAAAATTCATCAAGTGTTAAAGATAGTGAGCTGTTCATTGGTAAAAACAACTCTGTATCACGTTTGCCCCAGTATTTGATTAAGGCAATATTAGTATGAGCGCGTGCGGTTACACGTGTTTTTGTCATAAAGATTCTCCCATCTGATAAAGCCAAGTCTTTTGCGCACCGGCTAAAGTTAAGGCTTGTTGTATTTTTGAGGCTTCACTATGAGTTGCAGCTAGAGCAATCATACAGCCTCCTCGACCACCACCTGTTAGTTTAGCACCTAGTGCCTTGTTTTGAAGGGCGGTCCTTACTAACTTATTTAGAGGTTCATTTGAAACGTTTAATTGTGTTAATATACCGTGGGCTTGTGTCATCACTTGTCCAAGCGCTTCGGGTTTGTTTTGTGAGATGTATGTTTTAGCTTTCTTAGCAAGATCGCCTAATTGATGAATCAGCTCTTGAACGTCAGCTATGTGATAGTGATTGGCAATTTCTTTTACCGCCGCTTTGGTTTGTCCAGTAATACCCGTATCAGCTACAATTAGCCAAGCGGATAAATTTAAGGTAATAGCTTCCATAAATTGATTTTTGGCAAAAAAATAGGGGACATGGCGGCTTGTCATTAGCGCATCTAACCCACTTGGATTACCATGAGCTATTTTTTCTGCTTCACCCACTATATGAAGTAATACATCATCTGAAAGTCGCGCTTTATAATAGTCAAAAATACCGCGAACAGTTGCGACAGCAACCGCTGCACTGGAACCCATGCCGCGTTCAGCAGGGATGGTACTTTCAATTTCAATTGTTAGCGTATCTTGTTTATTTAAATAATCTAAAGAAATAGTGATGGCGTGATGCAGGCTCTCAAGTAATTCTGGCATATCTGATACTAATCCTTGATAAAATTCACAGGCAAGAAATAATTCCTCTTGATTAGGCGTGATGGTTGCAGTAATTCCTACACTAGGGAAGGGAATTGCTAACGCAGGTTCACCATAAACGACTGAATGCTCGCCCATCAATATAATTTTTCCATGTGAATGACCTTGTCCTTTGCGCATAATATTCCTCCATCAATATAGTCAACCTTTATATTTTAGCTTAAAATCGTTAATTTCTCAACGGTTTCAGCTGATTATTGAAAAAAATCGCTGAAATAATCACTTTTATCATAAGGGAAATAGCGAAAAAATAAAGCTCTTTATTAAATTATTAATGAATACTTAAAAACTCGTAGAATAAACTACGAGTTTTGTTGTCTTAATTCAGTTAAGAGCTCAGTTGCTTTTGCTAAATTCATGCGTTCAAGCGCTCGTAAGCGACTAGCAACAAGTTCGATTTCTTCACCGGTCGCCCCAGCGTGAATGGCTAAGGCGTTTGCATGTAGTGACATGTGTCCTTTTTGTATTCCTTCAGTCACTAAGGCACGTACAGCAGCAAAGTTCTGCGCTAATCCGACGGCACAAATAATACGAGCCATTTGTTCAGCAGTGTCTACTTGCATCAATTCTTGCGAAATTTTCGCTAGTGGTAAGGCGTTAATCGCGCCACCTAATGAACCGAGAAGGAGAGGGAGCGTTAATTGCCCTTCAAGCATCTGTTTGTCGAGATCCAATTGCCAAGTTGTTAAACCTTGATAACTACCGTTTCGACTAGCGTAGGCATGAATACCTGCTTCTATAGCGCGATAATCGTTACCAGTTGCCATTACTACCGCGTCAATACCATTCATAATCCCTTTATTATGTGTGACTGCACGGTAGGGATCTAGTTTAGCATAATGCGCTGCTTTAACGATTTTTTGCGCAACACTTTGGCCATCTAAGTGATTAGTCGCTAATAAATCAAATGGAATTTCGCAAGTGGCTGTGACGAGTGAACGGGTATTATAGTTACTTAAAATACTCATTAATTTTTCGGCTGCTAACCATTCTTGAATCGCCGGTGTGACACCTTCAAGAATCGTATTGACGATATTTGCGCCCATCGCTTCTTTAACATCAACATATAAGTAGACAGTTAAGTATTCCGCTTGGTCTTTTTCATTATAGATAATGTGTGTCTCAACGTCGACAAGTCCACCTCCGCGGACCACAATTGACGGATGAGCAAGTTCAGCTAATTGTTTAATTTCGTCAACGCGACTGTCTACTAATTGTTTTGCGTTAGCAAAATCAGCTATTTGATAAAAAATCATTTGCCCTGTTTGTAGACGTTCTGGAAATGACGTTTTAAAACCACCAGTAGAACGGGTAAAACGCGCGGCATTACTGCAAGCAGCAATAACAGAAGGTTCTTCGATTGCCATAGGGATAACACATTCTTGACCATCAACAATAAAGTTTAAGGCGACGCCCATAGGAAGACTAAACTGGCTAATTTGATTTTCGATTAAGTGATTGGCAACATCTTCACTTATCCCAGTTGTCGTCATTAATAAATCTGCAGAATTTTCTGATACAAAGCCGTGAGCTTTTAGTAAATCAAGGCGTTCACTACGCGTTTTTTGATAAAATTTTGAAATTTTAGAAGTTTGTTCCATAGTTAGGTACTCCAAACATTAGTTTACAAAGCCATAATGACGTTGGTGTTGTGTTATTTCGGTTAATTGAATTGGCGCATGATCAAAGCGATTAGATAGTGCTAGTGTTGAGCCATCAGTAGGTAATTTTTCTAAGAAAACTTCTTCATATTCAGCTACTGTCAATTGTTGTCTTGCTTCTAAGATTGCTTGATGCTCTTGACTTAAGAGTTGTGTTTCGAATCCATCTACTAAATCAAGTAGGAAAAACTCGCACACAGCGCCAGAACCATAGCTGAAACAGCCAATTGTTTGTCCTGCTTGTAAGGTAGTCGCATGATCTAATAATGAATTAAGCCCTAAATATAAAGACCCTGTGTAAATATTTCCAATGTTTTTGGTGTAAATAATACTTTCTTCGTAGTGTGCTAAGAAACGCTCACTGGTTTCTGGTGAAACAGTTTCGAGTAGGCTAGCCATCGCTTTTTTGCCCATCTTTGCATAAGGTAAATGGAAACATAAGGCTTCTAAACTCTCTATATCAAGCTTGTAACGTTTTTGATATTCATTAATGACTGTCTCAAAGAAAGTTGTATAGGCTTCGTTTGAAAATTTGCCATCAACCATGGCATTTTCTGAGTAGGTTGGACGCCAAAAATCATAGATATCATTTGTATACATCACAGATTCATTTCGAATAGAAAAGATGCGTGGATTTGCAGAGATTACCATAGCAACTGCGCCAGCCCCTTGTGTCACTTCACCAGGTGTATTCAGACCATAACGAGCAATGTCTGATCCAATGACTAACACTTTACGACCGGGATGTTGTGCGACATAATCTTTTGCCATCATTATTCCAGCTGTGGCACTATAACAAGCTTGTTTCATCTCGATACAACGAGCGAATGGATTGATGTTTAATAACTTATGAATGGCAACTGCGCCTGATTTAGAATAATCAGTGCCTGATTCAGTAGCAAAAATGACCATATCGATTAATTTGGCATCTTCTTCTGAAACAATCGGTCGCGCAGCGTTCGCTCCCATAGAGATTGCATCTTGAGTGATGGGATTAATGCCCATTTTTAATTGACCAATGCCAATAGTGTATTTATTAGGATCTGTATCACGTGCGTGAGCCAAATCGACCATGTCTACATACAAAGTAGGGGTGAAAAAGTTGATTTTATCGATACCTATAGTTTGTGTATTCATATTTGTTTGCTCCTTATCTGGAAATCTTTCACAAGAAGTGTAGCATAAAAATGCTTCAAACGTGAATAGTATCAGGATTATTTAGATTAATTTAATAATTTCTATCATTAATTCAAGCATTTGCACCCAAAATGAAAATGCCCTTTATAACAACAACTTATTATTTGTAAGCATATTGATTGCCTGGATAAAAAGTGTGGGTTATAATTATCTCGAATTAGAGATAAAATGAGGTGAAGGAAAAATGAAAAATACGGAAATAGCGTTACGAAATTTTATTGCCATCATGCGAACAAAAGATTCAATTGAAAAAGTTGTGAAGGAAGATGTAAAAAAATACGGATTGAATTTAACAGAATTTGCAGTATTAGAATTGTTATACAGCAAGGGTGAACAGCCTATTCAACAAATAGCTGACAAAATATTAATTGCCAGTAGTTCGACCACCTATGTCGTTGATAAACTGGTTGCAAAAAACTTAGTCGATCGACAAGTATCTCCAAATGACCGACGTGTTTATTACGCAAAACTGACAGCACATGGTCAGAAGTTAATGGATGAAATTTTTCCGAAACATACGTTGACGATTCAGAAAATATTTTCGACTCTTGATCAACAAGAAATGAAACAATTACAGCGATTGTTACTTAAAGTAAATCAAGCCAATTAAATGGTGTTATTAAAAATTATTGAAAGAAGGAAATTAACATGAGTAAACAACAACTATTAGGAATTCATCATGTCACTGCCATGACAAGTGATGTCGTAAAGAATTATGAATTTTTTACAGAAATATTGGGGATGCGCTTAGTCAAGAAAACTGTTAATCAGGATGATATATACACCTATCATACGTTCTATGCGGATGATCAAGGCTCGCCTGGAACGGATATGACATTTTTTGATTTCCCAAATAATCCACCGGGTATTAAAGGAACGAATGCTATTACTCGCACAAGTTTCCGCGTGCCGACAGATGAAGCGTTAACGTATTGGGTAGCACGTTTTGAAGAATTTAATGTTAAACATGAAGGAATTAGTGAGTTGTTTGGTAAGAAAGTCTTGAAGTTTGAAGATGAAGACCAACAACGTTATCAATTGATTTCAGACGAAACCAATCAAGGAGTAAAAGCCGGAATCCCATGGAAAAAAGGGCCCGTACCATTAGATTATGCCATTTACGGGTTGGGACCAATCGAAATTACTTTAGCATACTTTGAGCGCTTCAAAGAAATTATGACGAGCGTTTATGGGTTTAAAATGATAGAGGAAGTCAATGATATGATCTTATTAGAAATTGGCGAAGGGGGAAATGGTGCTCAAATGATCTTACGACATGATGCCACATCTCCAATTGCTCGCCAAGGATATGGCGAAGTCCATCATGTTGCTTTTCGAGTAGCTGATCAAGAAGCGTTGTATTCATGGTTAGATAAATATCAACGCTTAGGAATTCCAAATTCAGGTCATGTGGATCGTTTTTATTTTGAAGCATTGTATGCTCGTATTGGTCATATATTAATCGAGCTATCGACAGATGGTCCTGGGTTTATGGGGGATGAACCGTATGAAACATTAGGAGAAAGTCTATCGCTGCCACCATTTTTAGAAAATAGACGTGCCTATATTGAAAGTGAAATTAGACCATTTAATACGAAAAGGGAGGAATAATCATGCAAGGAATTAACAAAATTCATCATATTTCAGCCATTGTTGGAGACGTGAATGAAAATTTAACTTTTTATCGTGAGGTGTTAGGCTTACGTTTAATTAAACAAACCGTCAATTTTGATGATCCGTCAACTTACCATTTATATTTTGCTAATAAAAAGGGTGAAATTGGAACGGTTATGACCTTCTTTCCATGGCAACAAGCGTATACCGGTCGTGTTGGCGGAGGGCAGGTAGGAAGAATTGCGTTTAGTATTCCTAAAGGCAAACTGTCAAATTGGCAAGAAAAATTTGAAGAACTAGCTATAAGCTACACGACGGAGAAGATTTTTAAGGGGGCACAACTACACTTTAATGATCCACATGGTCTAAGTTTAAGTCTAGTTGAAAGTGAAGAAATAGGAATAGACGAAGACATTACCAATATTCATGGGGTTGAATTACTATCCACTAATTATCAGATGACATTAACGGGATTAATGGAGCACCTAGGAATGACGGATGCAAAAGAAGAAGACACGGTTTGGCGGCTTTTCTTAAGAGATGAAGTCGTTCAAGAAATTGTGTTACCCAAAAAAAACTTACCAATTGGGCGTTTTGGGGTCGGGACAGTTCACCATATCGCATGGTCAGTCCCAAATGATATAAAGCAAATGTTATGGCAAGATAAATTAATGGCGTTGCAATACGGTGTAACAGAAATTAAAGATCGTCGCTATTTCAAAGCTATTTACTTAAAAGAATTTGGTGATATCATTTTTGAATTAGCGACTGAAACCCCTGGATTTGCAATTGATGAAACACCAGAACATTTAGGTGAGGCGTTGATGTTGCCGCCTCAATTCGAATCGCAACGCTCAGTCATTATGTCGCAATTGCCGGAGTTACAATTATGAAAGAAACAGTCTTTTTAACGCCAGACAAATTGACTGAACGCGAAAATTATAAATTGTTGATTGGTTCAATTGTGCCACGTCCAATCGCTTTGATTACTACTCTTAATAAGCAAGGCGTGCTTAATATCGCACCGTTCAGTTATTTTAATATAGTAACGGCAAATCCTCCGATTGTATCAGTGGCTATTCAACGAAGAAATGGACAATTGAAAGATACTGCGCGCAATTTATTATCGCAGAAAGAAGCGGTCGTTCATCTAGTAAGCGTTGAAAATGTGACAGATGCTAATCAGACTGCTGCCAATTTAGGGATGGATGAAAGCGAGTTGTCGCTAACACATTTTACTCCGATAGCATCAAAAATGATTAAAACACCAAGTTTACAACAAGCAAAGGGGCGTTTTGAAACAAGTCTTTTACAATGTGTACCAATTGAAGAACACGGAGAACCTACAGCAGATTTGTTTTTATTAAAAATTCAAGCGTATCATTTCGAAGAAACAGTATATGAAGCGGGTAAAATTAATTTAGAGAAGTTGGCACCAGTTAGTCGATTAGCGGGAAACTATTACGGAGAAGTAGCCAATATCTTTAGTTTAGAGCGACCAGATTAATAGAGGTTAATGACAAGAGGAGAGGTAAGAGATGGAACATAAATTTATTCAGGGAGCAACTGGCCATCCAGTTCTCATATTGTTACATGGGACAGGAGGGAGTATGAATGATTTAATACCTGCTGCAGAACATTTGGATTCTCAAGCGTCCGTTTTAACCATACAAGGGGATGTTTTAGAAAACGGCATGCGTCGTTTTTTTAAACGATTTCCTGATGCAAGTTTTGATTGGGATGATTTAGAAGTCAGAGGCGCGAATTTAGTGTCTTTCATAAAGAATGCTAGTCATATGTATCAATTCGATTTAAAAGATGTTGTATTAGTTGGTTACTCAAATGGGGCGAATATTGCGATTAATTTATTACTAAGAGACCCACGTATCTTCTTACGGGCAATATTATTCCATCCAATGTATCCGACAGATGATATTGATAGACAGGATTTAACGAATGTGTCAATATTTGCTTCGTTAGGTGTTAAAGATCCGATTGTAACGGTGGCTCAAAGTGAGCAAGTCATTAAGTTATTTGAAAACCAAGAAGCTCAGGTAACACCTTACTGGACGACAGGTCATCAATTGAGCTATAGCGAAGTAGAGCATGCACGTCAATGGTTAAAAAATAGTTAATAGAGAATAAAAACACAGCTTTGCGTCGCTTTAGACGCAAGGGCTGTGTTTTTACTTTTATTTAGGTTCTTGTAAAATATCGATTGATTTGATTACAACGTCTTTTTCTGGTTTATCATTAGCACCAGTTTTTACTTCGGCAATTTTATCTACGACATCCATCCCGTCAATCACCTGACCGAATACGGTATGATTGCTAGTTGATCCTTCAAATGTATAGTCTAAGTAAGGCGTACCACCTTCTTTATATTTGTCGATAATTTCTTGTGGGTACTCATCGGTTAATAGACCGTCGGAGACATTATCAGAATTTTGGACGATAAAAAATTGGCTACCATTAGTATCTGGGCCAGCATTAGCCATTGAAAGGGCCCCACGGATATTAAATAATTCACGGTTAGACTCATCTTCAAACGGTTCACCCCAAATACTTTCACCACCTGCACCAGTTCCTTCTGGATCGCCACCTTGAATCATAAAGTTATTAATTACACGGTGGAAAGTAACACCATCATAATAACCATCTTTGGCATGTGTAACAAAATTTTCAACCGTCTTTGGTACGACTTCAGGGAATAGTCTGATTTTGATCGCACCTTGACTAGTGTTCATTTGAACCAAATATTCATTATCTTGAACCTGATCGTTTAATTGTGGAAAAGTTAGTTGACTAAAATCAACAGATTCTTCGGTTTCTGAAGATTCAATGGTTACTTCTGAATTATTAGTAACACTTTCAATCGTGTTATCTTTTGACTGATTACAGCCAGCTAAAAACAAAATTGAAGAGAATAGTATAACTGGTAATATAACTTTTTTCATTACATTTCACTCACTTTCAATAATAGCTAAATTGTTATAAATTAGATTATACCTAAATTCTTTAAAATACAAAATAAAAATAAAAAAATAATTATGTTCGTAATTGGTGGACGTGGTCTAGACAACTTGCTATAATTAAAGCGTATTCAAAAAGATTAGGGGGCATTTGTATGGGAAAATTAGGGATTTCAATTTATCCAGAACGTTCAACATTTGAAAAAGATAAGGAATATTTAGATTTAGCGCATAAATATGGTTTTAAGCGTGTTTTCACAAGTTTATTACAAATTAAAGGTGATAAAGATCAAGTATTAGCGGATTTCAAAAAAGTGGTGGATTACGCTAATTCTTTAGATTATGAAGTGATGGTGGATATTAACCCTGGATTGTTTGATCAATTGGGTATTTCATATGATGATTTATCTTTCTTCCACGAAATGGGCGCAGACGGTATTCGTTTAGATATCGGGATGACCGGTTCAGAAGAGGCACGTATGACGCGTAATCCATATGGTATTAAAATCGAAATTAACATGAGTGGTGGGACAAGTTATGTTGACAATATTATGAGTTATTCACCAAATACTAATAATTTATTAGGCTCTCATAACTTCTATCCGCATCGTTACACTGGTTTAGATTACCAACACTTTGTTAACTGCTCAGAGCAATTTAGACAATATAATTTAAACACGATGGCGTTTGTAAACTCGCACGCTGCAACATTTGGTCCTTGGCCAACACAAGACGGTTTATGTTCGTTAGAAGACCATCGTGACTTGGACATTTCAACACAAGTTAAACACTTAATGTTAACTGGCTTAATTGATGATATTACAATTGGTAACGCCTATGCGTCAGAAGAAGAATTAAAAGCAATGGCAGAAGCCTTTACTGCAGAATTTCCTTCTATTAAAGTGGTACCTGCTGAAGACATTACTAAAAACGAACGCATTTGTTTATTTGATAATATTCATAGCTATCGTGGTGACCGTTCAGCTTATATGCTACGTTCAACTATGACACGAGTTTATTATAAAGATAAAGATTTCCCAGCCCATAACACAGTGGATATCGTTCGTGGCGATGTTTTAGTTGATAACGAAGGCTACGGTCAGTATAAGGGCGAAACACAAATTGCCTTGAAAGAAATGAAAAATGATGGCCGTGTCAATGTAGTAGGTAAGATTTCTGATGATGAGTTATTCTTATTAGAATTCTTAAAACCATGGTCAAGTTTCAAATTAATTGAAGCAAAATAATAAATTCTCATAAAAAATAGAAAACTTAGAGTGTGAGAAGAACACTCTAAGTTTTTTGCTGTGCTATCAGTTGAGAATGCTAGTCAAAAAATGGTATGATAGTGGTGAGGTCTTGCTATAGTAGTTTTTTTCATGAAAATTAATAAAAAAATAGACAAGTGTGGTTTTTACCTATAGAATAGACAAAGATTGAATAAGAGTAGGAGGACAAAAAATGTCCATGTTTTTAGATCAAGTAACAATTGACGTTAAAGCCGGTGATGGCGGAGACGGAATGGTTGCTTTCAGAAGAGAAAAATATGTACCCGATGGCGGACCACATGGTGGTGACGGCGGTCGCGGTGGTAATGTAGTATTCGTAGTAGACGAAGGACTACGTACGTTAATGGATTTCCGTTTTAATAAACATTTCCGTGCAAATAGCGGTGAAAAAGGGATGCGTAAAGGGATGCATGGTCGAGGATCAGACGATTTAATCGTTAAAATCCCACCAGGTACAACCATCAGAAATCAAGAAACAGGTAAAATCCTAGGTGACTTAACGCAACACGGTGATAGTATTGTCGTGGCGAAGGGTGGCCGTGGTGGACGTGGTAACATGCGTTTTGCAACACCTTCTAACCCAGCACCTGAGATTGCTGAAAACGGTGAACCTGGAGAAGAATTACGTCTTGATTTAGAATTGAAAATTTTAGCAGACGTTGGTTTAGTTGGTTTCCCATCCGTTGGTAAATCAACTTTATTGTCGATTGTATCTAAAGCTAAGCCAAAAATTGGAAGCTACCACTTTACAACGTTAGCACCAAACATTGGGATGGTACCAACAAAAGACGGTCGTAGTTTTGCAATGGCTGACTTGCCAGGATTAATTGAAGGCGCATCTCAAGGGATCGGTTTAGGAACGCAATTCTTACGCCATATAGAACGTACACGTGTCTTATTACATGTGATTGATATGAGTGGGATGGAAGGTCGCGATCCTTATGAAGACTACTTGACTATCAATAATGAGTTAGAGTCTCACAACTTACGTTTGTTAGAACGCCCACAAATCATCGTGGCAAATAAAATGGATATGCCAGGTTCTGAAGAAAATTTAGCTGAATTCAAGCAAAAATTAGCTGAAAATACGGAAGGTGAGTTGCCATTAATCTTCGCAATTTCAGGTATTTCTAAACAAGGTGTCGATGACTTATTAGTTAAGACGGCTGATATGATTGAAATCACACCAGAATTCCCATTATATGAGGAAGAAGAGATGCAAGAAGAAAACGTGGTTTACTCATTTGCTGAAAATAATCGCGAATTTGATGTTACACGTGATCCTGATGGTACATGGGTACTTTCTGGTGAAAAACTAGAGCGTCTGTTCTTAATGACGAACTTAGAACGCGATGAAAGTACGATGCGTTTTGCACGTCAAATGCGTGGTATGGGTGTTGATGAAGAATTACGTGAACAAGGAGCGCAAGATGGTGATTCAGTCAGAATTATGGACTTTGTCTTTGAATTCGTAGACTAAAATTGGCATGATGAGCCTGATAGGATAACTTGAAGAAATACTTTAAGAGGTGATGGCACACGTTGCCTCACCTCCTTTTTTAATAGCAGATAAAAGAATAGGAGTTAGCGATGAAATTAGAATTCTTAGGTACCGGGGCAGGCGTGCCGTCTAAACAACGTAACGTAACCGGCATTGCACTGAAATTATTAGACGAACGAAATGCTGTGTGGTTATTTGACTGCGGTGAAGGGACACAACAACAAATTTTAAATACGAGTGTTCGTCCAGGAAAAATCGAAAAAATCTTTATTACGCATCTTCATGGTGACCATATTTTTGGTTTGCCAGGTTTATTGAGTTCACGTTCTTTTCAAGGTGGTGATACAACCTTGACCATCTATGGCCCAAAAGGAATTAAAGCGTTCGTTGAGACTAGTTTAAAAGTGTCTGAATCACGCTTATCTTATCCATTAGACTTTGTAGAAATAGAAGAAGGTGGCGTTATTTTCAAAGACCAACAATTTGAGGTGATTTGCCTTCCATTAGACCATAAAATTGCCAGTTTTGGTTATCGTATTGAGGAATCTGATCATCAAGGGGAATTGTTAGTAGACAAATTACGAGAATTAAACATTCCTTCAGGACCAATCTACGGAAAAATTAAAAATCGTCAAAAAGTAGTGCTAGCAGATGGACGAGAAATTGATGGGGCGGATTTTGTTGGGCCTGATCAAAAAGGTCGCACGGTAACGATTTTAGGCGATACTCGTAGCCATGCGAATATTGCGAAACTTGCGGCTGATGCAGATGTCTTAGTACATGAAAGTACCTTTAATCATGCAGAAGCGCAAAAAGCACGTGCTTATTATCATTCAACTTCAACGCAAGCCGCAACAGTAGCTAAAGAACAAGGCGTCGGACGCTTGTTATTAACCCATATTAGTTCACGTTATTTAGGCAAAGCTGTTTATGAAATGGAAAAAGAAGCGAAAAATATTTTCCCGAATACTAAAATTGTGAAAGATTTTGATATTATTGATATCCCTTTTGATAAAGAGGCGCGTCAGCATGACTAAGAAACTCGTCGGCAAGGTCGTTTTAATTACGGGTGCTTCATCAGGATTGGGTGAGCAATTAGCTTATTCAGCCGCTAGACAGGGAGCGACTCTAATACTTTGCGCCCGTCGTGAGGAGCAGCTATTAGAAATTACGAAAAAGTGCCAAGAGCTCTCTGGTCACGAAGCAGTCTATTATTTAATCGACATAGCAGAATATGAAACAACCGAGCTTGTCCTAGAACGCATCATTCGCCGTTTTAAAAAAATTGATGTCTTAATTAATAATGCAGGCTTTGGTTTGTTTCGTGAATTTATACAGTTTGATTTTGACGTTGCGGATAAGATGTTTAAAGTCAACGTCTTAGGGTTAATGGCTATCACACAGAAAATTGCCCAATTAATGATCGATCAAAAGCAGGGTCATATTATTAATATTGGCTCTCAAGGTGGAAAAATGGCTTCACCAAAAAGTAGTGTCTATTCCGCTACAAAATTTGCAGTGATTGGTTTTTCCGATGCGCTACGTTTAGAGTTGAAGCCACATGGTGTTATGGTGACAACCGTTAATCCTGGACCGATTACAACCGAATTTTTCGAAACAGCGGATGAAACAGGCAACTATTTAGCATCGATTGGTCGCTTAGCTATTGATCCGGCCAAACTAAGTGAAAAAATTATTCGCGTAATCGGTAAATCAAAGCGCGAAATCAACACACCTAAAATTATGTCTTTTGCAAGCATAATGTCTAGCCTATTTCCAAACCTAAGTGATATACTTACTGTATCGTTATTTAATAAGAAATAAGTAGGGGAGGAATAATGATGAAAAAAATGTGGAAGTGGATTGTAGCTGCAATTGTAATCTTATTGGTAGTTATTTTTTCAGTCATGAATACGCGCTATGTTAGTCTAGATTTTGGGTTTAAATCGCTACATTTACCACTGATTTATATTTTGTTAGGGTCATTTATTTTAGGTGGTTTAGTGACAATGCTTTTATGGTTAACAAGTAACTTTGAACATCGTCACAATATTAAGGCATTGCAAAAAGAATTAGATGCGTTACAAGCCTCTGTGGATGATCGTGTCGTAACAGAAGTTAGTGCTGCGAAAATTGAATTAGAAGCACGTCTTGCTGAAAAAGAGCAAGAATTAATTGCTGTGAAAAAAGATTTTGCAGAAGATAGTAATATAAAAAATCAAACAATTGATGAATTACAAGCGAAATTAATGGCACTAATGCCACCTCAAGTTGAGGAGCCAATGGAAATGACTTTACCAGATGAGTCATTCACAGCTGAATAACTAGAGTTTATATAACTGGCACGAATCATCGTGCCAGTTTTTTTTGTATATTTTTTCCGTTAGACTAGGTAATTTGCTATAATAGGGAAGTTGGGAGTGATTGAAGTGAAACAATCAAAATATCATTGGATTCGTTCTGAGGAACCAATTCAAACCGAATTAATAAACTGGCTAAAAGAGCATGGCTTTTCTGAACAATTAGCGCCTTTATTAGCTAACCGAAAAATAACGACAGCTGAACAATTATCAGCTTATTTTTATCCGAACTTAGAAGACTTATATGACCCATTTTTACTCTTTGATATGGACAAGGCGGTTAATCGTTTATTTGAAGCGATTGAGAGCGGTCAAAAGATTGTGATCTACGGTGATTATGATGCCGATGGGATTACCAGTACGACCGTGATGAAGGAAGCAATTGAATTAGTTGGGGGAGATGTCTCATACTTTTTACCGAACCGCTTTGAACATGGTTATGGACCAAACGTGAAAGTTTATGAACAATTAATTGCCGATGGTGCCGAACTTATTGTGACAGTTGATAATGGTGTAACAGGACATGAAGCAATTGAATATGCCAAAACGCAAGGCGTGGACGTTATCGTGACCGATCACCATGAATTACCTCCAGAGTTACCAGAACCGTATGCTTTAATCCATCCGAAGCATCCAGCTGGGAACTATCCATTTGGGGATCTTGCGGGTGTAGGTGTAGCCTTTAAAGTGGCGACAGCCTTGCTAGAAGAACCACCTGTTGAACTGCTTGATTTAGTTGCGATTGGGACGATTGCTGATTTGGTTTCTCTAACCGATGAAAATCGCAATCTCGTAAAACATGGGTTACAAATGATGAAAGAAACTGATCGAGTGGGTTTAAATGCTTTGATGAAAGTAGCCAATGTTGACAAAGAAAATATTAGTGCTGAATCTGTCGGCTTTGGCATCGGCCCTCGTTTAAATGCGATCGGCCGAATTGGCGATGCAAGCCCAGGCGTCGAACTAATGTGTACGTTTGATGAGGAACAAGCAGAAGAATTAGCGACGTTTATTCAGAAAAAAAATGAAGAACGTCAGGCAATTGTTGCGACAATTAGTCAAGAAGCATTAGAGATGGTTGCTGAATTAGGTGAACAGTCCATCTACTTATTAGCCAAAGAAGGCTGGAATGAAGGCGTATTAGGTATCGTTGCTAGCCAAATCGTACAAAAGACTAATCGACCAGCCATTATCTTATCACTAAATCCAGAAAGTGGCCTGGCAAAAGGCTCTGGACGAAGCATTGAACAAATTAATTTATATGATTTGCTATCAGAAATTCGTGACGAACTGGTGAAATTTGGGGGCCATCATATGGCAGCTGGGATGACGCTTGAACAATCAAAATTACCAGAAATTCAGGCTAAATTGAATACGTTAATCGAGCAACAGTCCATTGACTTTTCAGTTGGACAGCCGCTAAATGTTGAAGATCATTTAGCAATTGAAGCCCTAGATGTCCGTTTAGTTGAAGCCATTCAAACGTTAGGACCATTTGGAACAGACAACCCATCGCCTGTTTTCTTATTTGAAAATGGTCGCGCGCAAATGACGAAAGCTATTGGGGCAGATCAAAAGCATTTGAAATTCCAATTTCAAACCTCTGATGCAAGTATCGATGTGATTGCGTTTGGTTATGGGAATCAATTAGTGGAAATTGAGAGTGCAAGTGAGTTGGCGATTGTCGGAGATTTATCAATTAATGAATGGAATGGTAATAAGAAAGTACAACTGATGATGAAAGACTATGGGATTAACGAAAAACAAGTCTTTGACTATCGTGAAAAATTACATCTATTGCCAGAACTATTAAGTTTACCGCGAACATTCTATGTTTTATTTGACGGGAAACATTTAAATCAATTCAAAGCGATTCCCCAAGAACATCTGTTGCTAGTAGGTGACCAAACGGACCTAAGCCAGTATGCCGGCGCGGCTCAGTCGGTAGTCTTTTTGGATTGTCCAATAGAAGAGCATCAGCTCCAAGAAATTGTCAGCGAGTTACAAGTTGAAAGGATTTACTTGTTACTTTATAGCAAGGAGCAGTGCTATTTGAATGGGATGCCATCAAGGGAAGCATTTGGTAAATTATTTAAATTAGTCCAAACTAAGCAAGAAATTGATGTGAGGTATAAGCTTAATGAACTTGCACAGTATATAAATGTCGAATTTAATACAATAATTTTCATGATTAATGTGCTTTTTGAGCTGAAATTTGTTACAATAGAGAACGGAGTGATGCGTAAAGTGGATTCAACCAACTTCACGCCGCTTAATGAAAGTAAAGTATATCAAACTCGTGAGCGTAAAATGCAGACGGAGAAATTTTTACTTTACAGCAATATAATTGAATTAGAGAAATGGCTGTTTCAATAGGAGGAAATGTAAATAATGAACTTAAAAGACTATATCGCTAGTATCCCTGATTACCCTAAAGAAGGTGTGATTTTTAGAGATATTTCACCATTAATGGGAGACGGAGACGCTTACCGTGAAGCAACGAAACAAATCGTGGATTATGCTAAAGAAAAACAAATCGACATGATTGTTGGACCTGAAGCACGTGGTTTCATCATTGGTTGTCCCGTTGCCTACGAATTAGGTGTAGGTTTTGCTCCAGCTCGTAAAAAAGGTAAATTACCTCGTGAAACAATCGAAGTAGACTACGGTTTAGAGTATGGCGAAGCGACGTTAACACTACACAAAGATGCGATTAAACCTGGTCAACGTGTGTTAATTTGTGATGACTTATTAGCAACAGGAGGAACAATCGCTGCGACAATCGAATTAATTGAAAAATTAGGTGGCGTGGTAGCGGGTTGTGCATTCTTAGTTGAATTAACAGACTTAAATGGTCGTGAAAAAATTAAAGGTTATGACATTTTAACATTAATGGATTTCTAATAAATGATTCATTGTAAAAGGATGTGGCAGATTGTCACATCCTTTTAGTTATCTTTCAAAACAATTGTCAGCCTTACACAGATTGTAGTATGATTAATATTCAAAGAATAAAAAGGAATGAGACAAATGGTGGTAAAAAGAAGACGTCGCCGTCATATGTGGATAAAACTATTGACGATATTCCTTTTATGTAGCCTTACAATCGTAATTTTTCTTGGGATTCAGATGAAGAAAAAAGTAACGGCTGTTTCAAAATGGGATACAGATATTGAAAGAATTAGTAAAGAATACGAAATAGAACAGTATCAAGATATCATAAAAGCTATAATTATGACAGAATCCAAAAAGGATAATGTGGATATTATGCAAAGTAGTGAAAGTCGCTACGGAAGCACAGGGAATATTAAGAGTGAAGAAGAGAGCTTGGAAGCAGGTATTGCATTTCTAGCTGAAACAATTGAGTTAGGTGAGTCAGAACATGTCGATTTATGGACCAGTGTTCAAGCGTATAATTTTGGATTAAATTATATTTACTATGTAAGTGAAAGAGGTCAAAATACATCGATTGAACTTGCTGAAAAATATTCAAAAGAAGTGCTTGCACCAAATCTCGGAAACGAAGAATTAACAATGTATACTTATCGCATGCCGCACGCTATTTTTTATAATGGTGGCCACCTTTATAAAAACGGTGGGAATTTCTTTTATGCAGATTTAGTGAGAGGGTATGTTAAAGTATTAAATTGGTTTTCATAGAAAAGGGTGGGAAAATGTTAGAATTACAACGTTTTATTCAGGCGGGAAGCACGTCAGTTTCTAACCTACTTATGACTTATTACCGACAATTAGGTATGAGTGAGCAAGAAATGATACTTTATTTACAATTATTGATGGATGAAAAAGAGGGTAAGAGTTTTCCGGATATGACAGTCATCGCAAGTCGTATGGGCATAACATTGCAAGAAGCGTATAGCTTAATTGAAACATTGATTAATAAAAAAATTATTAAGTTAGAAACTCAGCCTGATTCTTCAGGTAAGCAAACAGACTATTATGATTTGACAACTGTCTATACAACATTACAAGAAGTGTTAGTAGCAGCTCATCAAAAAAATCAAGTAGAACAATCACAATTAGACATTCGTCAGTTAATGCACAAGTTTGAACAAGAATTTGGTAGGAATTTGTCCAGTATGGAACGTGAAAGCATTACTTATTGGATTTATGATGATCATTATTCTGTCGAAATTATAGAACTAGCGTTAAAAGAAGCAGTTCTAAATCAAGTTTATAATATTAAATATATTGATCGTATTTTACTAAGTTGGGAACGAAAAAATTTACGTTCCAAGGCACAAGTCTTAAATGAATTAAATCATCGAAAAAATCAATTGAGAAGCCAGGATAAAGCAGAATTTACCAATGAACAAGCAAAAAACAAACCTAAAATTCCTTTGTTCAACTGGCTTGACAATGAAGGGAAGTAGGATATACTATGCTTTCTAAAGCTAAAACGATGGAAGCAATCGATCTTATCGCTTCCATGTATCCAGATGCAGAGTGTGAATTGGTCCATAAAAATCCTTTTGAGTTATTAACTGCGGTTATTTTGAGTGCACAAACAACCGATGTTTCGGTAAACAAGGTAACGCCATACTTATTTGAGAAATTTCCTACGCCGCAAGCTTTGGCCGAAGGCGAATTAACAGAAATAGAAGAAGTGATTAAAACAATCGGATTGTATCGAAATAAAGCCAAACATATTAAAGGCTGTAGCCAAAAATTGGTCGCTGAGTTTGCTGGGGAAGTTCCCAAAACGATTAAAGAACTAGTTAGTTTACCAGGAGTTGGGAAGAAAACGGCAAATGTCGTTGTAAGTACGGCTTTTGGAGTTCCAGCTATTGCAGTAGATACACATGTTGAACGTGTTTCTAAACGTTTAAGAATCGTAAAACAATCAGCAAATGTCACTGAAGTAGAAGAGACATTGATGAAAAAAATACCCAAAGAACGTTGGTCCAAAACACATCATCAATTAATCTTTTTTGGCCGTTATCATTGTACTGCGAGAAAGCCGAAGTGTGAAGCCTGCCCATTACTATATATGTGCGCAGAAGGACAAAAAAATTTATAGTAGAAGTTAAAAAAAAGCAAGCGACTACTCGCTTGCTTTTTTTAATCTTTGTCATCTTGGTTTGAACCATCAGCTTTCGCTGCATCAGCAGGTTTCTCTTCTGAACTTGGTTGTGTTTCAGCAGGTTTCTCAGTTGAAGGAGCAGGCTCTTCCGAACTAGCGGGTGGTTGCTCTGAACTTTGAGGCTTTTCTTCAGAACTATCAGGTTTTTCTTCTGATTCTATAGAGCTTTCTGGTTTCTCTTCAGAAGATTTAGAGGAGTCTTTCTCAGACTCAGAGCTTTTCTCTTCTGATTCTACAGAGCTCTCAGGCTTTTCTTTAGAACTACTTGGGGTATAGCTTGGTTCGCTACTATATGAAGGGGTAGTTGGTTGTGTCCAAGTGTATCCTTTGACAAATAACTCACTACCATATTTCACGACGCTGTCAGGCATATCCCAATCAGATGATTGAACATTGTTCATTAAGTAAGACATCATATTACGATAAATCGCCATTGCAATCCCTTGTTCAGACTCTGGAATCGCTTGGAAGAAGTCTTCATAACCAATCCAAACTGCTATCACATATTCTTTCGTATAGCCAACAAAACTAATATTTGGAACGCCATCACCTTTGATTTTATCTTCATCGGCTTCATCATAGTTAGATGTCCCTGTTTTACCAGCTTGATAAATACCGTAAATTTGAGCGTTACGACCAGTTCCTCGGTTGATAACATCTTTTAACATGTCAGTAATCATATAAGACGTTGAGTCTTTCATGACGCGTGTCCCTTTATCTTCGTACATTTCTTCTGATCCATCATTAAAGACGATTCGGTTAACATAACTTGGTTGGTAATACTTACCACCATTGGCAAATGCCGCGTATGCTGCAGCCATTTTTAATGAACTGATTTCTTGATGAATTGCACTGGAATCAACAACGCCAATATTTTCGTTATAAATGTTTAGTTTCTTTTGGAACTTTGTCACATTATCAAAGCCAACTTCACGGATTGTTTTAGCTGCTGGAACGTTACGTGAGTCTATTAAAGCTTCACGCATTGTAAGAGCGCCACGATAACGATTATCATAGTTCATTAGATCAATATCTGTCCCTGGATATTGATACGGTTCATCAACGATTATCTTGCCAGTTGAATAATTTAAATATTCAATTGCAGGTGCATAGTCATTTAACGGCTTCATAGCGGAAGCAAAATCACGGGCATCACTAGTGGCTAAGTTTTGTGTTAACTGAGCATCTTCTGGTGCTTTACGATTTCCAATTTGGCTAACGATGTTACCGTTATTAGGATCAAGTACTGTAATTGCTACTTGTAAATCATCGTTTGTAAAGTCAATGTATTCATTTGTATTGACTATATTATATAGCTGTTCTTGTGCCTCTAAATCAATATTTGTATAGACATCTAGACCTTCAGAGTATATGTCGCGATCGGTTTTTTGTTTCACCTCTTTAATCACTTCACTCACATAGTTGTCAACGATTTGTTGTTCTTTTGAGTTGTCACTGTGCTTAATTAAATCTTTATCGATGGGTTCATCTACAGCTTTTTGGTAATCTTTTTTTGAAATGACTTTGTCTTCATACATCTGTTGCAATACTAAGTCACGTCTTCTTTTAGCACCTTCAGGGTTAATATATGGATCATATTCTGATGGTGCTTGAGGCAGACCTGCAAAAAGAGCTGTTTGAGCAAGTGATAATTCATCTAGAGATTTGTCATAGTAATATTTGGCAGCAGTTTTCATGCCGTAAACACCGTTTGACATATAAACTTTATTTATATAGTAGGTAATGATTTGGTCTTTTGACTTTTCACGTTCTAAACGAACAGACATCCAGGCTTCTTGGGCTTTTCTTTCGACTGTCTGGTTGGCTGCTGAAGTGTCAAAGAACGATAGCTTAATCAATTGCTGAGTTAACGTACTTCCACCTTGTAGACCGGAACTAGATCCAGTAATATTGGAAAGTAATGCACCAAAAATACGAATAGGGTCGACGCCAATATGCTTTTCAAATCGTTTGTCTTCAATTGAAATAATCGCATTCTTTAATTCAATGGGAATATTTTCACTAGAAGCGACTTCTCGCTTCATGGAGCCAAGTGTATAAAAGACTTCGTTATTAATGTCATATAAATCAGATGACTTGATACCTTCCAATTTTTTTTCATCTAAAATAGGGGCCTGTCGTGCGTAATTGACAAACAATGCCATACCTGTAAGACCGGCTAAAAAACCGATTAATCCCAGTATACCGATCATTTTTAATAGTGTTCGTTTAAGAGCAGTCGGCTTATTTTTTTGAGGACCTTTAGTTTGTTTGTGATAAGTCGAGGTTCTACTAACTTGTTGATTGTTTTCCATTATAATCTCCTATCTAACATCTTATCAATAATTTCTAAGTAGGCGATACGTGGTGAAATTCTAATAGGGACTAGCGCCACGTGCTCTTGGAAATAACTGTAAGGAATAGATTTTTTTCCAGTTTCTTTTTGGTTCCACCAGACCAATAAATCTTGTGCTTCTAGTAGGTAACACTCTTTTAGTGTGCTAAAATAAACTAGAAGGAAGACTAACCCTTGTTGTGACAGACATTGTTGCATGTGCTCAATCTGATGTTGGTGGATATTTGACAGAGGAAAGGATGTTTTATTACGTGTTTCCTTTGCTTCGAAATCTAAGTATCTACCTTGATAGACACCGTTGTAGTCAGTTGTTGAAGCTTGTTTGAAGTAAGCTTCTTTGATTGTAGCAGCACTACGTTTTGGATAATCGACTTTTACAATTTGAACAGGTGTGGGTTTTTTATGAATGACGGCAATACCTTTTGCTAAGTAATAGTCGTTACTTTCATTAATCATCTGTTCAAAGGTCATGCCACGATTAGCAAAGCTTTGTGTTTTTGGTAAGACTTTCTTATTCTGGGGGGCTTTAACTGATTGATAGCGTTGCCCATTAGGATAGTTCAAAGCCATGTTTATCACACTCCTAGAAGTATTATAACAAAAAAAGTTTTAGAAAGGAAAGAATGACGTGACAAACCTTAAGACTTTATATGTATCGGGCTACCGAACGTTTGAATTAGGTATATTTAAAGATAAAGACCCTAAAATAGCTATTATAAAAAAAGCTTTAAAGAAACAACTTATAATGTATTGTGAAAGTGGTTTGGAATGGGTAATCGTCAGTGGTAATTTAGGTTGCGAATTTTGGGCAACTGAAGTAGTAGGGGAACTTAAAACTGAAGGTTATGATCTCAAACTAGGACTTATCACGCCATATACTGATTTTGAAAAAAAATGGAATGAAGCTAATCAACATAAATTCATGCAGATGTCACAGTTAGCTGATTACCAGAATAGTGTTTCTCATGAGCCCTATCAACATCCTAGTCAATTAAAAAATCATAGTCGTTTTATTCTAGATCATACCGACGCGACACTTTTGGTTTATGATCGTGATTATCCGGGTAAAAGTGAGTTCTTTTTGAAAGAAATAGAACGTTTTATTAATAACAATGAGTATCTAATTGATTTAATTGATATGTTTTCACTACAAGATGCCGCAGAAAGTGAATAATTGTTTGATTTTCTCGTGTATTTTCGATACAATGAGTAAAGAAAGATTACATGAGAACTACTTATTAAGTTAGACATAAAGAAATAAATGGGGTGCCTATCAATGGGAAATTATCATTTAACTGCTAAAGACATTTTACAAAAAGAATTTAAACAAAAAATGCGCGGCTATGATCCAATCGAAGTCGACGAGTATTTGGATAGTATTATTAAAGATTACGAGCAATATAATCGTGAACTTCTAGAGTTGCGTGAAGAAAACGAACGCCTAGTGGCAAAAGTTGATCAATTAACACGTAGTACAGAAACACTATCACGCATTCGTCAAGATGCGCCAAAACAAACCACTACAGTCACTAACTTTGATATCATTAAACGTTTATCAAATTTAGAAAAAGAAGTGTTTGGTAAAAAATTAGCTGAAAAAGAAGTACCACAAGTACAAGTAACGGAAGAT
The DNA here is from genome assembly GCF_005145005.1 of Vagococcus zengguangii. Lineage (NCBI taxonomy): Bacteria > Bacillati > Bacillota > Bacilli > Lactobacillales > Enterococcaceae > Vagococcus > Vagococcus zengguangii. The sequence continues at coordinate 1,122,568 of NZ_CP039712.1, forward strand.
GTTAAAGAAACAAATGTACAAACGACACCGTTAACTTCTTCAGTACAAGAAGATTTAGAACAAACTAAACAATTTTAATTGTTAGGTTTTACTTGTAGTTTTCGGGTAATTACAGCAATCTTTTGATTGTTGAGGAAAGTCCATGCTCTCACAAGCTGCGATGCTTGTAGTGTTCGTGCTTAGCGAAAAAATAAGCTAAGGGACTCATTTATTGAGTTACGGCAACTAAAAAAGCTAAGGTCTTTGGACTATGCTTGAGTAAGTTTGAAAGTGCCACAGTGACGAAGTGTTTGGAGAAATTCAAACAGTGGAACGGGTAAACCCCTCGAGAGAGCAACCCAAATTATGGTCGGGGCATTCTTTTCACGGAATTGAACGTAGAAAGGGAACAAAGTAATCTTTGTAGACAGATTATTACCGTTGGTTTTTCGTTCCTGGGAAAACCAATACAGAACATGGCTTATAGAAAACTACATTAAACAGGATGAGGAGCTTTCCGTTGGTTTCAATGGAAAGCTTTTTTTAACATTAATCAAGACTATTATTTTTTAGGAGTGTAACATACAATGAAACAATTTAAATTAATGGCGACAGCCGCAAGCGGAATTGAAGCTTTAGTTGGCCAAGAATTGCGTGATTTAGGGATTGACTGTGAAATCGAAAATGGACGCGCAATTTTTTACGGTGATATTGAAACTATCGCAACTGCTAACTTATGGTTAAGAACAGCTGACCGTGTCAAAATTATCGTAGCTGAATTCGAGGCAACTACTTTTGAACAATTATTTGACAAAACCAACGCCATTGCTTGGGAAGAGTTACTTCCAATGGACGCTAATTTCCCAGTTGCAGGTAAATCAATTAAATCTAAGCTATTCAGTGTATCTGATTGCCAAGCCATTACGAAAAAAGCGATAGTAAAACGTCTAAGCGATTACTACAGCCGATATGGCCGTTTACCTGAGACAGGCGCACTTTATCAATTAGAAGTTGCGTTATTAAAAGACAAAGTAACGATTACCTTAGATACTACTGGTCCAAGTTTATTTAAACGTGGTTACCGTATCGACAAAGGTGGAGCGCCATTAAAAGAAAATATGGCAGCTGCCTTAATCAAATTATCAAAATGGCGTAAAGACCGTCCGTTCTATGATCCAGTATGTGGTTCAGGGACTATTTGTATTGAAGCGGCTTTAATCGGTCATAACATTGCCCCAGGTTTCAATCGTGACTTTGCGTGTGAAGAATGGGCATGGGTGGATCCTGCAATTTTTGATAAAGTTCGTGACGAAGCTGAATCAAAAGCGGATTACGATATTGAATTAGATATCTTAGGTTGTGATATTGATGGCCGCATGGTGGCGTTAGCCAAGAAAAATGCTGAAGAAGCTGGCCTATCAGATTCTATTACCTTTAAACAAATGCAATTAAGCGACTTTACGACGGATAAAGATTATGGCGTAATCATCGCTAACCCGCCTTATGGTGAACGTTTAGGTGAAGAAGAGTCAGTTCGTAAATTATACAAACAAATGGGAGAGGTTTACCGTCCATTAGATACTTGGAGTAAATACATTTTAACAAGTGACTTAGAATTCGAGAAATTCTATGGTGAAAAAGCAACGAAAAAACGTAAATTATATAATGGGGCGATTCGTACCGACTTATTCCAATATTGGGGTAAACGCCCACCAAGACAACCAAGACCTGAAACAACCGAAGCAAATTAATTTTGTAAAGAAAGAAGTGGCGTAAATGGGGTATACTGAGCAAGATTTATTGGAACATTTAAAAGAAATTTCTTTATTAAACGAAACGATGGGATTAGCGCATTGGGATATGACCACTGGCATGCCCGACAAAGCGAATGAACAACGTGGTGAGATGATCGCTTATTTAAGTGGTTTGTCTTATGAGTTAAATTTTGGCGAAAAAATGACTAATTTAATGACATACTTCGAAGATAAAACGTCAGAATTAAGCGAATTAGGTCAAAGTGCGTATGAAGTAGCTAAACGTGCCTTTGATTTGAACTACAAAATCGACAAAGAAAGCTTCCTAGGTTTTCAAAAAACCTTAACAAGTGCCCACGCTGATTGGGTAACATCACGTGAAACAAAAGACTTTAATGATTTTAAAGATTCGTTGACACGTTTAATTGACTATACGAAACAATTTATTCCTTTGTGGAAAAAAGATGAAGCGACACCTTATGATGTTTTGCTAAATCAATATGAGCCAGGGATGACGGTTGAAAAATTGGATGAAGTCTTTGCAACGGTTCGTAAAGGAATCATGGAGATTAGAGCTAAAATCGAAGCAGAAGGCAAGACACCACAAACAAACTTTTTATATCGTCATGTGTCAAAAGCTGAACAACGTGAGTTTGCTGAAAAAGTTATTGCTGATCTAGGTTATGACTTATCTCGTGGTCGTTTAGATGATACGATTCATCCATATGAGTTAACGCTAAATCAAAACGATGTCAGAATTACCACTCGTTGGGCAGAGGAAGACTTCCAAATGGCAATATTAGGAACGATTCATGAAGCTGGACATGGTTTATATGAACAAAATATTAATCCTGAGTTTGCTTACACGCCACTAGCAAATGGGGCATCAATGGGGATTCACGAATCACAGTCATTGTTTAATGAGTTAGTGATGGCTGGTAGTCAAAATTTCTGGAAACGTCAATATCCAGTATTGCAAGAAATTACGGGTGACACGTTTAAAGATATCGAATTTGAAACATTCTATCGTGGGCTAAAACAAACACGTGCAAGTCTAATTAGAATTGAGGCGGATTCTTTAACGTATCCACTTCATATCATTATCCGTTACGAAATCGAAAAAATGATTTTCAATGATGGGGTAGCAATCGAGGACTTGCCAAAAATCTGGAATGATAAATATGAAGAGTATTTAGGGATTCGTCCTGAAAACGACTTAGAGGGTATCTTACAAGATTCTCATTGGTCAGGAGGAAGCTTTGGATACTTCCCATCATATGCACTGGGTTATATGTACGCGGCCCAATTAGAGCATGCAATGAATAAAGACTTAGATGTTCAAGCTATTTTAGCAAGTGATGATTACTCAGCGATTATTGAATGGAATAAACACCATATTCATCAATATGGTGCAAGTAAAAAACCAAACTGGTTGATCGAGCAAGCAACAGGGGAAAGTCTAAATCCTACCTATTTAATTGAGTTCCTTAAAAACATGTATTATGCTGCGTATCAAATCACAGATAATAACTAGAAAAGAGATGACTTCGGTCATCTCTTTTTTGTTTTGTCTCTAAGTTAAGAAGAAAATGAATCATTATAAAACGATATTGCATGAGAAGATAATGAGAATACAATAAAATCAGTCACAGTCTTAGTTATCTGATTTTAAGGGAGTGATATAATAATGAATATTTAAACATAAAGGAGTGAGATTATGTCTCAAAAAGTAAAGAAAAGAGAATTTCCAACGGCGTATACTGTTATTATTATTGTGTTATTATTAGTTCAAATGCTTACGTTTTTTATTCCTTCAGGTAAATATAGTACCTTATCTTATGATGAGAACACTCAGACGTTTATGGTTATTGACGCTAATGAGCAACAGGTTCCTGAACCAGCTACTCAAGCTACATTAGATAAATATGGTATCACTATCCAATTAGATAAATTTACAGATGGTACTATTTATAAGCCTGTAGCCATCCCAAATTCTTACCAAGAAATTGAGAAAGAAAAACGAGGGTTAACAGGAACTATCAGACAATTCTTAGAATCTCAAATTAACGGGATAATTGATAGTATAGATATTATCGTCTTTATTCTGATATTGGGTGGTGTTATAGGGATTGTCAACGCAACAGGCGCAATGGATGCTGGAATGATGCGATTGGCTGAAAAAATGAATGGTAAACAAAAATGGTTAATTGTGATTATTACCACATTAGTCGCTTTAGGGGGTACAACATTTGGATTGGCTGAAGAAACGGTAGCTTTTTATCCTATTTTAGTCCCTATTTTTTTATTAGCAGGTTACGATACAATCACAGCGGTGGCGACTATTTATTTAGGAAGTGCGGTTGGTTCTATGATCTCAACAACCAATCCATTTTCAACAGTTATCGCATCAAACTCAGCGGGTATTAATTTTAGTGAAGGTATGGGATTGCGTGTTGTGATGTGGGTATTATGTGTAGGTGTATCAATTCTCTATACCATTCGTTATGCTGAAAAAGTTAGAAAGAATCCAGAAAAATCTATAATTGCGGATCAAATGGCAAGCCAAAAAGAAATGTTTTTAAAATCACATGAAGACGGCAGTAGCGTTGAATTTGATTTTCGTAAAAAATTAACGTTGATTATTTTTGCACTAGGTTTTGTGATTATGATATATGGTGTTCAACAATTAGGTTGGTATTTCACTGAAATTTCAATGGTATTTTTAGCGCTTGTTTATATTTTAATTTTCGTAGTAGGATTAAGTGAGAAGGAATATGTAAGTAGTTTTGTTGCGGGGGCGGGTGATTTACTAGGAGTCGCCTTAACTGTTGGGGTTGCTAGATCCGTAAGTATTGTTATGGAAACAAGCTTTGTCAGCGATACAGTGATGTACAAATTCAGTCAACTAATTTCAGGGATGAACAGTGTGTTATTCATCTGCGTGTTATATTTTGTTTATATTATCTTAGGTTTCTTTATTCAATCATCTTCAGGACTTGCGGTTCTATCAATGCCAATTATGGCACCATTGGCGGATGTTGTGGGGATTGACCGAGGTATGATTGTTAATGCGTATAACTGGGGACAAGGAATTATTGGATTAATTGCTCCGACTGGTTTAATCTTAGTTTCTTTATCATTGGTACAAGTCGGCTTTGACAAGTGGCTTAAGTTCGTGACGAAATTATTAGTTATATTAATTATTATGTCATTAATTGCTTTAAGTATTGGTGTCTTAATCTAAATAGTATTCGTTTAGAATGTGGTTATGATATAGTAAATTCATAACCACATTTTTTAGGAGGGTTCATCTTAATGAAAAAACCAAGAATTTATACCATAAATTTTGCGACAGTTTATCCATTGTATGTACAAAAAGTTGAGAAAAAAGGGCGAACAGAGGCTGAATTATTACAGATAATCGAGTGGCTAACAGGCTACGATCAATCTGCGCTTATACAACAGATGGAACGTCAAGTTGACATGGAAACATTAATCGATGAAGCACCGAGTTTTAATGCTAACAGTGCGTTAATTACTGGTGTAATCTGTGGTAAACGAGTAGAAGAAATAGAAGATAGCATGACTCAAAATATTCGCTATTTAGACAAAGTAGTCGATGAATTAGCAAAAGGCAAAAAGTTAGAAAAAATTATGCGTGAAGCCTAACATTGTCATAATATAGCAAAAAAGGAAGGGCCTATTTTCAATAGGTCTCTTCCTTTTTGACTATCGTTTAATGACACCCATCCCTAAAACGCCTGGTCCGGTATGGACTCCAAGGGCTGGACTAACTTCATCTAAATAAATATGATGAATATTTGGGAAACGTTTTTCAACGGCCTCTTTTAAAAGTTCAGCTTCTTCGATACAATTCCCGTAAGCAACTGCTAAATCATACGATTTGTGGTTACCGACAAATTTTTCAACTTCTTGAAGTAACTTTTCTAAGCTCTTTTTACGTCCACGGGCTTTAGTTACCGTGTAATAAATACCTTCTTCATTACAAGAAATAACAGGGTTTAGGTTTAAGGCTGTCCCTAAAATCGATGTAACAAGACCGATTCGTCCACCTTTTTTTAAGTACTCTAGTGTTGGAATGCTAAAGAAGACACGGGAATTTTGTACGTTTTCTTGTGATTTAGCAATGACTTGTTCGAAAGAGTTGCCGTTATCAATCATTTCTTTTACATGTACGGCTTGTAGACCGCCTCCAATACCTATACTTAATGTATCAACAAATCCACATACTAAATCTGAATAATCTTTTGACATTAATTTTAAAATGTTGTGTGTGCCGCTAAGACCACTTGAAATAGTAGCGATAATTAAGTGTGTGTATCCGTCAGCAATGATTTGATTAAATATCTTATCAATTGATTCTCCATTTGGAAGAGAAGTTGAAGGGATTTCTTTGCTTAAACGCTCGTAAATTTCCTTAGAAGTAATCGTTTCTTTATCAATATAAGTACCCTCTGGATAGATAATATTTAAAGGCACAACATAGATACCGTCTTTTTCTAAAATACTTTTAGGAACGTCCATTCCTGAATCGACTAACACAGCTATTTTTTCCAACATAATGATTAACCCCTTTTATTTAAGTGTTTTTTCTGTAATTAATTTTGAAGCCAACGTAATAGTTGCCATCTGAACTGTCAAATATTTGTCGTCGCAACGATTAATAATGATATTTCCATCGTTTACAATGCTGACGAGTGAAGCTATAGAATCCTCTAATTGTTGACAAAATTGATTATACGCTAAACGATAATCACCTTGATCAATTTGTTTTAAGATGCCTTGATGAATAGTAGGTAACTCAAAGGACTGTTTTAAGATAGTGATGATAATGAGACGAGCTAAGTGGCGTCGGTCGTATTTTTTTTTAACCGGGGCCAGAATATAGTCATGCTTGACATAGTTATGAACGATACTTGAAGTAATTAATTTATTCTTACTATCGTTCACTTTGAAAGGAAGAGTTGTTCGTTCAACTAATTGAATAACTTGTTCCATATATAAGTCGATGTCTGGTAATTGTTCCCATCTTGGGAGCTTGATTTCAAGTATTTCTTGATAGTAATCGTTTTCCATTAATTATCAAAACCTCTTTACTTAGTTTTTGAAACTATATATTATTTATAACACACTTCATTTATAAATAAAACAAAAAACTGTTGCAAAAATTATTACAACAGTTCCTTTTGCTTTAGTTTTTTAGCTAATCCTTGTCTTGCAAGATTATCTGCCCCTTTATTTTTAGCCTCTGGTAGCCATTGGATAAAAATTATTGGGAATTTTTGTAACAAGTGCTCAATTTTAATTAAGTATGGTTTAAATATCTTATTATGCGTGTATTGTTTATCAATTGTTTGAACAACGACCTTACTATCAGAATAGACATAAGTCGTTTGATGATGCCAGTTTTTTTCAATAGCAAATTCTAGCGCTGTTTGCAGGGCTAAAAATTCAGCTTCATGATTACTCATGACAGATGCAGGAAGGGCCATTTGCACTTGTTGATCATCAATAATATAGAGAAGTCCAAGACCACTTGGACCAGGATTACCTTTCGTTGAGGCATCAATGTAAATTTTTAGCATAAAAATCACTCCTTAGACTATCATACTACCTATGAAATATGATAATATTATTCTATCATTTGATGGATGTGTTGAACAACATGAATAAAGACAAACAATTAACTAAATTTTATTATCAACCGGATATAGCACATACTGTGATTTATTGGTCTTTATCTTTATGCCTATTCTTAGGAGGCATCATAATTACGTTGGAAAAAATTAAATTTTCATGGATGGCCGTTATGTTCATACTATTGGGTTTACTTTTGATTCTAATTGGTAGTAGTAGACGTCTTTGCATTAACGATCAAGAAATCACATTTAGTGTAGGGCTACCTATTTTTCAAAAAAACAAGCGAGTGCCAATCAAGAAAATTCATAAAATTTCATTAGGATCGAAAGGCTTTACGCTATATCAAGAAACACCAGACGGGGAATTCAATGAAATCATCTGCTTAATGAAAGAGAAGTCCCTGCAATATTTTGTTCAGACTATGACGGCCAACGAAGCATTTAATGGCGAAATTAGTGGACTAAATATAAATGAATTAATCGAATAGGTAAGGAAAGCTATCAAAAAAAGTGAAGGCACTAGCCTTCACTTTTTGTTTGTATTTTAACGTTAGTTGCTTGGAAACCACGCTTTCCTTCCATGATATCAAACTCAACTTCTTGATTGGCTTTTAAATTTTTGAAGCCATCTTGTTGGATTCCAGTAAAATGTACGAAGATTTCCTCATTTTCATAAGAAATAAAGCCATACCCCTTTTTTTCATCGAACCATTTGACGATACCGTGAGCCATTTTACATTCCTCCAAATTTTCAGTTTTGTATACGCTTTTATTATAGGGTTATTTAAAGAAAAGGTCAAACAAAGAAGTATCTATAAAAAAAATTAAGTTTATTTAACAAAATACCTTAATATAAGCTATAATGTAATCTAGTGAGATAAAAATGATTGAAAGGATGTTCGAATATGAAAATTAAATTAAATCGAAATTCAGGATTTTTTGCAATGGGTACACCCTTTGATATCTTAATAAATAAGTCTTCTAATACTAAGCTGGCTCATAATCAAAGTAAAGAAATTGAATACGAACCGGGCGATGTATTGAGAGCTAAATATTCACTATTAAAAAGTAATGAAGTTACACTTTCTGCTGAAGATGACGGAGCTACTTTTGAAATCACCTCAAATCCGAATATTATGAGAACATATATGACCATTTTTACATTGTTATTTATTTTCCCAGTTTTATTTCAACAATGGTTATTAGCAATATTAATTATTATTTTTTATGCTATTTTTGGGATGGCTGTTATGAACAAGTTTTACTTAATAAGTAAGGTTGAAGAGGTAAACAATGATGAATAATTCTGAACAGTTTTTAGCAACATTTAATCGGATTGAAAAATGGATGCGTCAACTTTTTGGCAATAAAACGAACATCGGCTTTACTGAGCTTGTACGACAATTATCTCGCCGTAAAGAATTACCTTTAGAGCAATATAGTGACGACCTAATTCAAATGGCGCAACTTCGTAATGCCATTATTCATGATCAAATCGCTCCAGATTTCGTGATTGCAGAACCTAATGAATGGGTAGTTAAACGTATAATTGAAATAGAAGAAGCATTGTTACATCCACAAACGGTAATCCCGTTATTTGAAAAAACTGTAACAGGTTTTAATGAATCGACATTACTTGGAGATTTATTAACCATTGTAGCTGAAAAGGGGTATTCACAATTTCCAATCTACAATAGCCGTGGCGTTTGTGAAGGTTTAATTACGGCACATGGATTAGGGATTTGGTTAGCAAAACACGCCAATAAAACGGCAATTGATGTTAGCAGTCAAACGGCAAAAGATGTGCTAGCAGCTGACCGTAAAAGTCAAAATTATCGTTTCGTTAAAGAATCGACAACCTTAAATGAGGTCGTTCATTTGTTTTTAACACAATCAACATTAGAAGCACTATTAATTACTAAAGATGGTAATCCTAATGGTAAATTAATAGGGATTATTAGACCAAGGGAAGCATTTGGTCATTTTTATAAGTAAGTGAGGAATTTAAATGATTTATTTAGCGTTGATCGTTGTCTTAGTGGCAATTGATCAAATTGTAAAGTTTTGGACGGTTCAAAACATTGCTTTAGGAGAAACGATTTTTGATAATCCCATTATCTCATTAACCTATTTACAAAATGATGGGGCAGCTTGGAGTATGTTAGAAGGAAAGATGTGGTTCTTCTATACGATTACTATTGTAGCTATCATCGTATTATCGACAATGATTTATAAAAATCGAAATGATTCTAAGTGGTTAACGTATGGGTTAACGATGGTACTAGCAGGTGCAATCGGTAACTTTGTTGATCGTTTACATCTAAAGTATGTGATTGATATGTTTCAAATTGAGTTTTTCAATTTCCCAATTTTTAATGTGGCGGATGTATGCATTACAATTGGTGTAATTTGTATTTTTATTTATCTGTTTTTTGTAGCAGAAGAAGATTAGGAGTTAGTTATGAACGAAATTTTAGAAGTAGTTATTGAAGAGCAAAAGGGAAGGCTTGATAAAGTGTTAACAGCTGAATTCAGCCAATTTTCACGCTCTCAAATTCAAAACTGGGTAAAGAATAATCACGTCTTAGTAAACGGTGAGGCGGCTCCTGCTAACTATAAAGTGAAGCATGCTGATGTTATTCGCATCGAACGTCCAGAAATCGTCGAGTTAGAATTAATCGCACAAGATATTCCACTTGACGTTGTATATGAAGATCAAGATTTAATGGTAATTAATAAGCCCCAAGGCATGGTAGTTCATCCATCCAAGAGTCATCCAGATGGAACATTAGTTAATGCCTTGTTGTTCCGCAATCACGATTTATCAGGAATTAACGATGTCATTCGTCCAGGCATAGTCCACCGTATTGACAAAGATACTTCAGGTTTGTTAATGGTCGCTAAAAACGATGAAACACATCGTGCATTGCAAGAGCAATTAATGGATAAAACAGTGGTTCGTAAGTATACAGCACTAGTTCATGGAGAAATTGCCCATGAAACTGGAACAATTGATGCGCCTATTGGGCGTTCTCATAGTAATCGTTTGGTCAATACAGTTCGCCAAGAAGGCAAAAAAGCTGTGACACATTTTACGGTGTTAGAGCGTTACCAAGGCTTTACGTTAGTAGAATGTCAATTAGAAACAGGACGTACCCATCAAATTCGTGTACACATGAAGTATATTGATCATCCAATTGCAGGTGATCCGACTTATGGACCAAGCGGAACCTTAAAAGGTAATGGCCAGTTCCTACATGCGGGTGTCTTAGGCTTTACTCATCCTCGTACTAGCGAAGAATTAATGTTTGAAGCTCCTCTGCCAGCAATTTTTGAAGAGACGTTAAATGGTTTACTAAAAAAATAGTTGCAAAGTGGTATTAATAAAGTTATGATGAGTAAGAATTAAATAGTTAATTCCTTTAAGGATAGTCCCGTGAGGCTAACAAGGAAATACCAGTAGAAACTGAAACTTAGTAGCGAAGTTGTGTACTAAGTATGTATATACATGGACATTTCCAACCTATCTCGCGGATAAAACGAGATAGGTTTTTTTATTTCAATAATTTTCAATCGAAAAGACGAAAAGGGGTAAGAAATAATGGAAAAAGAAGTAGTAGATGAAATGACAATGACGAGAGCGATTACGCGTATTACGTATGAAATCATTGAACGTAATAAATCAATCGATGATGTAGTCCTGGTTGGTATCAAAACACGTGGTATCTATATTGCGCAACGTGTCGCACAACGCTTATTACAATTAGAAGGTAAAGAAGTGCCGGTTGGAGAGTTAGACATTACACTTTATCGAGATGATGTGACACCTGACCAATCATTATTAGACGCACGTGTTAAAGGATCAGATATTCCTGTTGATATTAACGGGAAACAAGTCATTTTATGTGACGATGTGTTATTTACGGGTCGTACTATTCGTGCCGCCCTAGATGCCTTAATGGACTTCGGTCGCCCAGCAAAAGTTTCGGTCGCCGTGTTAGTTGACCGTGGTCATCGTCAATTACCAATTCGCGCTGATTTCGTTGGTAAAAATATTCCAACAGCGTTAGATGAAGAAATTGTTGTTCATATCAGAGAGTATGACAACGACGAAGGAATTTACATTAAAAAATAAAATAAGAGCTTTTTAATTATGTCCTGTGAGACATAGAAGAGCGTTGTAGTTAAAGATAGGGATGAGACTATCTTTATTTAGGCGAACTTCTTGTGTCTTAGGATAGGGCACAGGAAGTTTTTTTTATAGAAAAAATTAAGGAGAAATTATTATGACAAAAGAATTTAGAAATCCAGATGCAGTTTTAGATGTACATGACAAACCAAGCTTTATTCAAGGACTAGGTCTTAGCTTCCAACATTTATTCACGATGTTTGGTGCAACCGTATTAGTACCAATTTTGGTCGGAATTGATCCAAGTGTCGCTCTAATGAGTTCAGGAATTGGGACATTGGTTTACATCTTTACAACAGGTGCCAAAATACCAGCTTACTTAGGTAGTAGCTTCGCGTTTATTCCAGCTATGAAATTGTTAATGGATAATCCAGACGCTGGTTATGGCGCGGTTGCGCAGGGTGCTATTACAACCGGACTTGTTTATATTATCGTATCATTCATTATTAAAAAAATCGGCTCTGATTGGGTAAACAAAGTATTGCCACCAGTCGTTGTAGGACCTGTTGTAATGGTTATCGGTTTAGGATTAGCAGCTAATGCAGCTAATAACGCCATGTATAACGCAGCTGGCGAATACGAAGTAAAGTATATTATCGTGGCCCTTATTACTTTAGCCTTAACGATTTTCTTCAATATGTTCCTTAAAGGTTTCTTAGGTCTAATTCCCATCTTATTAGGAATTGTAAGTGGATATTTAGTAGCTCTTGCAATGGGAATCGTCGATACTAGTTTAATTACCCAAGCATCATGGTTTGCAATGCCTGACATTCACATTCCATTCGTCCAGTATCAACCAACTATTCACTGGAATGCAATCTTGATGATGGCACCTATCGCATTTGTCACAATGACTGAGCACATGGGACACATCTCAGTTTTAAATAAATTAACAAAACGTAACTACTTTGAAGATCCAGGGTTAGACCGTACGCTTCTAGGTGACGGATTAGCCCAAATTACAGCTGGTTTAGTTGGTGGACCTCCAGTAACAAGTTATGGAGAAAATATCGGCGTATTAGCAATCACTCGTATTCACAGTGTCTTTGTTCTAGGTGGAGCGGCTGTTTTAGCTATCGTGATGAGTTTTGTCGGCAAAGTAAGTGCTGTGATTCATAGTATCCCTGGACCCGTAATTTCAGGTATCAGCTTTATTCTTTTCGGAGTTATCGCAGCGAGTGGGATTAAAATTCTTATTGATAATAAAATTGACTTTGATAAAAAACGAAATTTAATCATTGCATCAGTTATTTTGGTTGTAGGGATAGGAAACTTATTACTAAAAACAGGAACATTTGAGTTATCGGGTATGGCGTTAGCAACCTTATTCGGAATTTTATTAAATCTAGTTTTACCAAAAGAAGCAGCAAGCGAAAGATAATAGGGGTTACTCATAAAAAAAGGGGGAACAAAGATGATTATTAATCGAGAACAAGTTAGCATCAAACATTTATTAACGATTGAGGCCTTACATGACAATGAAGTAATGGGGTTAATTAAACGAGCACAGGAATTCAAACATGGCGCAGCTATTCCCGATCATTTGAAAGATTATTATGCGGCAAACCTCTTTTTTGAAAACAGTACAAGAACGCACAAAAGTTTTGAAATGGCTGAACATAAATTAGGCATCAAAGTAATTGACTTTGATACGAAAACAAGTTCAGTAAGTAAAGGTGAATCATTATACGATACTGTGTTAACCATGTCAGCAATCGGCGTTGATGTTTGTGTCATTCGACACTGGGAAGAAAATTACTACCATCAATTAATTCAAAGCAAAACGATTCGCAGCTCTATTATTAATGGTGGTGACGGAAGCGGTCAGCATCCGACACAATGCTTACTTGACTTGATGACAATATATGAAGAGTTTGGTCATTTTGAAGGCTTAAAAGTAGCGATTGCTGGTGATTTAAGTCACTCGCGCGTGGCAAAATCAAACATGCAAATGCTAAATCGTTTAGGTGCAGAACTTTATTTCTCAGGGCCTAAAGAATGGTATGAAGATCAGTTTGATGTATACGGTGAATACAAAGAAATCGATGAATTAGTCGAACTTGTAGATGTCATTATGTTATTAAGAGTACAACATGAACGTCATGAATCTGGTGAAAGCTTTTCAAAAGAAGAATACCATCAAGCATATGGTTTAACAGTCGAGCGTGCGAAGCAACTGAAACCTGAGACAATCATCATGCATCCAGCACCAGTTAACCGCGATGTAGAATTAGCAGATGAGCTAGTGGAAAGTTATCAATCACGTATCGTCTCACAAATGAGTAACGGAGTTTTCATGAGAATGGCGATTCTTGAAGCGATTTTAGAAGGAAAAGCAAAGGGGTAAAACAATGAGTACATTATTAATCCAAAACGCGCGCACTATAAATGAGCGCAATCAATTAATTCCAACTGATGTCTATATCAAAGAAGGTAAAATTCAATCTATCGGTCAAAATTTAGCCAAGCTAGGGTTAAGCGCTGAAAAAATAATTGACGTGCAAGGTGGCCTATTAACACCAGGATTAGTCGATGTCCATGTTCACTTTAGAGAACCAGGATTTACTCACAAAGAAACAATTAAAACGGGTAGCTTGGCGGCTGCTCGTGGAGGTTATACAACCGTCTGCGCTATGCCAAATTTAGACCCGGTTCCTGATACGGTTGAAAATTGGCAAGCTATTGAAGATATTATTCAAAAAGATGCGGTTGTCAACGTCTTACAATACGCGACGATTACTAAAGGTTTAAGAAGCGAAGAATTAGTCGACTATCAAGCGCTAAAAGAAGCCGGTGTTTTCGCGGTAACTAACGATGGTGTTGGGGTTCAAACAGCGGGCACGATGTACTTAGCGATGAAAGAAGCCGCAAGAGTGGGATTACCGATTGTTGCTCATACTGAAGACGAAAGTTTACTATTTGGTGGCTGTATGCATCACGGCAAGAAATCAGAAGCATTAGGCTTACCTGGTATTATTAGTGCAACGGAATCATCTCAAATTGCACGCGATTTATTATTAGCTGAAGAAACAGGCGCTCATTATCATGTCTGTCATGTTTCCACTAAAGAGAGTGTCCGCATTATTCGTGAAGCAAAACAAGCCGGGATTAATGTAACGTGCGAAGTTTGTCCGCATCACTTGATTTTATCAGATGAAGACATTCCATCTGATAATGCGATTTATAAAATGAATCCACCACTTAGAGCGTTGGATGATCAAGCCGCTTTAATTGAAGGTCTGTTAGACGGAACGATTGATTGTATCGCAACTGATCATGCGCCACATACGGATGAAGAAAAAGCTGTTTCCATGACCGAAGCACCATTCGGAATTGTTGGAAGCGAGACAGCCTTTTCACTAATGTACACGCACTTTGTTAAAACAGGTCGTTTCACATTGAAACAAGTGGTTGATTGGATGACAATCAGACCTGCGAATATCTTCGGATTAAGTTGTGGAACGTTAGATATTGGTAGTCCAGCTGACTTAGCAATTTATCAACTTGATAAAGAAATTGAAATTAATGCTGATGAATTTGAATCGAAATCATTCAATACACCATTTATTGGTGAGAAAGTTTTAGCAGAAACACTCTATACGTTAGTAAACGGAAAAATTGTTTGGTCAAAGGAAGGTTAGGTAGCACATGAAGAGAACACTTTTGTTAGAAGATGGCACGACGTTTGTCGGTGAAGCATTTGGAGCTGAAAAAGCAACTGTCGGAGAATTAGTTTTTACAACGGGAATGACAGGATATCAAGAAGGGATTACCGACCCGAGTTTTAACGGTCAAATTATCGTTTTCACTTATCCATTAATTGGTAATGTCGGGATTAACCGCGATGATTTTGAGTCAATCGAACCGAGTTGTAAAGGCGTAGTTGTACGCGAATTAGCACGACGCGCTTCCAATTGGCGTAATAATTTAAGTCTGGATGAATTTTTAAAACAAAAAGGCATTCCAGGTATTTCAGGAATTGATACGCGAGCTTTAACGAAAATTGTTCGTGAAAAAGGCGCGATTAAAGCGACTTTAATCGATGGCAAAAAAGATGCGGAACACTCATTGGATCAATTACGAGCAACCGTTATGCCGAAAAAATTAGTAGCAGAAGTGTCAACAACCAAAGCATATCCTTCACCAGGTTTAGGAAAAAATGTCGTGGTAATAGATTTTGGTTTAAAACATAGTATTTTACGCGAATTAAGTCGTTATCAGTGCCAAGTCACTGTTTTACCTTATAATGCGACTGCAGAACAAGTACTTGCATTAGCTCCAGATGGCGTGTTATTAAGTAACGGACCTGGAGATCCACAAGATGTCCCTGAAGCGTTAACATTAATTAGAGAAATTCAAGGTAAAGTGCCATTATTCGGGATTTGCTTAGGTCATCAACTGTTCTCATTAGCAAATGGCGCTAAAACTTACAAGTTACCATTTGGACACCGTGGCAGCAATCATCCAGTTAGAGAGGTTGCAACAGGGCGTATTGATTTTACTTCACAAAACCATGGTTATGCTGTTTCAAAAGAATCATTAGCTGAAACTGATTTAATCGTGACACATGTGGAGGTTAATGATGAAACAGTGGAGGGTGTCAAACACCGTCATTACCCAGCTTTCTCAGTACAATTTCACCCAGATGCTGCACCGGGACCACATGATGCGCATCACGTGATACAAGAATTTATCGAATTAATGGATGCATGGAAGGAGTCAAACTAAGATGGTTAAACGTACGGATATTAAGAAAATTATGGTGATTGGTTCTGGACCAATTGTGATTGGACAAGCAGCAGAATTTGATTATGCAGGAACGCAAGCTTGTCTAGCACTTAAAGAAGAAGGGTATGAAGTGATTTTAGTTAATTCAAACCCTGCAACAATTATGACAGATAAAGAGATTGCCGATAAAGTCTATATCGAGCCGATTACTGAAGAATTTGTCTCTCGCATTATCCGTAAAGAACAACCAGATGCGTTATTACCAACGTTAGGTGGACAAACTGGTTTAAATATGGCCATGACTTTAGCCAATTCAGGGATTTTAGATGAGTACAACGTCGAATTATTAGGAACAAAACTATCAGCGATTGACCAAGCAGAAGATCGCGATTTATTTAAACAATTAATGGAAGAATTAGACCAACCGATTCCAGAAAGTACGATTGCTAATACCGTTGAAGAAGCGATTGCGTTTGCGGAAGAAATTGGTTTTCCATTAATTGTTCGCCCAGCCTTCACATTAGGCGGTACAGGCGGTGGTATGTGTGACAATATGGAAGAATTAATCGAAATTGCGACAAATGGGTTAAAATTATCACCAGCAACGCAATGTTTGATTGAAAAAAGTATTGCTGGCTATAAAGAAATTGAATACGAAGTAATGCGAGATTCAGCTGACAATGCGATTGTGGTTTGTAACATGGAAAACTTCGACCCAGTCGGCATTCATACAGGGGACTCAATCGTATATGCCCCAAGTCAAACATTAACTGATGTGGAACATCAATTATTACGTGATGCCTCATTAAAAATCATTCGTGCATTGAAAATTGAAGGAGGTTGTAACGTCCAATTAGCGCTTGACCCACACAGCTTTAATTACTATGTCATCGAAGTGAATCCACGTGTCAGCCGTTCTTCAGCTTTAGCAAGTAAAGCAACCGGCTATCCGATTGCTAAATTAGCGGCTAAAATCGCCGTTGGTTTAACTTTAGATGAAATTAAAAATCCTGTGACTAAAACAACTTTCGCAGTATTTGAGCCGACTCTTGATTACGTCGTGGCAAAAGTCCCAAGATGGCCATTTGATAAATTCGAAAATGGTGAGCGTCGCTTAGGTACACAAATGAAAGCCACGGGTGAAGTGATGGCAATTGGTCGTACCTTAGAAGAAGCGACCTTAAAAGCGATTCGTTCATTAGAACTAGGAACAGTACATATATCTTTAGAAGAAGCAACGGAAGCTAGTGAAGAACAAGTGGTTAATAAAATCGTGAACGCTCAAGATGACCGTATCTTCTACATTGCTGAAGCGATTCGTAGAGGATATACAATTGAAGATATTCATGAAATGACCAAAATCGATTTGTATTTCTTAGATTGCTTATTGCATGTCATCGAAATTGAACAAGCATTGGCTGAAAACATCGGCGACTTTAACACTTTAAAAACCGCTAAAACGTATGGCTTCTCTGATGTGACGATTGCAAAAATTTGGAATCAAGATGAAGCAGCTATCCGTACTATGCGTAAAGAAAACAACCTATTACCAGTCTACAAAATGGTTGATAGCTGTGCAGCGGAGTTCGAATCAGAAACACCGTACTTTTATAGCTCATATGATTTTACAAACGAAAGTATTCGTACTGAAAAAGAATCTATTTTAGTTCTAGGTTCAGGTCCTATCAGAATCGGTCAAGGCGTTGAGTTTGATTACGCAACCGTTCACTCGGTTAAAGCGATTCAACAGCTTGGTTATGAAGCAATTATTATCAATAATAATCCTGAGACAGTCTCAACTGACTTCTCAATTTCGGATAAATTATACTTTGATCCGTTGACTTTTGAAGACGTGATGAATGTCATTGACTTAGAACAACCTAAAGGAGTAATCGTTCAATTCGGTGGTCAAACAGCAATTAACTTAGCAGATAGTTTAGACAAAGCCGGCGTTCCAATCATCGGAACAACCATCGAAGCGCTAGATACAGCCGAAAATCGTGACTTGTTTGAACAAGCCCTAAAAGCATTGGACATTCCACAACCACCAGGTGACACAGCAACAAGTAGTGAAGAAGCCGTAGCAATCGCTGAAAAAATTGGTTATCCAGTTTTAGTTCGCCCTAGCTATGTGTTAGGTGGACGCGCGATGGAAATCGTTGAAAACGAAACTGATTTACGTAGCTACATGAAAAACGCGGTTAAAGCTTCACCAGAGCATCCAGTTTTAGTTGACCGTTACTTAGTTGGTAAAGAATGCGAAGTTGATGCAATTTGTGATGGGGAACGTGTGTTAATTCCAGGGATTATGGAACACGTTGAACGAGCGGGTGTCCATTCAGGCGACTCAATGGCAGCCTATCCACCACAAACGTTATCAGATGAAATTAAAGCCACAATTGTTGATTACACAAGACGTTTGGCGTTAGGCTTAAATTGCTTGGGCATGATGAACATTCAATACGTGATTCATGATAATCAAGTGTATGTTATTGAAGTAAACCCACGTGCGAGTCGTACGGTACCATTTTTAAGTAAAGTAACAGATATTCCAATGGCGCAAGTCGCAACCAAAATTATTTTAGGCCAATCTCTTGAAACTCAAGGCTACGAAGATGGATTACACCCTGAAAGCAGCTTAGTGCATATTAAAGCGCCGGTCTTTTCATTTGCAAAATTACAAAGCGTTGATACTTACTTAGGACCTGAAATGAAATCAACTGGTGAAGTAATGGGTTCAGACACAACTTTAGAAAAAGCTTTATACAAAGCTTTTGAAGCTAGCTACATGAATATTCCAAATCATGGTTCTGTTTTACTAACAATTGCTGATGAAGCAAAAGAAGAAAGTTTAGAAATTGCTAAACGCTTTAAAAACATTGGCTTTAAACTGGTAGCTACTGCTGGAACAGCAACTTACTACCAAAACAACGGGCTTGTAGTTGAAAGCATTGATAAAGTAACGCAGTCAGGTAAAAATATTTTGGATATTATTCGTGAAGGAGATGTCCAAGTAGTCGTCAATACGATGGATAAATCAAGACAAACGAATTCAGATGGTTTCTTAATTCGCCGTGAAGCGGTCGATCATGGCGTACCACTATTCACATCATTAGATACAGTGAGTGCGGTCTTACGTGTGATTGAATCGCAACAATTTTTACTAGAATCTATTTAATAACAAAGGGGAATATCGATGAAGCAAGAAAACATGAAAATTATCGAGCAAAAAATGTTAGCACCAAACATCTTTGAAATGACTTTAGAAGGATTAATCGTTCAGGAGATGTTAGTACCTGGACAATTCCTTCACTGTCAGCCTCCAACTCGTAGCGATTTATTATTACGTCGTCCAATCAGTATTTCGTCAATTGATTTGAAAACAAGTCAGTGTAAATTAATTTATCGTGCTGAAGGTGCGGGTACTAAAGATATGAGTCAATTAAGTGCCAATGAAACGTTAGATGTTTTAGGGCCGCTTGGTAATGGTTTTCCAGTTGAAGATATTTCAGAAGGGGAGTTAGTGATTGTCGTGGGGGGTGGTATTGGGATTCCACCGCTTTACGAAGTCGCTAGACAAGCTCGTTTAAGAGGGGCACAGGTGATGGCTTTCCTTGGCTTTGCTTCTAAAGACGTGATGTTTTATTTAGAAGAATTTCAAGCACTTGGTGACGTCCACGTTTCCACAGATGATGGTTCTTATGGAACGAATGGTCACTTAGGAATTATATTAGATGAAATATTACCACAAATCGAGCCGAGTGCGGTCTATTCATGCGGTCCGACACCATTACTTGCTAAAGTGGATCAATATTTTGAAGAACATCCTCGTGCTTACGTATCGTTAGAAGAACGTATGGCTTGTGGTGTTGGAGCTTGTGCCGCCTGTGTCTGTCAAACAAAAGATAAAAAGACTAAAAAAATGAGATTGAAGAAGGTTTGTGATGAAGGACCAGTCTTTGCAACGGGGGTAGTGAACATATGAATCGATTAGCAGTTGAATTACCAGGTTTATCATTAAAAAATCCGATTATGCCGGCTAGTGGTTGTTTCGGTTTCGGAGCTGAATACGCTAAATTTTATGATATTAGTCAATTAGGAGCGATCATGGTTAAAGCAGCGACGCTTGAACCACGTGATGGTAACCCAACCCCACGTGTGGCAGAGACGCCTAGTGGCATGTTGAATGCTATTGGCTTACAAAATCCTGGTATCGAAGAAATTATGTCTGACAAACTACCCGCATTGGAACGATTCGATGTGCCGATTATTGCAAATGTCGCGGGTTACACGATTGACGACTATACGAGCGTGTGCGAACGAATTAGTCAAGCACCAAATGTTAAAGCCATCGAATTGAACATTTCATGTCCGAATGTTAAACAAGGTGGTATCACGTTTGGAACGGATAAAGATGTTGCCGCTGATTTAACTTATCGTGTTAAACAAATAGCTAACGTACCTGTTTATGTAAAATTATCACCTAATGTGACGGATATTGTGCCAATTGCTAAAGAAGTTGAAGCAGCAGGTGCAGATGGCTTATCAATGATCAATACCTTGCTAGGCATGCGTATCGACTTAAAAACACGTCAACCTATTTTGGCTAATCAAACAGGTGGTTTATCAGGACCAGCCATTAAACCTGTGGCAATTCGCATGATTAAGCAAGTTTCAGAGGTAGTTAATATTCCGATTATCGGGATGGGTGGTGTCTATACAGTAGATGACGTACTAGAAATGTATATGGCTGGAGCTAGTGCGGTCGCTGTCGGAACAGCGAATTTTACTGATCCGTTAATTTGTCCGAAATTAATTGAGGGTTTGCCACAAAGGATGGATGAACTAGGTATTGAGAGTTTAGCCAAGTTAATTCAAGAAGTGAAGGAGGCGCGTTAAGATGCCACAACGACCAATTATTGCATTAGATTTTCCAAATAAAGAAGAAATTATCTCATTCTTAAACCACTTTCCTAGTGAAGAATCATTATATGTTAAAGTTGGCATGGAATTATTTTATCAAGAAGGTCCTGAAATCGTTACATGGTTAAAATCACTTGGGCATGATGTCTTTTTAGACTTAAAACTGCATGATATTCCAAATACAGTTGAAAGTGCCATGAGAGGACTAGCTAAATTAGGTGTCTCGATGACGAATGTTCATGCCGCAGGTGGTATCAACATGATGGAAGGAGCTCTTCGAGGTCTTAAAGAAGGTTCTGTCGATGGTAATCGTCCCTTATTAATAGCCGTGACACAACTTACCTCAACATCAGAAGAGGCGATGCAACACGAGCAAGGGTTAATGATGACCTTAGAAGATAGTGTTATTCACTACGCTAAGATGTCGCAAATAGCCGGATTGGACGGAGTCGTTTGTTCGGCCTTAGAAGCAAATACTATTAAAAAGCATACCTCTACAGATTTTATTTGTTTAACACCAGGGATTCGTCCATTAGGAGCAGCAGTAGGTGATCAGCAACGTGTTGTGACACCAGGAGGCGCTCGCGACCTAAGTGCAAACTTTATCGTCGTGGGCCGCCCAATTACACGAGCAAACAATCCTTATCAAGCGTATCAAGAAATCAAAAAAGAATGGAATGGTGAAGTATAATGACAACAGCTCAACAAACAGCTCAACATTTACTAGAAATTGGCGCGGTAAACTTAAAACCGACGGAACCTTTTACATGGGCAAGTGGCATTAAAAGTCCTATTTATTGTGATAATCGTGTTATTATGGGCTATCCTTCTATTCGAAAAGAAGTGGCAAGAAATTTAGCTGAAATGATTAAAACAAACTATCCAGATGTGGAAGTAATAGCTGGAACAGCAACAGCAGGAATTCCACATGCTGCTTGGATTGCGGATATTTTAGAACTACCTATGGTTTATATTCGTAGCGCAGCCAAAAAACATGGTCGTGGAAATCAAATCGAAGGTGTCATCCATGAAGGACAAAAAATGGTGATCATTGAAGATTTAATTTCAACAGGTGGCAGTGTATTAGAAGCTGCAGAAGCTGCCAAACGAGAAGGCGCAGATGTTTTAGGAGTGGCTGCAATTTTTACTTATGAACTAGCAGATGGTATCAATAATTTTGAAGAGGCCGGTCTAGCATTTGAAACGTTGACCAACTATTCAACCTTAATCACGACTGCCATCGATACAAATCGTATTGAAGCTAATCAAAGAGAATTATTAGAAGAATGGAAACAAAATCCTCGTGAATGGTTAAACTAAACTGATGAAACAGTACAAGACAATTGTTTTGTACTGTTTTTTTAACAGGTAACTACAATATCTAAGACAATAATTTAGAATCAGCGTTCCGTTTCAGCACAATAGTATCTGATGAATATTAAGGTTGTATTAGTAGCCTAATTCTTTTTTTTTTTATAAAATAATGGGTGGAGGTGCAAGTATGTATATTAAAGAAACAACCGAAATATGGGATTATAGTCAAAGTGACAAAGGACCTGAAAATTGGCATCAATTATGTCCAGAATTTTCAGTAGCAGCCGAAGATAAATGGCAATCACCGATTGGGTTATCAAAAGAAATTATCACGAAGAAAGCACCTAATGAGTTGATATTCCATTATCATGAAGATGAGTTCACTTTACGACACGATAATTACACATTACAACTTGATTCCGTCACGAATCAAAGTTATTTAATTTATAAAGGGGAACACTACTTCCTTAAAAATCTTCATTTTCATATACCAAGTGAACACGTGTTAGATAATCGTCCTTCTGATTTAGAATTCCACTTTGTTCATCGTAATGAACGAGATGAGTTACTCGTGTTAGCCATTTTATTTGATGTAACCGATGAGAAAGAAGCAATTTTAGCAAGAGTCTTATATGAACAGGATCGTTTGTTTGTCAAATTTGACTTTACCCCGTTCACAGAAAGTCAACCAACTTACTATCATTATCAAGGGTCACTAACAACGCCACCAACTATTGGGCAAGTTACGTGGCTAGTTATTGATGATCGTCGTGTTATTTCAACACGTGGCTTCAGCTTGTTAAAAAGTACCATTACAAGTGCCAGCAATAATCGTCCATTACAACCGATAAATAATCGTGAAATTTACCATACGTAGATGCGTGTGGTTTTTTCAGGTTTCAAGTTTACATAATGTAAATATTGTCTATAAAATTTACCTAATTTTTACATAAACATGACTAATGATTTTACATTCACATCGTATACTCTAATTGTAATAACTAATAAATTTTACGAGGAGAGTCAATCATATGAAGAAAACATCAATGATTATTGCAGGTCTATCTTTTATCTTTTTATTAACAGGATGCGGGAGTAATAAATCTGGAAATGAAACAGGCAAAGAAAAGCAAACAGAAATCGTGGCAGTAGGTTCAACAGCCTTACAACCATTAGTGGATAAAATAAAAGACATCTATCAAACCGATTATCCTGAGTATCAAATTTCGGTCCAAGGTGGTGGTAGTGGTACGGGATTATCGCAGGTTGCTAGTGGTGCTGTTGACATAGGTAACTCGGATGTTTTTGCTGAAGAAAAAGAGGGCATTGATGCTGATAAAATTATCGACAATCAAGTAGCAGTCGTCGGAATTGGCCCTGTGGTTAATAAAGAGGTTAAAGTTGATAACCTAACACGTCAGCAACTTATCGATATTTTTACTGGTAAAGTGAAGAATTGGAAAGAGGTTGGTGGCCAGGATTTAGATATAGTGGTTGTTAATCGTGCAGAAGGAAGCGGTACTCGTGCAACGTTTGAAAAATGGGGGCTAGACGGGACTAAAACAATCGGGACTCAAGAACAAGATTCTTCAGGAACAGTAAAGAAAATCATAACTGAAACGCCTGGTGCTATTAGTTATTTAGCCTTTTCATACTTCGATAACAGTTTCAAATCATTAAAAATTGATGGCGTTGAACCAACTGAAGATAATGTTGCAACAAACGATTGGACGATTTGGGCGTACGAGCATATGTACATCGGTAAAGACGCTTCTGAAGATGTGAAGAAATTCATTGAGTTTTGTTTATCAGATGATGTCCAAAAAAACGTTGTCGAACAATTAAACTACATCCCTATTACTAAAATGGAAATTAAACGCGATGTTGAAGGCAACGTCTCACCTTTGTAATCTTTAAGGATTACCTTCACACGTTTATATTTAAAAAGATTCTATTAAAAATCCCCCTGACAAAGCTCAGGGGGATTTTTAATACAAGATTGCGTATCTTAATAGTTAATAGGTCATTGATAGTCATTATTTATTGAATTTGTAATATAAGTTAGGACCGCTGTGGTGAAATTACTGTATAATTAAATTATCCATACTATAGGAGGAACATTTAAATTGAAAATATTAATTGTTGATGATGAAGTCTCTATTACAACATTGATAGATTACCATCTACAAAAAGCAGGTTATGAAACAGTGATTGTCCATGATGGTTATGAAGCCTTTCAAACAGCACTTAACCAATTCTTTGATTTTATTGTGTTAGATGTGATGTTGCCGAATATGGACGGAATGGATATTGTTAAGGCACTACGTCAACAAGCGGTTAATGTTCCTATTTTGCTATTAACTGCTAAAGATGAAACTGTCGATAAAATTATCGGGATTGAATTTGGTGCGGATGACTACATGACAAAACCTTTTAGTCCAAGGGAATTAATCGCACGTATTAAAGGAATCTTACGTCGCGCTTCAAGTGCCTCTATTACTAGTGACGTCAAAAGACTTTTAAATGAGGCCGAATTAGATAATATAATAACAGTTGGTGAGTTAACTTTTAATAGGTCGGCTTTTACCATATATAAACAACAACAATTACTAGATTTAACGAAGAAGGAATATGAGTTGTTAGCTTATTTTATTGAACGACCAGGTCGAATCATCGATCGCGACACATTACTTAACCGAATTTGGGGTGATGATGTATACAGTCAGTCACGAGTTGTTGATATTCACGTCAGTCATCTGAGGGAAAAAATAGAACGTGAACCGAAACTGCCAGAATATTTACATACAGTCCGAGGGTTTGGCTATAAATTTGATTATCTTCCGCATGAGGATTCAAGATGAAACAATATGTAAAATCAATGTCGCTTATTCGTTTGCTAGTGATTATGGGAAGTTTGGCAATATTAACTTTAGGAATAATGAATCATTACATCTCAAAACGCGATACTGAGAAACAAACTTATTACCTTTCTGAAACCATTTCTCAATTAGTTACGCAATATGAGTTAGAGAAAGAAATGAATTGGCAAACTAGTACCTTTCAGTCAATCCGTTTTGATCATCCAACGTTGATTAGTCTAAATATTACATTTTTGGATGCATTAGGTGATGCACTTGAAGTAACGACTCAACCACTGACACAAGCCTCAACTACATTAATTAGGAGTGGTAATAATTTGGCGAGTAATGTTTCTAAAGAAACCAATCAATTAATGGTTTCACAAGCGATTGTTAACCAGAACGGACGCATTGGTATCAGACAGGTATCGCAAAGTCTCCATGATTATCCATACAATCTTTCGACTTTAAAAAAATTATTGTTATGGCTAATCACACTGTTGTATGGATTAGCAACATGCGCCATATATATACTTTCTCGACATAATCAACAACCTGTCAAATATGCATTATCCGTTGTAGAAGAGGCCTTAACTCATCCTGAAAACCAACAAGAACTAATGATTGCAAAGGACGAGTGGTCCTTATTATATGATAAACTAAACCAATTAATGAGAAACAACCATCAATTACATTTTCAGCAATTAGTGGCTGAAGAAAAATTAGAGTATTTATTAAATAATGTAGAAATTGGGATTATTACTGTAAATCTGGAAACAGATGAACGAACCTTCAACGCGATGGCTAGGGATTATTATTACCGTCCGAATGGGCTAAAGTCCGATATTGAATCGCTCTTAAAGCAATTATCCAAAAGTAATAAACGTACTATTGCTAAAGAAATCGTGTTAGATTTGCCTACTTTTAAAGTGTTTAAGGCAGAAATCCGTATTAATACAACGGCATCTATTCAACAAGCAGAAGAAGCGATAATTATTTTATATGATATTACTTCGATTAAGATATTAGAACGTGCCCATGAAACATTAATTCGTAATGTTGCACATGAATTGAAAACACCTATCACCTCAATCGTTGGCTTTACTGAAACCATTTTAGATGAATCCTTACCTTCTGATACTCAGAAAGAGTTTATTAAAATCATTGATAAAGAAGGAAAGCGTCTTAATCAGTTAGTTAATCGCATTTTAGAATTGCTAAAGACGCAGCATCAATTGACAGAGGTAGCTATTGTTTGGAAAGATATTTCAGAAGTGATTAAAGAGGAGATGATAATATATCATCCCTTAATTCAAGCGAAATATTTAAAAATAGACTTAATTTCTTCCCTTCAATCTACTTATGAGGTTTCTGAACAATATTTTCAACCAATAATAAAGAATTTATTAGAAAATGCCATTCATTATTCGATTGAATCAGGAGATATTAATCTTAAACTCACCGAAACCTCGAAATCAATTGTATTTTCAATTCAAGATAATGGCATCGGTATTGCCGAAGTTGATCAACAACGTATTTTTGAAAAGTTTTATCGTGTAGGGGAGTCTAGGGATCGCAAAAATGGTGGCACTGGCTTAGGCTTAAGCATTGTTCAAAATTGCGTCGAACAATTAAATGGTCAAATAACACTTGAAAGTAAAGTAAATCAAGGTGCAACGTTTATTGTAACGATTCCTAAAAAAAATTTAGTCCGACACCGTTCTGAGGTATAATAAGGATAATAAAACGTTAAGGAGAGATGATAAGATGCCAATTGTACATATTGAACTTCTAGAAGGACGAACGGATGAACAAAAAAAATCGATGGTGCAGGAAGTAACCGAAGCCATTTCTAAAACATCTGGTGCTCCAAAAGAGAATATTCATGTCGTGATTCAAGAGATGAAAAAAGAACATTACGCTGTTGGTGGCGTACTTAAATCTGAACTAAATTAATAATCATACAATAAAAAAACGTTCGTTTTTGACAGAATGTTTTTTTATTGCTATTATCTTATTTGTAATTCGGGAATGGATGGGTTCTGGTGTTCCCTCTGGTCTTCAAAACCAGTACGAGGAGTTAAGAGCTTCTTGGGTGGGTTCGATTCCCACACTTTCCCGCCATAAAAATATAAGAATGAAATTAAGTAATTCATTCTTTAATAATAGAGATGTCTATCATCAGTTAAAAAGTGAAGGGGAAACCCTTCACTTTTTTTTATTTCAGTTTATGATTATTATGGTGCGTTTCTTATTAATTAAATGATTCACAAAAATTCGTTTGTAAATAGATAGATTTTTTTGTTTTGTCCAATAAAGTGTCGTTTATTGGAGTTTTGTGATTTTTTTATGAGGTATTTATGAAATTTTTGCGTTATTTTACTTATACACCTTAAAATATGTGGATATATATGTTATTATCCATTTGTGAAATCATAATGTATATTGTTAAATATTTCACAAAATACCACGAATTATAACGAGGAGGTGAAAAAAATGACAATCTGTTATATTCCATTAAAACAACACGTTGGAGCTCCCTGTGAAGCAATCGTTTCAATAAATCAAGAAGTAAAACGTGGTGAATTAATCGCAAAACCAAATGGATTAGGCGCTAATATTCACAGCAGTATTACTGGTGTGGTCACATCAATTGATAATGAAAAAATTGGTATTACCATGACCGACGTGCCCACTGCTGATTATTTACCTTTAACTGAAAACAGTGATAAATTAGCTATGATTGAAGCTGCAGGAATTGTTGGTGCAGGCGGTGCGGGTTTTCCAACTCACATTAAATTAAACAATAAAATTCCAAATGGCGTATTTATCGTTAATGATGCTGAGTGTGAGGCATTGTTACACCACAATATACAACAAACCCAAAAGTATGCGACACAAATTGTTGAGGGAACGAAACATGTGATGTCCATTACTGAAGCTCCAAAAGCTGTCATTGCCATTAAAGATAAAAATCGACAAGCAGTGATTGAATTATTAAAAGCGACTAAAGATGAACCAATGATTGAAGTTTATCGTCTGCCAGACATTTATCCTGCAGGAGATGAGCGAATGATTATTCGTGAAGTTCTAGGGATTGAATTAAATCCAGGGCAATTACCAATCGAAGTAGATGTAATTGTATCAAATGTTGAAACGGTAAAACGAATTTCTGAAGCAATTGATGACCGTAAACCATTTATTGACAAGGATGTTACTGTTGCCGGACGAGTAGTTGGTGAATCTCATGTATTTGAGAATACCCCAATTGGTTTCCCAGTTATTGATTTAATTGAATGTGCGGGTGGATATATTCACCCACATGGCGAAATCGTGATGGGCGGGCCAATGACTGGAAGAAGCGTCGAAGAAAGTACACCAATTAATAAAACAACCGGTGGTATCTTAGTTGCGATGCCTTATCCTCAAGAAACTCGTCCAATCGGTATCTTAATTTGTGAATGCGGTGGTTCTGAAGAACGCTTGACTGAAATCGCTAACAATATGGGTGCTGAAGTAGTTGCAAAAGAAATGTGTAAACGTATGGTAGAAGTTAATGGAAGATATAGATGTTCGAAACCGGGTGTATGTCCAGGACAAGCTGAAAAAGTTATGAAAATGAAAAAAGCTGGCGCTGAAGTGATACTTACCGGTACGTGTTCTGATTGAACAAACACCGTTCTAGGTGTAGCTCCTAGGTTAGGAGTTCCAGTTTATCATCATACGGATCATGTGCTGCGTTCGGTTGGACATAAACTATATCGAAGATTACCGACTGCCTAAAAAATATATCGAAATAAAATTAGGAGGATTTGTCTATGTCTATTACAGCTGAAACAGCAAAAGATCACGCTAATGACCCGGCAGTATTATGTTGCCGAGCTGAAGGAAACATCACTATTGAACCAGCAAACTTGGAGGATCCAGCAATTTTTGCTGATTTAGAAGATTCAGGTTTGTTGACTATCCCAGAAAATTGCTTAACTATCGGAGAAGTAATTGGTGCAACTTTATTAACGACTACAGATGCGTTAGTACCATTAACTGCTGATTTAGTATCAGGCATTCAACAAACTGTTGAAGAAGAAAAAGCAGAAGAAGTCGAAGTTATTGAAACTCCAGCTACTAGCTCTGAAGTTGCCGTTTCTCATGCTACTTCAACATCCGTTTCAGGTCAAACAATCAAAATTAGTATCGCTGAAGGTAAAGGAATAGAATTAGAATTGCCTATCGTAGTTACAGGAGCAGCACCAGCAGTTCAACAAACCTCTGTATTAGGCGAAGACGCTGTGTCTTCAGTAGCTACTACTGTAAATGAAACCGTTACTAATGAACAAGAGCCTATTAAAATGCGTTCAGTAACTCGCCAACATATCAACATTACAAATGTAGTTTTCGGTGAGGAAACGAAAATTGAAGATAATACGTTAATTATCCGTAAGCCTGAAGAGATTTCAGCTGAAGCTGTGGAACTTGAAGAACTAGTTGAAAATATGAAAATCGATATTATCACACCAGATAAGTACGATACATATAGTGAAACTATTATGGATGTTCAACCAATCGCTACTAAAATCGAAGGTGATTTAGGTCATGGTATTACACGTATTATGGACGGTGTTGTCGTTGTATTAACCGGTACTGACGCTAATGGTGTACAAATTGGTGAATTCGGTTCATCAGAGGGTGAATTAGATCGTAACATTATGTGGGGGCGCCCTGGTGCACCAGATAAAGGCGAAATCTTTATTAAAACACAGGTAACGATCAAAGCTGGAGCTAATATGGAACGTCCAGGACCTTTAGCCGCTCATAAAGCTTCTGATTATCTAACACAAGAAATCCGTGAAGCATTAAAAAAAGCTGATGAAGCATTAATCGTTGATACTAACGAAATCACTCAATATCGTCGTCCAGGCAAGAAAAAAGTTTTAGTGATTAAAGAAATCATGGGACAAGGGGCTATGCATGATAACTTAATTATGCCAGTTGAAC
This sequence comes from Vagococcus zengguangii, assembly GCF_005145005.1. Taxonomy (NCBI): domain Bacteria; kingdom Bacillati; phylum Bacillota; class Bacilli; order Lactobacillales; family Enterococcaceae; genus Vagococcus; species Vagococcus zengguangii. Next base: position 1,152,968 of record NZ_CP039712.1, read on the forward strand.
CAGTTGGGACATTAGGCGCGAAACCAAACGTTGACTTAGGTAACTTACCAGTCATTCTTGCACCAACTGAAGTGCTAGATGGCGGTATTCATGCCTTAACATGTATTGGACCTGCGTCTAAAGAAACATCTCGTCACTACTGGAGAGAACCTTTAGTACAAGAAGCAATGAATGATGAAGAAATTGATTTAGTAGGCGTTATGTTTGTTGGTTCTCCACAAGCTAATTCTGAAAAATACTATGTGTCTAAACGTCTAGGGATGACAATTGAAGCAATGGGAATTGATGGAGCAATCATCACAACTGAAGGATTTGGTAATAACCATATCGATTTCGCGTCACATATCGAAGAAGTGGGTAAACGTGGAATTAAAGTTGTGGGTGATTCATATAGTGCTGTCCAAGGTGCTCTTGTTGTAGGTAACGAGCACATGGTCGCTATGGTTGATAATAATAAATCAAAACAAGGTATTGAAAACGAAATTTTATCTAACAATACATTATGTAGAGAAGATGCAATTCGTGACTTAGCAATGTTGAAAACATTAATGGGTGGAGGAACAATTAAACCTGCTGAACGTAAATGGAATCCTAATGTTAAACAAAACAACATTGAAGTAATCGAAGCAAAACTTGGCAAAAAAATTGAACTTGTAGAGAATGAGCAAACACTACCAAAGAGCAAAAAACGTCAAGAAATTTATGAAATAGAAGACTAAACAACACAAAATAAAGCTTATGAGGTTAAACAATGGAAAATATCGAAAAATTAAAATACATCTCAACTGAGAGAATGTTTGAAGGAATTATCGTGGAGTTTTCAGATGCAAGTGTGACGATTGATATAAAAGGTCGTTTGGGGCAATTGAAAATCCCAAGAAGAATGTTAATTTCTGAATATGATATTAAAGTGGGCCAAGAAGTAGGCTTTATGATGTCTTACCCTGAAGTGCTTGAAGAAGAAGCTAATGAGCATTATGTTAATGCGATTCAGGGACATAAAAAATTACAAGAAAAAATGATGAACGACTAGAGAGAGGAGAATTTCAATGACTTTAACAGTTTTTGAAGGTTTACAATCAGAGATTTTTGTGCCAATCACACCTAAATCAATTTTTACACCTGTAACAAAAGAACTTAAAGATATGAAAGTCGCGTTAGCTACAGCTGCTGGCGTGCATCTAAAATCTGATAAACGATTCAACTTAGCGGGGGACACTTCATATAGAGAAATTCCTGATACAGCTAAAAGTGATGATTTAATGGTATCTCATGGTGGTTACGATAATGCAGACGTTAATAAAGATGTGAACTGTATGTTCCCAATTGATCGTTTACATGAATTAGCTGCTGAAGGCTTCATCGGAAGCGTTGCACCAATGCATGCTGGATTCATGGGCGGTGGTGGTGACCAAGATGCGTTCCACGATATCACTGGTCCAGAAATTGCACAAAAATTAAAAGAAGAAGAAGTAGACGCAGTTGTTCTAACAGCCGGTTGAGGGACTTGTCATAGAACTGCCGTGATCGTGCAGAGAGCAATTGAGGAAGCGGGTATTCCTACTATTTTAATCGCAGCTTTACCACCAGTCGTACGCCAAAATGGATCTCCAAGAGCCGTTGCGCCGTTGGTTCCAATGGGAGCAAACGCTGGTGAACCAAATAATGTAGAAATGCAAACAGGCATTTTAAAAGATACTTTACAAGCATTAGTTGATATTCAAACACCAGGTAAAATTGTTAATTTACCATACGAATATATCGCACATGTATAGAAGGTAATAAATTATGAAGAATAAAACACTAAAAATCAGAGCGTTTCATATTAATGAAATAGAGCTAGGACAAAATTTTAATTTGACAACTGATTGTTTATCAATAAGCGACCAAATAAGTTTTGATTCAGAGATTTTTGATAATGTTTTTATTCAAATAATTAAACCTCATCAACATGATATTGAGACTAACACCATCATGGATATCATTCCGATATCCACGAAGGTGTTAGGTCATATTGGTGAAGGCTTGACGCATACATTAACAGGGGTTTTTGTCTTGTTGACTGGTCGAATAAAAAATGGTGAGCAATTACATGAATTTGGTTCTTCTGAAGGGATTTTAAGTCAACAATTAAAACTCAACAAACCAGGTACGCCAGGAGAAAACGACCTGCTAATTCATATTGATTGTATGATGCAAGAAAATCTGGTTTTAGACCGAGTGACCTGTAATGAAGCGTTTCAGCTAGCTGATCAATATATTCAAAAAATCCGCGAAAAAATGAAATTACTTGAGGCAAGTTCAGCTACAGAGACCCATTTGTATGAACATAAAACGCAACCAGATAAGCCTAATGTTATCCTAGTCAAACAGTTGCCAGCTCAAGGGGCAATGTATGATGCCATGTTATTTTCTGATGAGCCAAGCGGATTTTCTGGTGGACAATCTATAATCGATCTCCACAGCATGCCAGTTTACTTAACTGTAAACGAGTATCGAGATGGTGCTATCAGAGCTCTTTCATAAAAAGGAGGTATAATGATGGGTGTTGGACCGTCAACAAAAGAAACATCTTTGCATCATTTTAGAGACCCGTTAGTCGAAATTCTTTCAGTGGATCCAGATATAAATTTTCTTGGAATTGTTGTAGCAGGGACGCCACAGAGCAATAAAGAAAAAGAATTTGTGAGTAGGCGAACGGGAGAACTTGTCAACAGTATGCAAGCGGATGGTGCAATTGTTTCAACTGATGGATGGGGAAATTCTGATATTGATTTTTCGACAACCTTGGAAGAAATTGGTGACCATGATATCAGTGTAATAGGCCTTAAATTCATTGGAAAACAAGCGAAATTTGTAGTAGAAAATCAATACACAGACTTTGTGTTGGATATTAACAAATCGACCACTGGAACCGAGACAGAAGTGGTTGGTGAAAATACTTTAGATAAAGTAGATGCTAAAAAAGCACTAGCTGCATTGAAGCTGAAAATGCGTCGAGATTTATCTGATTAAAAAAGGAGTTATCACATGAAATTTTCTAAAATGCTTACAGCCATTGACACACATACAGCTGGAGAAGCAGCAAGATTAATTGTCGGTGGAATTACCAAGTTTCCTGGTCAAACAATGGCCGAAAAGAAAGAATATTTAGCGAAAGAAAAAGACTGGTTGCGTACAGCAGTCATGCTTGAGCCAAGAGGCCATAATGACATGTTTGGCGCATTCATTTGTGAACCAGTTAACGAAGAAGCGGATTATGGCATCATCTTTATGGATGCTGGTGGTTATTTGAATATGTGTGGTCATAATACCATTGCTGCAATGACAGCTGCTGTTGAGGCAGGCTGGGTAGACGTTGAAGAAAACCAAAGAGAAGTAAAAGTTACGCAAGAAACGCCTGCTGGAATGGTACATGGCGTTGTCACCTTATCAGAAGATTTCCAAGCAGAATCAGTAGCTTTTGAAAATGTGCCAGCATTTTTATATAAACGTGATGTCCAGGTAAATGTGCCTGAAATTGGTGAGCTAACAGTAGACATCTCATTCGGTGGTAGTTTCTTCGCACTATTACCAGCTAGTAAAGTGGGGCTAGAAATTAAACCTGAAAATTCATCAAAATTCTCAGATGTAGGGATTAAAATTCGTGATGCTATCAATGCACAGATAGATATCCAACATCCTGAGTTATCTCATATTAATACCGTTGATTTAGTTGAATTTTATGGACCGGCATCAAGTGAAGACGCAACGTATCAAAATGTTGTTGTATTTGGTGATGGACAGGTTGACCGTTCACCTTGTGGTACAGGAACGAGCGCTAAACTTGCAACATTATATGGTAAAGGTGAAATGGGAGTAGGCGATACATTTGTCTATGAAAGTATCATTAACACTAAATTTACTGGTGAGATTGTTAGTGAAACTAAAGTAGGTAATTATCAAGCGATTATTCCTCGAATTGGTGGTTCGGCATATATAAATGGATTTAATACATTTTTAATTAGCCCAAACGATCCATTAAAATATGGTTTTAGTTTGAATTAACCACTGGAAAAGGAGAGAAAACTATGGTCGTAGCATTACTATCTATTTTAGGATTACTTACTGTTTATTTCTTATATTATTTTATTGTCGATTTAATTAAATCAAGAGGTAATTGGGGGCATGGCAATCTATTGGTAGCAACGGTTGTCGGAGCAATTACAGACTTTTTAGATACGTTAGGTATCGGGAGCTTTGCACCAACCGCTTTGTTGTTCCAATTAACTAAATTTTTTAAAAATGACAAAGAGTTACCAGGGACTTTAAATGCGGGGCATACTGTTCCGGTTGTTTTTGAAGCATTTCTATTTATCACAGCGGTAAAAGTAGAACCTCTTACTTTATTTTCTCTAATCGGTGCAGCAGTTGTTGGCTCATTTTTTGGCTCAAAATTTGTTGCTAAACTACCAGAGAAAAAAGTTCAGTTAGTAATGGGCGTAGCATTAGTTCTTACGGCTGTTTTGATGTTACTAAAACAAGTTGGACTACTTGATGCGTTAGGTACGGATAATACTGCGACTGGTCTAGCTGGGTTTAAACTTGTAATTGGTGTAGTTTGTAACTTCGTTCTGGGCGCATTAATGACAGCTGGTGTAGGATTATATGCACCATGTATGGCAATGGTTAGCTTATTAGGAATGAATCCTCAAATTGCCTTTCCAATTATGATGGGATCATGTGCTGGATTAATGCCTGTAGCAGGCGTGAACTTTATCAAATCTAACACTTATTCTAGAAAAGGGACATTAGGCTTAACTATTGGTGGTGTTATTGGCGTTACCATCGCATTTAAATTAGTGAAAAGCATGGACATGTCCACATTAACTTGGGTAATCATCGCTGTGGTTATCTACACTGGCATCAGCTATTTCTTAAAAGGAATTAAAAAAGACCAAGTAGTGGCATAAATATTTTGCATAAGAAAATGACTTCAATGTTTTTCTTATGCATATTGTTTTAATTGAATAACTTAATTATTTAATTAAAAGAGTATAAAAAATCGAAGGGGAATATATATGAACAATAGCGAACAAATAATAGTATGCGGTGGGTGTAATGCAAAAATAGGACCTGGTCAACTTGGAGAACTTCTTAAAGACCTACCGAAGAAACAAGACAATCGTTTACTAGTTGGATTTGAATCCTCTGATGATGCAGCGGTTATCAAACTAAACGAAGAACAAGCCATTATCCAGACGTTAGATTTTTTCCCTCCCATGGTAACCGACCCCTATATGTTTGGGAAAATAGCGGCAGCTAATGCCCTTAGTGATGTTTATGCAATGGGGGGAGACGTTGTTTCTGCCCTAAACGTCGTGGCATTTCCTGAAGATAAACCACTAACGATTTTAAAAGAAATACTTCGAGGTGGTGCTGAGAAAGTTCAAGAAGCTGGTGGATTGTTAGTGGGTGGTCACTCTATACATGATCATTCTATTAAATATGGACTATCGGTTAATGGCATCATCAACCCTCAGAAAATATTAAGCAACAATACGCCTAAATCAGGTGACTATTTGATATTAACTAAGCCGTTAGGAGTAGGTATTATAACGACAGGCTTTCAAGTTTCAGAAATAGATACACACTATTTTGAGCAAGCTGTAAAAAATATGCAGACGCTAAATAAATATGCGATGGATGTTGCAAGACATTATGATATTTCAAGCTGTACAGATATTACAGGTTTTGGATTGTTGGGTCATTTACATGAAATGTTAGATGGTCGTTTAAGTGCGTGCCTTTATTCTAATCATTTACCCATTCTTGATGGTGCATTAAAAGCAGCTTCTGATTTTATATTGACAGCAGGTGGACAACGTAATCGTAATTATTTGTCTAACTTCGTCTCATTTCATTGTGATGATTTTTCTATGGAAGAAATTTTATTTGACCCACAGACTTCAGGCGGTTTGCTTTTTAGTGTTCCAGCTAACCAAGCAGACGACTTAATCACACAATTAAAACAAGAACTTGATAGCGAATGCGCTATTATTGGCCAAGTCATTGACAAACAAGCAGTTGAAATAGCAGTTTACTAGGAGGACAAATCATGAAAAAAATTGACGCAAGAGGACTAAGTTGTCCTCTACCCGTAATACAAACAAAAAAAGCTTTAGAAGCACATGAACATGTTCTGACAATTGTAGATAATTATGTAGCAGTCCAGAATTTGGAAAAAATGGCATCTCAACTAGGTTATAAAATCGAAGTAAATGAGAACACAGATGGATTTTATGTTAATCTGGCAAAATCTGCTGGCAACTTCTCGACTGAATTACAACAAGATACTCATTCAGAACCAATACATAGAGATGAAGACTACATTGTCGTGATTGACTCGGATGAAATGGGAAAAGGCAATCCTACTTTAGGTCAAAATTTAATAAAAACCTTTGTGAATACTTTATTAGCACAAGATAGTCTGCCTAGTTGTGTACTTTTATATAATAGTGGGGTGAAGTTAGTGACAGAAGTTGAACAAACTATCAATGATTTCAAGGAATTGGAAGATAACGGGGTTGAAGTTTTAACTTGTGGTGCCTGTTTAGAATTTTATGAGTTAACAGAACAATTAAGCGTAGGTAATATTACCAACATGTATCATATCGTTCATACTATAAGAACGCATACGCGCGTCATCAAGCCATAGGAGTGTTATTAATGGAGTATCTAGTACTATATAAAAATATTAAAGAAGCTATTCAAGCAGAAGAATGGTTAAGACAACAAGATATAAAGGTACGTATCATTGCTACACCAGAATCTATTGAAGCAACTTGTGGATTTTCTTTAGAATTAATAACGGAAAATTTAGAAGAAGCATTAGCAAAAAATCATTCATCCTACGCAATCAAAGAGATTTATATGATTCAGGGAGAACGATTAAATAAACGATACAATAAATTAGAGGTGCGTCTATGACGGAAATAGTAATTGGAACAGCTGGGCATATTGATCACGGAAAAACGACTCTTGTCAAAGCCTTATCTGGTATAGAAACAGATACTACCAAAGAAGAAAAAAAGCGTGGAATGTCAATTAATTTGGGATTTGCTTACTTAGAAGGTCCAAACAATCAAAAGATTGGATTAGTAGATGTACCAGGTCATGAAAAATTTATAAAGAATATGGTTGCGGGCTTACCGGGTATACATACCATGATGATAGTGATTGATGCCGCAGAAGGGGTCATGCCACAAACTAAGGAACATATAGATATTTTGACGTTGTTAGGTATTAATAGCTTTATGATTGTTTTAACTAAAATTAATCAAGTAGATGACGAACTAAAAGAATTAGTTATAGAAGATTTAATCGATTATTGTAAGGAAACACCACTTGAAGGCGCTCCAATTTTTGAAACAGATGCGATTGATAATGTAGGAATTGACGCATTAAAACAAGCAATCTATACGATTGCCAATGAATTAAATCCGCCAATTGAAAAGGATGAAGGCCGCCTGAATGTGGATCGTGTTTTTTCAGTAAAAGGATTTGGAACAGTTGTGACAGGAACTTTACTGGATAAACGCCTAACTGTAAATGATACCTTGTATTTATACCCTGGTAATATCTCTTGTAAAATCAGAAGTTTACAAGTACATGAACAAACGGTAAAGGAAGCCTATCCCGGACAACGAGTCGCTATCAATTTATCCAATATAGCAACTGATGAGATCCAACGTGGGGATGTTTTATCAACGTTAGACACCGGTCAAGAAACATGGATGATGGATGTTAAGGTTAAGTGTTTAGCGAATCATTTATCTGGTATCAATTTATGGAATCGTGTTCGTATTTTAATTGGAACACGGGAAGTATTTGCACGTGTCGTTCCAATCGGTGTAGAGACAATTGCTCCTAACACAGAAGGATTCTTACAATTGCGATTAGAAGAACCACTTAGAGTCAAACAAGGCGATCATCTGATTATACGTGCGTATTCACCAATGAAAACTATCGGTGGTGGGTTAATATTAGATGCAAGTCCAGATAAACATCGTCGCTTCAAGTCAAGTGTCATCGAAAGTTTAGAAATTAAAGCTGAGGGATCTGTTGAACAACAATTGTTAGACTTTGCCTATCATCAAACGTCTCCTTTTACGACGCTATCAGAAATGCAACATTATCTATCTATTGAAGAATATGAACTATGTCGTCTATTAGATGAAGCCGAGTCGCAGGAACAAATAATGGAACTGACGACCAATACATACATTCACCCCCTTCGATTTGAGCAATTAACCAAAAAGATTATGGAAGAAATTAGTCGGTATCATAAGACGTATCGTCTACGTAAAGGAATGCCGATTAAAGAATTACGTTCTAAATTTAATCGTTTAGGAAAAGTAACATTAATTGATGCTCTATTAACTAGAATGACCACCGTCAACCTGTTGAAAAGAGAAGGAGATTTACTGGCGTTATCAGACTTTGAGATTAGTTTCAATAGTTATCAACTTAAAGCTAAAGAGTCGATGCTTAATATATTAGATCAAAATGGCTACAACCCTACTAAAGTAGAGGAATTAACAAAAAGGGATAAGAACTATATTGAGATGTTAGAAGCATTAAATGGTGAAGAAATTACAATGTTGACATTCGAATATGCTATTTCAAGTAAAAAATTACGGGACGCTATTCAGTTAATGTGTGACTATATTAAAGAACATCAGGAAATGACGTTAGGAGATTTTAGAGATTTGACTCGATCTAGTCGCAAATCATCCATGCTCATATTAGAATATATTGATCAATTAGGGATGACCAAAAGAATTGAAAATAAACGAGTATTAATAGATTAGAGGGATTGAATGAATATTTATATGGATTATGCATCCACATCTATACAAAAACCGCCAGCTGTGATGAAAGCAATGGCGGAAATTATATCTAGTAATCATTATGGCAACCCTTCTAGAGGAGCCCATCAGTATTCAATGAATGCTCAACGAGTGGTGAATAAAGTGAAAGAACAAATTCTTCAGTTACTTAATGCTTCTAGTGATACCTACGACGTTTTGTTTACTCAAAATGCCACTACTGCATTAAACATGGTCATAAAAGGATGTGTAAAAGCACAACAGCACGTTTTAACGAGTGATTGGGAACATAATGCTGTCTTAAGACCTTTATATGAATTAGAGCAGTCTAAAAATATTTTACTAAATTTCTTAGAATCTGCGACTCTAACCGGAATGTTTGATTATCAACAGTGTGATCAATTCATCAAGCAAAAGTCACCAGATTGGTTAATTCTTAATCACGCATCAAATGTAACGGGTAATTGCTTAAATCTTGAGGCTATTAAACAAATGGCTTATCAAGCAGGTGTCCCAATTATTTTAGATAGTTCTCAAACATTTGGGACTGTTCCAATTGATTTTTCGGACAAAATAATAACAGCATTAGCATTTACTGGACATAAATCTTTGTATGGGCCAATGGGAATTGGTGGTTTAGTAATAAAAAAAGATATAGAGATGTATCCGTTAATTTCCGGTGGAGATGGTTTAGAACCGTTTGCCAAAGTAATGCCTCAGCATCAGGAAGCTGGCACATTAAATGTTCCGGGAATAGCAGGACTAGGCGGAGCATTAGAATCTTTTGACAATAAAGGAGAATCTGTCGCAAAAAAACAACTTAGTTTAAGAGAGAAGACCATTTATTTTAGGCATGCTTTAGAAAAAATCAATGGTTTGACCCTCTACGGTGAGGTTGAAGAACAAACAGTAGGAGTAATTAGCTGTAATATCCATGACATTCCTTCTGCAATGGTGGGGGATATTTTAGCGACTGACTACAATATAAGTGTCCGCACAGGTTTCCATTGTGCTCCCCTGATACATGGGTGCTTAAATACAACTAGTCAGGGGACCCTGCGTTTTTCAATAGGTGCTGCAACTACTTATGAAGAGATAGATTATGTCATCAATAGAATGGAAGAATTAGGACGAGAAATAGAATGAATGAAAACAAACAAAACTTACTAAAAACATTACCTCAAATAGATAAACTTGTTAAAGAAACCTCGTTACGTTATCAAGAAATATCAGTACTAGAAATAAAACAAGCTTGTCAACAAGCCTTGTCGTCAATTCGTCAAGAAATATTATCAGACCAATTGACTAGCGTTACTGTATCTGACATTTTCGAGAAAATAAATACTTGTTTAACTACAGAACCTGATTATCATCTAACCTCAGTGATTAATGCTACAGGGACTATTTTACATACTAATTTAGGTCGTTCTTTATTGAGCAAAAAAGTCCGTAATCATCTAAATGATGTGGCGTATCACTATTGTAACTTAGAATATGATGTCAACGAAGGTAAAAGAGGCTCAAGGTATCAACATTTAACCGAAATAGTCAAAGATTTAACCGGTGCTGAAGATGTCTTAGTGGTCAATAATAATGCTGCCGCTATTATGTTGGCGCTAAGAGCTATTGCCAATGATAAAGAAATTATTGTGTCTAGAGGCGAATTGGTCGAGATTGGTGGCTCATTTCGTATTCCAGAAGTAATCAAATTGAGTGGAGGAACATTAGTTGAAGTTGGGACAACGAATAAAACACATCTTACCGACTATAAGCAAGCTATAACTGAGAATACAGGGGCTTTATTAAAAGTTCATACGAGTAATTACCGTTTGATTGGGTTTACTGAGCAACCGAGTCTGGAAGAGATGGCTTCTTTAGCCAAACAGAAGCAACTACCGCTAGTAAATGATTTAGGTAGCGGATTATTCTTTGACCTACAAAAATTTGGTCTTCCATATGAACCTACAATTCAAGAAGCTTTAAGTAAAGGTTGTGATATCGTAACCTTTAGTGGCGATAAATTACTAGGTGGACCACAAGCAGGCATTATCGTAGGAAAACGAGAATGGATTGAAAAAATGAGACAGGATCAACTACTTAGAGCCTTGAGGGTAGATAAATTAACGCTAGCAGCCTTGGAAGCAACCTTTATGTTGTATCAAAATAAAGAACAAGCCTTTGCTAATATTCCTACATTAAAAATGATCAGTAAAGATTTAACGATTTGTCATGAAGAAGCTAGTCAGTTGAAAAAAGCAATCGATGACAAAACAATTGGCTTCAGAGCACAAATTGTTCCTTCAAAAAGCAACATTGGTGGTGGCTCATTTCCGGAAGAAGAAATGAATAGTGTAGCTATTTCATTGTCTTCTGATAACTACTCCTTAATAGAATTAGAGGAAAAATTAAGGAAGGGAAGTATCCCAATTATTTCAAGAATTTATCAGAATCAATTGTTATTAGATTGTCGAACAATCGATCCGTCTGAGCATCAATTGATTCTGAATGAATTAATAACATTACAAGGAGCAAACGAATGAAATCATCAATAAAAAGTGTTTGGAATCCTACAATTGTTGTCGGATTGTTAGGTGTTTTATCAGCGTATTATTTTGGAATTGTTGGATCCGCTTGGGCGGTTACAGGTGAATTTACTAGATGGGGTGCTCATCTAATGAAAATGGCTGGCGTTGATACTAGTCAATATTCCTATTTAGAGTTAATTCACTTCGAAAAAACTCCCTTTACACGTCCAGATGGCATTATGATTTTTGGTATGTTTGTGGGAGCCTTTATCGCAGCGATCTTATCAAATAATATCAAATTACGTTTTCCAACCTCTAAAATAAGAGTGGCACAAGCATTAATTGGAGGGATTTTAGCAGGATTTGGGGCAAGGTTAGCAATGGGCTGTAATCTGGCAGCATTTTTTACAGGTATTCCTCAGTTCTCACTACATACATGGTATTTTACCATTGCTTCAATTATTGGAACCTATATTGGGACTAAAATTATCAAACTACCTATTTTCCAATCTAAGGTGAAAGTAAGAAAAGTATCGAAAAAATTCAAATCTAATCAACGTCTTAATGATAGAAATAAACTTAGCCTCACGATAGGCATTGCAGTGGTTCTATTAGTATTATTAAGTATTCAATCATTTAAACTAGGCGGAATATTTCCATTGTTATTAGTTTTTGGTTTAATTTTCGGCTTCTTATTAGAAAAAGGACAAGTTTGCTTTACTTCGGCATTTCGTGATTTGTGGACAGTTGGTCGAACACAAATGGCTAAAGCTATTATTATTGGTATGGCATTAAGTACTATTGGCACATTTGCCTTTATTCAACTAGGTGTCGTACAGAAAATATTATGGGCAGGACCAAATTCTTTAATAGGAGGCTTAATCTTCGGTATTGGTATCGTGATTGCTGGTGGTTGTGAAACTGGCTGGATGTATCGAGCGGTAGAAGGGCAGGTTCACTATATGATTGTTGGGATTGGTAACGTTATAGGCTCTATCTTAGTAATCGTTTCCTGGGATAAATTAGCCCCTCTATTAACAAACGAAACGCAAAAAATTAATTTACTCAGTACTTTTGGAGATTACGGTGGTCTTACCATAACCTATATAGGATTAATGCTGTTATTTTTATTTGTTTTATACTACGAAAAACGTTACTTTGCTAAAAGTAAGAAGGGAATATAAACATGACATCAGAGATTAACATTGATTACGTATTAAATTTAGAAGGAGAACCATGTCCATTTCCAGCAATGGCTAGTATCAATGCCTATGAGGATATGCAATCAGGTGAAGTAATAGAAATTATTAGCGATTGTCCACAATCAATTAATAACATACCAGTTGATGCAAAAAAAAGAGGACATGAAGTTTTATTAGTTGAACAAGATGGACCGACATTCCGATATATTATTAAACATTTATAAAAAAATATAGCAAAACCTAGTTTAAACACAAATTTAACTTGATAAAGGAACAAACCATGATTAAATTAGTAAACAATGATACACACAGTGTTATATATGCTAAGCACGGAATATCCTGGACCTGTTTATTTTTCGGATGTTTAGTACCATTTATACGAGCTGATTATAAATGGATGCTAGTTATGTTTATTGCCAATAGTTTCACTCATGGCTTTGCAATAATTATATTTGCTATGATTTACAATCGAATATATGTTGACTCACTCCTAAACCAAGGTTATGAGATAGTCACTGATGAGTATTAATTAAAAAATAGCCCCGTTTCCCATATGTAGCTAATATCGCTAAGGGAACGGGGCTATTTTTTATCTTATAAATTTTATCTTTAGGTTTACATAATATATATTATAGGAAGTAATAACAAAATAATTTTATTAGACGGTATCAGCAGTCTTTATACAAATATAGTCAATTTAGATCGTAAACTATTTGCCAAATTACCATTTAACAAGTATCTATCACCATATCAAGCCATTAAACCTGTTAGTCAGTTACTGGCGATTGTAATTTTTATATGTGAACTTATATGATCGCTAGTCACAGATTGATAATTAATAATGCTAATTTATAAATATAATTATACTGTGTGTTAATTTGAACATGTGTTTGATGATTAGCCATTAATATTTTTCAAAATTAATATTCTTAGTTAAGGATCATGCTAAAGTCAATAAATTATGCGTTTAAAGAGTTATCAACCACAATTGTTTCGATTAATTATCACGATTTATCACAATAAATAATTTTTACTGTAGTATTATATAGAATCTATCGCTAAAAACATTACTAACTAAACGTGTTACTCAACTGATTAATAAGTTGTTAATATTAAATACGTTTTTATTAATATTTATACAAACCTAATAATAGAATCAAACAATAAATGCCTATATCATCTGTCAATAAGACACTTTTCATCTTTCTAGAAAATGATAATATTCAGTAAAGATGAAAAAATATTTATTATTTTTGCATATTCACTTGAAATAATGGTCTATACCATATATAATGATAGTATCTCCTACTCTATCGTCGAAAGGAATGATAAAATTGCAACGAGAACAATTAATGCTGATGCTTCAAAAAGAACTTGATCAGTCTCCTGATTACTTAAAAGATTTTGTCCATCATAAATTAACACAGGAATTCTCTCCTCATACGATCAATGAATACTTGAAAAATTATCGACTTTTCTTTAACTGGGCACTTTCAGAACATATTTTACCTGACCTCTCTCCTTGTTCACTCGAATCGTTGACCGCTTACAAAATGAATTTGTACAAATCTCACCTACTTTCACGTGAAAAATATGGACCACCTTCGGATACCTATAAAGGTACTCTTTCAAAACCGACGATTCAACGTCACCTAACTGCCCTAAAAGTCTTGTTTACTTATCTTTCAACTAGCTATGATAATGCGCAAGAACGTCCCTATTTAAGCCATAACCCAATGAATGGCGTTGAAAATGTTAAAGAGTATCAAACATTGCAAGCGCGGGCAGATGCGATTGAAGAACAACTCTTCCTCGGCCAAGAAACGCATGACTATCTGCAATTTATTGATGAAGAATATGGTCAAACGCTCACCCCACAAGCGCTAAAATTTTTTAAACGTGATAAGGAACGGGATTTAGCGATTAATGCGTTAATTCTTGCTAGCGGTTTACGCCTGTCTGAAGTTGTAAATCTTAATTTAGATGAGCTCTCATTTGAAAAAAATCGGGCTTATGTGACACGTAAAGGCAACAAAAAAGATTCTGTCAGAATTGCAGCTTTTGGGATGACTTACTTAGCACGTTATCTGGAAGTTAGAACGCTTAACTATCCTGGTGCCATTGATACAACCGCCCTATTCATTACCACTTATAAAGGCCAGGCAAAACGAATGACAGGTAATGCGATTGAAAAAATGGTAGCAAAATATTCTAAGGCCTTCCGAGTTGAAGTTTCACCGCATAAATTACGGCATACACTTGCTACTAATCTATTTAAAAGTTCAAAAGATTTATTATTAACCTCTCAACAATTGGGACACTCATCAGCCGGGCAGACTACCGCTCTTTATATTCACATTGATAATGACGCGACCATGGATGCGTTAAATTTATTATAAGCCCCAAAAACCAGTTCGCTAGCTAACACGCGAACTGGTTTTTGATTTATCAGTAATAAGATAATGTACGATTAGTTGCTCAAATTGTTGACAAGCAACTAGTAAGGAAAGCTCTTGATTGGCACATCTCATCGCTACCCCATACATTCCCCAACTACACAAACTCGCCATAAAATTCACTTCAGCGACGTTCACCTGTCTATTTTCGAGCCAAAGTTCTTTAAAATAGACTTCTAGCATCTCAATCATCTCGTTTGATAAGACGGTTTTAATGTCTAGATAAGCTTTTGGATACTTTACTTCCGTCTTTTGATGAATCATCAGAATAGTATGAAGGATTTTCTCACTAGCTAGCTGTTCTAAAGGTGCATTTGAAGCTAGTGTTCGTTTCAAATCAACCAAATAGTTTTGACTTAACAATTGCGTAAGAACGGCTTGTTTATTATCATAATGAGCATAAAAAGTTGACCGATTAACTTGCGCCGTTTTGGTGATTTGCGCTTTCGAAAGCTGCTGATAGTCATATTTCTGCAATAACTCATCAAAAGCCCTTATAATTTTTTGTTGTGATTGTATCATCCGTTTGTCGATTGTTTTCATCTCTATTAATAAATTCCTTAGCTTTATTCAAAAAGATAACCAACAGGTGTTGGTTATCTGCGGTGTTTTATCTTTAATATTTATTATGGACCTTCTCAAAGAAGCAAAGTAACTCATTGACTTCTATCACCTCTTGATTATCTAATATGACTCTTGCATTTAGATATCCAAAGACTTGATGTTGATCAGATTTGATTATTTTTACGTCAGTTAGGGCACTGCGATCGATAATGGGCTCAAAAGTCCCCTCAAATCGACCGTCAGATGATGTAATGGTCCATGGCGCTAAATAATCTTCTTGATGAATAAATTCAATATCGTCTAATTTATTTAAAATGCCATCATAATAGACCACATTTTCACTCGCTGCTGAAATATCACCAAAGCCATAACCAAGGTTAAAACCAAACGGCTTGCCATTAACGATACCATTACCATTTCCCCAATACCAAGTATTATCATAGGTCCAGACACCACGTCCCCAATCTAACGTTGCAAAATTATTTTTGTCTTCAAAGGTAATGGTCTGCTCTCCATACTTAACGTGTCCAGTAACCGTCATGTTATTAATTTTCTGATTGTAATAGAAAGCTTTGGGTTTATTAGGCCAAGGGGTTGCGATGACTAACGAATCAGGTTGAGTTTCAGTTAAGACTAATTCACACTCGAAATCTTTTTGACCATGAAATTGCTTGAATTGGCAATTGATATGACGTTGTCCGTTTTGATGAGTGAACGAAAGATTTAACCGTTTATTGTTAAAATGCACGTCTCCTGTTTTAGAAGTCTTAGGTAGGTTTAACTTACCCATTGTTAACGGAATAATTAGCGATTCGGTATGTTCCCAACGTTCTTTAAAGTTAATTAGCGATACGGATTCAAGACCTAGGTAGGCATTGTCCGAAATTGTAAAACAGCAAGCATACTCGTCATTATGGATTAAGTAATAGTCCCACTCTTTAATACGCCAAGTAGACGCTTTGATTTGTTTGCGGTCATATTGTTGCACTAACCCTCTTGACCATCCGGGATTGTTTAGAGCCCCTTTTTCATTTAATAGAGGTTGCTGTTTAGTAACTTCATGATTCCTCATTTTACTTCTCCTTTTGGTAATATAAATTCCTTTTATTTTAGTAGTTTTCTAATAACCTTGTCTTTCATCACAGTATAGGGAGCATTCATTACCGGTAATGTTAGCCAAGTTTGACGTTTTAAGACTGCTTTTTGATGAGTAAAGGCTTCGTATGAGTAGGCACCGTGATAATGCCCGATACCTGAGTTTCCGACACCACCGAATGGTAAATGAATATTAGCCAAGTGTAGAATCGTATCATTTACGGTTGCCCCACCAAAAGACAATGTGTCTAATAAGTAAGTTTGCTCCTTTTTATTGGCTGTAAATGGATAGAAAGCTAATGGTTGTTCAAACCCTTTGATAATAGTGACGGCTTCTTCAATAGTATCGAAAGGCAAAATCGGTAAAATTGGTCCGAAAATTTCTTCCTGCATGCTAGCAAGTTCTTTCAAATCATCCGCAACTAACAGCGTGGGTTCAATATAACGTGTCGCTTCGTCTGACGAGCCACCGGCCACGATATAAGAAGCATCAGCTACTAATAAGCTATTTAGACGTTGCCAGGCAGCTTGGTTAACAATTTTACCATAGTTTTTATTTTGCTTAGTGTCTTGACCGTATAGCGCTATAATCGCTGATTTCAGCGCCTCAACGAATTCAGGCAGTACTTGACGATCAACTAAACAGTAATCAGGTGCGACACACGTTTGGCCGGTATTAATAAACTTACCCCAAGCAATTCGTTGAGCAGCATGAGTTAAATTCGCGTTTGCTGTGACTAGCGCTGGACTTTTACCACCTAATTCAAGGGTGACCGGTGTTAAGTGTTGACTAGCTGCTTGATAGACGATTTTTCCAACTTTAGGACTACCCGTGAAAAAAATTTTATCAAAACGTTGGGCCAGTACAAAAGTATTGCGTTCAATACTACTTTCAAAAAAAGTAAGGAGTCCGGCATCAAACGTTGCTGAAATGGCCTGCAATAAGACTTGGTTAACAGTTGGTGTATATTCTGATAGTGCGACTAACGCAGTATTACCACCTGCTAACGCTCCTACTATTGGATCAAAAGACAACAAGATTGGGTAGTTAAATGCCGACATAATCAAGCTATTCCCTAACGGCTCCGTCATAATTTGACTGGTTGCTGGGAATAACGTTAACGGTGTTTTTACACGCTTAGGCTTCATCAGTGATTTAAGATGCTTCAACATGTAGTTGATACTATCGTAGGTTACCCCTATCTCAGTTAAATAAGACTCGTTGGGATGCTTACCTAAATCCTTCTCAAGCGCCTTGAGGATGGCTGGTTCGTGTTGTTTCAACATTGTTTTTAATTGTTTTAACGCCTTAATACGCGCGTTATACGAGTGTGTGTGCCCATTTTGATAATAAGCACGTTGTCTTTCGATAAGTTTCATTAAGTGATCTTGCATATTAATCCCTCTATTTCTTTGCTAAATGCTTTGCTTTCACGCCTTGTTTTAAATAATCAATCGTCTCATTCAACCGTTTCGTTTGGGTGGCAGCTTGTTTGGCACTAAAAACATGACGAGCCCAGCCTTTTTGATAACCAACTGTTAATTGCTGATAAAAAGCCAAAGCTTCAGGTTCATCAGCTAATAAAGTCATTAGCTCAGGAATACGCATCTCATAATCAGCAACGCACTGTGAAGGTTTAGCATCTTTAGTAGGCTCTTTTAGCGGATTAACATGTTTGACGCCAACCACGGTATAGTTTTCGTCTAATGATACCATCTGGTTAAACTTATAAGCTGTTCCTTCAATATAGCCTTCACTATCAACCTTGAGTGTTGGAAATAAATCATCGCGGTGAATGGCTGCTTTTCCTAGTTTATTGCCTTTTTTGGGGTAGACAATTAATAGGCGACCGTCTAGTGCGACTAATTCTCGCTTAATTATCTCATGCGTTTTTTCGGTTAATTCTGTTAAATTTTCAACCATAACTAGAACATTCTGATAATTATCCGCTTGTTCCATCCCAACAGCCACTTCTAAAGTTTCAAAGTAACACTCGACGTCAGAGGCATCAATCAATAACAATTTATTTGATTCTTTTAGTCGTAATTTTTTTAATAAAGCAGTATGCATCTGAGTTTTCCTCCTAATAAAAAAGCATTCTGTTACTTAATCATAACAGAATGCTCATTATTTATATAGCTTATTTTAGGGCTGATTGAACGTCATCTAACATCAAACTAGTTGATTCAATCCCGCCACCGGCTAAGTACCAAACGTCAGAGGCAAGTGAGATAATTTTACCATTTTTAGCAGCAGATGTTTCTGCGACTAATTCATTTTTGGTCATATCATTATTGGTTTCATCGCCACCGACCACTTTTGTGCGGTCGATAACAAATAAGATATCAGGGTTTGTTTCTAAAACGTATTCGTATGATACTTGTTGACCGTGAGTTGAGGCTTCAATGTTTTCATCTGCAGCAGTAAATCCAAAGACATCATGCACAATCCCAAAACGTGACCCTTTACCGTATGCTGAAATGTTACCTTCATTGATTAATGTCACTAATGCTTTTTGATCTAATCTTGAAGCCGTTTCTTTTGTTTCGTCGATACGTGTTTCTAAAGCAGTAATTTCAGTTTGAGCTTTTTCTTCTTCGCCGAAAATTTCAGCTAAGGCAGTGATATTATTTTTCGTTGATTCCCATATGTTCGTGGTATCAACTGCTAAATAAATGGTCGGCGCGATTTTTTCTAATTCTTCACGGAAGTCGCCTTGACGACCAGAGATGATGATTAAATCAGGTTGTAACGCGTTAATTTTTTCCATATCTGGCTCTTTAATCCCGCCAGCTGACTCTAAGTTCTCGAAATCAGCAGCTAAATAGTCAGGTAAGCTTTGAGTTGGTACCGCGATTACTTGGTCGCTATGACCTAATGTTTTGATAGTATCAAGTGAGCCCATATCAAAAACAACTACTTTTTGAGGGTTTTTATTCACTTCGACATCACCAAATTCGGTTTTGACAACCACAGCTGAACTTTCTTCAGTTGACGAAGTAGTGGTTTCTGATGTTGTAGCGTTTAAGCCACAACCAGTCATTAAAAATAAGCCTAAAACTAATAAAGTCAGTAATGCTTTTGTTGTATTTTTCATGATAATATAAATGCTCCCTTAGATTTATTTTATTCGTTAAAGTATAAACAGAAACGTTTGCCTTCTAACTCGCAAACGCGAATATTCATATTGTATAGCTCATCTAACACATCTTTTTGGATAACGTTATCGGTCGTATCATGTAGGTAGATTTGTCCGTCTTTCATCGCAATAATTTCATCAGCATAGCTTGCAGCAAAATTAATGTCATGCAAGACCATAATGACGGTTTTACCATGATGATCAACTAAGTCACGCAAGACTTTCATCATCTGCACAGCATAGTTCATATCTAAATTATTTAAGGGCTCATCAAGTAAAATATACTCGGTATCTTGCGCAAAAACCATCGCAATAAAGGCGCGTTGTAATTGACCACCTGATAAAGTATCAATGTAACGATCAGCTAACTCTTCTAAGCCCAGTTGTGCAATGGCTTGGTTGACTAATTCATAGTCTTGATCCGTTAAACGACCTTTCGAATAAGGAAAACGACCAAAAGCCACCAATTCACGTACGGTTAATTTTAAGTTAATCATATTTGATTGTCTCAAAATTGCAATTTTTTTTGCTAAATCCGTTTGATTCCAGTCAGTTATTTCTTGCTGATCAATTAATACTTCACCCGTATCTTTTTCAATTAAGCGACTCATCATCGACAACACCGTGCTTTTCCCAGCACCATTTGGTCCGATAAAAGCAGTAAATTTTCCTTTAGAAATGGTCACATCGACATTTTTGACAACGTGTTTATTCCCAAACATTTTAGATAATTGACGAACTAGCATCTCTAGCCACCTACTTTCTTTCTTTCAATAACTTTCCAACAAAATAAACGCCACCGCTAAACTCGATAACCACGCTCAGGGTCGTATTCCATTTAAAGACTTGCTCCACTAAAAATTGTCCCCCAATCAACATTAAAATGGCGATCAGAGTACTACCGATAAATAGTGTCCGGTGCTTATAGGTATTAAATAGTTGATAGGAAATATTAGCGACGATAAAGCCTAAAAAGGTAATGGGACCAACTAAAGCGGTAGAGACCGCCACTAGTAAGCTAATGACAAACAATAGTTGCCATTGGAAACGATTGACGTTAATTCCTAAGTTTGTTGCAACATCCTTCCCTAAATGAAGAACGTCCATTTTTTTTGCGACCATCCAGAGATAACCCGCTCCAAAGAATAAGAAAACAAATGCCAGTGTTAACAGCGTTGTATTGACATTGGCAAAACTAGCAAATAACTTGCCTTGTAATTTATCAAATTCGTTAGGATCTAGTAATACTTGTAAAAAGGTGCTAATGCTTCCAAAAAGTGTCCCCAAAATCATGCCGACCATTAAGAGTAAATACAAATTATTCCCTTGTTTTTTTAATAAAAAATAAAATAAAGTCGTACTCAACACAATCATTAAGCTGACGTTGACAAAAAACATCACAAGTTGATTGCTTAATAGGGCAATTTTGGCTTGTTCTCCCATAAAGAAGAACAAAACGGTATGAATTAGTGTATATAGTGAATCAAAACCTAAAATACTGGGCGTTAAAAAATGATTGTTAGCAAGTGTTTGAAAACTAATCGTTGCAAAACTAGTCGAGATGGCAACGAAAATAAAAGCTAGCATTTTTTTACCACGGTAATTCAGGGCAAATTCCCAGTTGCCATAGGTGTTATACGTTAGAAACAAAACAGTCATCATGATAACAGCTACGACTAAGATTGACCAAATGATGCGAGTGTTTGGTTTAGACAGACGCTTATCCATGTGTTTTCGTCCCCCTCACTAGTAGAATAATAAACGATAAACTACCGATAATTCCGACAATTAAACTAACCGGAACTTCATAAGGTGGAATAATGGTTCGCGAAAGGATATCACAAACGATTAAAAAAAGACTCCCACACAAGGCGGTTGGCCACAAGGTTGTCTGCATTTGATCGCCCGCGTAAAGTGACACTAGATTAGGAATGACGATTCCTAAGAATGGTAAATTTCCGACTGTTACTAGTAATACTGAACTAGCTAAGGCCACGATGATTAAACCAAACGTTTGAATGACGTGATAATTTAATCCAACACTTGTCGCAATATCTTTTCCCATACCAGCTAACGTAAATTGATACGCATAGAAGCTTGCGATAATCAATAACGGGACTGATAAATAAATGAGTTCATAACCATTACGGGTAATCGTTGAGAAATTTCCTTGCAACCACGAAGACATATTTTGAATAATCTCCAATTGATAAGCAAAGAAACTAACAATCGAACCGATAATATTCCCAAACATCATACCGATTAACGGCACCATCACATTGCTTCTTTGCGGCAAACGATTAATTAATTGCACAAAAATCACCGTTCCGATAAAAGCAAAAACAAAAGCGACGAGTGAACGAATCATACTAGAGCTATTTGGAAAGAAAATCATGGCGATTAAAATACCAAAACGCGCACTGTCCATCGTCCCGGCTGTCGTTGGGGAAACAAATTTATTTTGGGTTAGATGTTGCATAATCAAACCACAGACACTTGCTGTTGCACCAGCTATAACTAAACTGACTGTTCTTGGAACACGTGTACTCCATAACACGAGTTTTTGTGTCTCATTTAGATGAAACACCTCGTTAATAGGAATGCTTTGTACGCCAATGAACAATGAAGTGATTACTAATAATAGAAAGAAAAAAGGTAATAAATATCTTTTCAAAGACCTACCTCCCTTTTCTAATTGAGAATGATTTTCACTCTCAACAATCATTTTAAAGCAACATTTCACAAATTACAACTAAATTCATAAAATTTGAGCATATTATTTGCAAATCCATCATTCAGTTATCTAAAAGCAAAAAAAGAAATGCTGAAGTTAGGTTATCTTCATGCATTTCTTTTTATTAGTGACTCGATTCAGTTGTTATTGCTTCTTTTGTGTCTACCTGAAAATCGAAGTATTTAGTCAATTGTTCTTTAATTAACGTCGCTAATAGTTCACGACCTGCAACTGTTGGATGTACCCCATCAATTTCTAAATAGGCTAGCTTATCGGCAATATAATCATGCCAATCGATTAATACGACATCTTGATGGGTTGATGTGAAATCCGCTAACAAATGATTAACTTGACCTTGCCAATTAAGTGGTACATAAGTATTTAACAGGACGAGATGTGCTCCTTTTTCAGTGACGGTCTGATAGAGATTGCTTAATTCTTCTTCCTTAAATGGTCCATTGGTTCCTAAAGAAATAAGGACAACGGTCTCTGTATCAAATTTATGTTGATAGTTTTTCTCTAAAATTTTGGGTAACTCAATAAACTGTCGACCAACCTTTGCATCAACTTGTGATTGAGGGATTAACTCCTCAATATCTGGTTTAGCCCCTAACAGAACTGAGTCTCCAATCATAAAGACCTGATTAATTGGGATTTTTTTAATCTGAGGTTCTTTAATCGTTTCTTTTTTTGAGGACTTATTTTTTTCATAAGATATATCGACTGATTTAGCAACCATCTGATTAAAGAAAGTCGTTGTAAAAATCATGCCGATTAATGTAATCCCGATTAATAGACCTTCGATTCTAACTGTGGCGGAACGTTTAACTGTTTGTTTCAGCTGTTGTTGCCAACTAATCCCTCTTGTTCTTTTTCTGAACGGTGTTTCTACGTACTTATAAGACATCTCTGCTAAAACGAACATTAAAATAACTTGAAAAAACATTAAAGCCACTCGGTAAATGCCGGTTATTTTCATAGGTGTCATTAATACGATTATCGGATAATGCCATAAGTACAAACTATATGAGCGCGTGCCAATCCATCTTAGCAAACTGGTTGAAAATAGCCGATTTAATTTCGTATCAGGATGAATAACAAGACACATCAATATGGCACTAACTAAGCTAATAATTAATAAACCACCGTGGTATAAACCTGAAAGAAATTCATTGCCAAATACGACAAAACTTAATAGACCGACTAGTAATGAAGTTCCAATAACATCGAACAACTGGCTAGTTTTAGTAGGTAGTTGATTGGCTAATCGTTTATATGGATATAAATAAGCAGTAAGACTACCAATCAGCAACCCAAATATCCGGGTATCCGTCCCGTAATAAGCTCGGTTGATATCTCCTGGTTTATACCATAGTCCCATGCTAATGGCTGAAAAAATCAATATCGCAACAAGCATGACAAAGGCTAGTTTTTTCTTCGCTTTAGGTGGATTTGTTCCCACAAATAATAACGGCAACAACAAGTAAAATTGCGCCTCAACTGCTAATGACCAGAGATGTTTTAGCGGTGCTGGATGACTGAATGTATCAGTGTAAGGTACTTTTTTGATAATATACCACCAATTACTCACGCCAAGCACACCCGCAACGTCATCACTTATGATCGATTGCCAACGTTCAGGTGTCTTTATTAAGACGTATATTGTTACCACCATCAAAAGCATTATCATAGCTGGAAACAGACGCTTGATTCGCTTAAACCAAAATTCTTTAATCGAAAACTTAGGTACGTCCTTAATCTTATTCAAAATTTGATTAGTGATGAGATACCCCGAAAGGACAAAGAACATGTCCACTCCTATAAAGCCACCTCTAAAAATAGATATTCTGAGATGATACCCTATCACTAATATTATTGCTAAGGCTCGAAGGCCATCTAAACTATTTATATATGTCATTCTTTTCTTCATCTTCGTTACCCCTTCAGGTCCATTCTTTCATTTGACCTTTATACATTGTAATACAACTGTAACACTTTTGCAACATTAGAAAGTATTTTTTACAAAGAAATGACAAATATTATTTGTTGAAATATTAAAAAAAAAGACCCTATAATAGAGTCTTTCTCTTAGTTTAAGTATTTTCAAGGTATTGTTGCCATAATTGATCAAAATCATCCATACTTTGGACATAATTCGTATGATCTTCTAGATAGGAACTAATTTCATGATAATCTTCGGATGTTTTTGGAAAATTCGTATCATCATGAATAGCAGCTGCTAGTTGAACCGCCCCAGTGTAATCATATGGATTTTTGACTGTTTGTACAAATAAATAAAAACTCTTACTCCGCATGCCACGTATCCTTTACGAATTTTTCACGAGGACCACTTGATGCTTTGTAACGTAGAGGGTCTTTTTTATAAAAATCTTGATGATAATCTTCAGCTACATAGAACGGCGCAACTGGTTTGATTTCGGTAACGATAGGTTCATTAAAACGACCACTATCTTGAAGCGTTTGTTTACTTTTCTCGGCAATTAAACGTTCTTCTTCGTTTTGGTAAAATATAACTGGACGGTAGCTATCACCACGATCTTGGAACTGACCGAAAGCATCTGTTGGATCAGTTTGTTGCCAATAAATTTCTACTAACGCCTCATAACTAATAATCGATGGATCATAGGTGATTTCAACGGCCTCAGTGTGTCCTGTTTCACCTGAACAGACTTGTTCATAAGTTGGATTAACCACGTGTCCATCTGTGTAACCTGAAATAACGGAATGGATGCCTGGTTGCTGATCAAATGGATGAACCATACACCAGAAACACCCTCCAGCAAAGATTGCTTTTGCTTCTGACATTAATTTTCCTCCTTCTTAGCTGAATCTCTGACATCAAAATAGACACTTAAACGAATGTCGTCATCAATTAAATTGATTTTATCAGCTTTTATACGAATATCATCTTCAATCTCGAGTTGATTCAAATGAAGAATGACTTGTTCTTCTTTTGATTTTACTTCAACCCACTCTGGTAAGTCCATTTTGGCGACTTGTTTTAAGACTTGCGTCATAGGTAAGTTAAGACTACCAATTGAGACACTTTTAGCTTCTAACATAACATTACCATCGCTCATAACAAATGGCTCAAAATATAAGTAAAACTCAACGGGAAAACCGAGCAATTTAAACGTGCCATTTAATAGCGCTTGGTTTTCTAAATAGAACTCATAGTTGACCGATTTATTACTTAAATATTTGGTTAAATAATGATTAATGATTCGATTCAAATCTTCTTTATTAGAAACCAATTGAAAGCTAGGTTTATCTTCAAAGACAACTTCTTCCACTTGCTCTTTATAAGCAACCTCACGAGTATCACTTAAACGGACACCTATAAAAATAATGCCTCCTATAATGGCAGCTAGTAATCCTAAAAAAGCTAACTTCCAATAGTTAGTAGGAGATGGGGGATTTACCTGTGATTCTGATAGGTCTTTTATTTTTTCGTTCAATTTATTCACGTCCTTCTGCTTTTAACTCACCTGATGCTTTAATGACTGAGGCAAATTCATTGGCAATTATTTGATAACCTAAATTATTCGGATGAAAATTATCCGTATCGGAAAGTAAGTTATTGATACCGTCTAAATTTCCAGTTTGGGTAGATTCCAACCCACTATAAATATCATCATTAATTGGCACAAAATACAGGCGTTCCTGCTGCTTAATACTCTCTTTAGCTGAATCATTCCAATTATCAACAATGTCTTGCATCGCGGATATTTCATTGAAGCTGACGTAAAAAGGATTATAAATACCTAATTGGTAAATTGGGGCTTCAGGATTCAAGTTTCGTATCAATTGATACAAGTCATTCAAATCTGCTTGATACGTTTGACTTGGTTTCTCAAACGATTCAACCGACAAATCATTAAACAAATTTGATTTAATCACTTTCATTAAATCATTCCCACCAGTCGTTAAGGTAATCACCGTAGCATCTTTGATATCCTGTTGAATGTCAGGTGTTTGATTAATTCGTTTGATGATTTGTTGGGTGGTGTTCCCCGCTTTACCATAATTAACGGTACTGAAGATTTTACTTGGATAAGTTTCAGTTAAACGAGTTTGGAGTAAGGGCACATATCCACCTTCATTAGTACTATCTCCTACGCCTTCTGTTAATGAATCACCTATCGCAACCACGTAGACTTCTTCTGTCACCGTTGATTGATTAGAGGCGCTAACCTGCATGATATCAGAAGGTTTTTCGATTAATAAACTACCGATAATAAAGGGTAAGATGAAACAGATTGCACTAACGATTATTTCTTTACCGTATTTTTTTAACATGATACATCACTTCCTTACATTAAACAGGGTGTGACAATAAAACGTCACACCCTGTGTTTGATTATAGCACAAAAAATATTTTTTGATGAAAGGCTTGCTTAACTTTCCTCACTGTATATCATAATAGCAAATGCACCAGGACCCGTGTGAGTCGCTACTAACGGTGAAGTATCCAAAACACTAATTTGTGCATTTGGAAATTGTTCTGTTAAAGCAGCAGCAAATTTTTCAGCTGTTTCTAATCCGTCTGCATGTGAAATACCAATTTTTTTAACATTATTTAGATGTTTTAGTGTTGTTTCAGTTAGATCTTTGAACCATTTTTTAAATGTTTTTAATCCACGCCCTTTAGACATCGTTTCTAAACCTGTTGGTAATAGTTGCATCACTGCTTTTATATTTAAAATGTTAGATAAGATACCTGTAGCACGGCTCAAACGTCCACCTTTCACCATATTATCGAGTGTGGCAATACCAATATATAACAAGCTGTTGTCCAAGGCTTCTTCAACCGTTGCGGTTACTTCAGATAAATTCGCTCCTTCGTTAGCTTTTTCAGCTGCTCGCTCACAAACAAATGCAAGTGCTTGATCGATAAATTTCGTGTCTATCACTGTTACGTTTGCGTTAGCCATTTGTGCTGCTTGACGAGCTGCATCTACCGTACCGCTTAGCAAACCAGTCATATGTAGTGAGATGATATCATAACCTTCACTAGCTAAACGTTCATAAGTTTCCACAAATTCTCCAATTGGTGGTTGAGACGTTTTTGGTAAAGCTCGTGCTTGGCTCATCATGTTCATGAACTCTTTGCCGTCTAAATCAGTATCCTTATAGATGACATCATCAATCATGACTGATAATGAAACCATCTCAATATCTAAACGTTCCGCTACTTCTGGTAAAAATCTTGCACTTGAATCCGTTACAACTTTAACTTTTTTCATTGAAACCAAACCACCCTTATATCATTAAATATTTTAACTAATATTATTATTTTATGTAAATATTATAACATATTGATTGACTTTTTAGTTTGTAAAGGTATACTATTTTTTTAATAACACATTAATCGGATTATTTTTGTATCCGCTTCAATGGACGTTACTGGAGGGATTTATATGAACCACAGAAAATATGAAATCGTCAATGAAGTCTTTAATGCTATCACACATGGCATAGGGTGCTTAGCAGCGATCACAGGAATGGTCTTTTTGATATTAAAAGCTGTTTCCATAGGGAGTATCCATACCTTTGCTTATCTAGTATTTGGCATCTGTTTAATTTTGCTTTTCTTATCATCAACCTTATTTCACAGTTTAATTTTTACAAAAGCGCGACACGTTTTTCAAGTGATGGATCATTGTTCTATTTACTTGTTAATTGCAGGATCATACACACCTTACTGTCTTCTAACTATCCAAGGGACAAAAGGTTGGGTATTGTTTATTATTATTTGGTCTTTAGCAATCGCTGGTATTGTGTATAAGAGTTTCTTTATTAAAAAGAAATGGAAGTTTGATTTTCTTATTTACTTGTTTATGGGATGGTTATGCTTAATAGCTAGCAGTGAATTATATGAAGGTCTGGGACTGAATGGGATATTACTTTTAGTCCTAGGAGGGGTTAGCTATTCGTTAGGGACTATTTTTTACGCCCTACAACGCAAGAAATTTATGCATGTCATTTGGCATCTATTCGTTATGGCTGGAGCGGCCTTTATCTACTTCTCCATTTACTTTTATACTTAAATAAAGAGAGCCAGTCAATCTAATAAGATTGATTGGCTCTTTTGTTAATATTTCTAATTCGATTTAGCTCGTTTGATTGTTTGATTGACTAATTCCAGTTGAGCGTCAACCACTTCATACGCAGATAAATCTACATGCTCGGCAATTAATGATAATTCAGTACAGCCTAAAATAATCGTATCACACTGATACTCGTTCATCATTGTATCCAGGATGTTGAAAAATAATTCCGTGTTCATATAATTAGCTTGTTTAATGTCACGGTAGATTAAATTCATTACCTCTGCTTGGAGTGCTTCATCGGGTGTGATGACGTTCAAATGCTTATAACGAGCCAATGCTTCTTTGTAGACACCTGTTGAAATCGTACCAGTTGTAGCTAGGACACCAACATTTATTGGCTTTTCAGTGCCAAACAGATTAATTACTTCATTTACTGCAATCCTTGGCATATGTAAGATAGGGACACTTGTCGCTGCTTGTAACTCATCATAAAAACGATGGGCTGTATTGCATGTTAGGACGAAAAAATCAGGTGATAATTTACTATATTGTTCAATATCTTCGACTAGGACCGTTGCTGGATTTTCATCTGATTCACCTAATAAAAAGGCTGTACGATCCGGAACTGTTGCATGGTTCACTAATAAATAATTTAAGTAGTCTTGATCTTTGCTAGCAGGAGTTTTCTCATTTAACAAATGGACAAAACTTTCAGTGGCTTTAGTCCCCATACCACCTAAAATAACAAAAAAGTTTTTCATAATTTATACCTCATTTAGGACTATTTTTCTGTAAAATGCTCTTTATAACGCTTGTTGTATAAATTGTATATACGCTTAACGAGTAAATAACGTTTTAAGCCCATGTCCTCTTTATAAAATAGGGTCGTACCGTATTGTTTGTTTTTTAACATCTCTAACGCTTTTGTTTTTTGTTCAGACGATTTGACATATTGCTTAACGATTTTTTCAGGGACACCTAGCCATAGCTTATCACCTGAGCCATAAACCACTTCATCTAGTTCTTTTCCTAATACATAGTCCTCTACGATGTATTTCGCTAAATTATAGCCCATTAATGTTACGTAATAACTACTTCTGCCTTGTCGTAAGTTGATTTCAAATAGTTTGTATTCACCATCTCGTTCGTCATACTTCATATCAAAGTTAGCAAACCCTTTGTATTCAATTTTTTCTAAAAATGATTGAATGTTTTGGTAAATTTTTTCATTATAGTCTGGCATAATTGCCACATAGTTACCGACTGCTTCAGGCGTTGGATCTTCTAAAAGCGGGTTACCTAGACACATCATTCGTACTTTGTGATTTTGGTCAACATAAGCATTTAACACACGCATGTGACTGTCATCACCTGGTATGAAATCTTGGCAAATCATTTCACCTTGATAGTTAGAGGCGTAAATTCGTTCAACAATTGTCATAAATTCTTGTTCATCTCTAAAAATAAACGCTTTTTTCTTTCCTTCAAATTTTGCGCCCAACCATGCGACACTATCGGCTGGCTTAAGCGCCACTGGGAAAGAAAATGGTACGTTGACTTGTTTGTTAGCGACGATTTCTTGATTGATAATATACGTTGCTGGATAAGGCAACCCATACTCTTCACACGTTTCATAGAAGGTAACTTTATCTTCTAATTGTTTTTGTAACGCGATATCAATCGTTGGGCAAATAAACGTCTCTTCTAATTCGTTTTTATACATTGCGATTAATTCAGTATAGCCGTCACCACATGGTAAAAGGATATTCACTTTACCATTATTTTCATAATCTTTTTTTACTTGGCGCATAGCTTTAATGAATCCTTCTGGCTCATTAAAGTTATCATGTGCATGTACATTGACAATTTTACTAAATTTAGTTGGTGATAAATGCATTAGGCTATGAGCTTCTGAAATAATCCCATATTCTTCATGGAAGGCACGAGCCATGCCATATACATTAATATCACTACCTAACAAAATCACCGTAAATTTTTCTGCGATTGCTGCTTTATCCATTAATAACATCTTCCTTCGATATAAATTCATCCACTATATTACGATCACCCTGATAGGCAATCTTTTGTGTCCCAATAATTTGATATTTATCTGTTCCTTTACCTGCAACGATCACGACATCACTGGCTGTAGCATTTTTTAAGGCATATAGAATCGCTTCTTTACGATTTAAAATGATTTCAGTTCTGACATTGTCATTGATATACGCTTGAATCACTTCAGCAATGGTTTGCGGATCCTCAGTTCCAGGATCATCACTTGTCAAAATCGCATGTGTGACATAGCGGTTAATTACCTTACCAAAATCCATGCGACGTTCAACGCCTTTATCACCTGTACTTCCAATAACAAGTTTGATTTCATGATCCGGATAACTTTGATGAACGTGAGCTAGTAAATTATCTAGACTTAAATAATTATGAGCAAAGTCAATATAAACAGGTGTTTCTCCGGCCATAACCTTTTCCATTCGACCTGGAATAACGGTTTCTTCTAACCCTTGTTGATAGATACTTGGTTGAGCATCAGAAACTAACGAGCACGCAAGTAGTGCACTCGTTGCGTTACTTTGATTGAAGACACCTTCCACTTTTAACGAAAACTCTCCATCAATTGTCCAAGCATTCGGTGCAATCGTAAAGGTATGTTCATTCACACTAGCAAACGAAACGTCAGCGGATGTGTTGTTTTCACCAAATGTAACCAAAGCTTTTTGTTTAGCTTGACAT